>DASRQT010000064.1:0-3640 GCA_035696485.1 Polyangia bacterium | reverse complement strand
GGCAGCGACGCGCGCGACAGCAGCCCCGGTCTCGACGGATCGGGGTTGGCAGACGCCCCGCCGTTGATGGAATGTACGACGCCGTCCATCGATCGCATCCAGGTATGGGTGGCGTCGATGGGCGAGGGCGACATGGTGCCCGCCGGTGGAACCATCCTGGTCCCCGAGGGTGGGCGCACCGTCGGCAAGATCGAGTTTCGCGGCAATGGCTGGCACGTGGTGCCGGTCTACCCGACCAACACACAGGGGGCTGGGCAGTTCGACCTTTCGCAGTCGGCGGGCTTTACCCTGACCTACAGCGCCACAAGCGACTTCTATGCGCAGATGCGGCCGGCGAATCACTTTGGCGGCGGCACGCAGTGGGGGACCAAGATCCCGGGAACGGCCGGCGCGACCCAGAGTTTCTTCGTCGCCCTCAGCAAAGCAAACTGGGGGGCGATCCCCGGCCTCAGCGCCGTACCGCCCTGGACATTCGAGGAGGCCGTTGCCCAGGTCCGCGCCTTCGTCTTCGTCGGTAATACGCCGAACAAGATCACCTTCTACGGCCTTCGCTTCGACGGCTATGTCCCGATGTGCCGCCCCTGACGCCCCGCGCTACGGGGCATCCGCTCGGTCTGCCCGCCCTCACGCCAACCGAGCTGCAAATGATCGAGTCCTGGTCGCTCAGGGCAGGCCGCGCTGACGCCGCGTGATCAGGGAACCAACACCCAACCGGCGTTGCTGTACACCGGCGGCGGCGGATCGCAACCCACCTGGCTGCTGGGGGGGCAGACGAACGACGAGGCCACTGTGCCGCCCCAGATGAACAGGCGCTTGCCGGTCCACAGCATGCCGGGTGCGGTCGGCACGCCCGAAGGCAGGGGATAGGTCCGCCAGTCGGTCTCACCGGGGAGGAGCAACAGGACCGATCGCTGCTGGGCAATCCGGCACAGAGCCACCAGCGCGCCGGCTTGCGGAGCGAACCGTTCACAGCTCCCGCCGAAGTCGGCCGGCGCCGTCAAAGTGCTCCAGCGGTCCTTGTGCGGATCGTAGAGCCACCCGCTCGCGCTGCCGTTTGGGCCGACCGCCAGACGATCGCCCGTCCAGTGTTGCCAGTACGCCGAAAGCTCGAAACCCGAGACCGGAAGCGGCGCGGTCGCCGTCGCGGTCCAGATCCTCGACGCGGGATCGTAGAGGCCTCCGTCGGAGAGCCATTGCTTGGCCGGCGTGAGGAGGACCGGATCCGGTGTTCCTTGCTGGCCGCCACCCCATATGAGGACCCGATCGCCTGCCCACGCGATCAGATGATCGAAGCGAGCCCTGGGCGCCCCTGCGGCGTTCATCGCCGTCCACGCGTCACGAGCGGGATCGTAGATCGCGCCGTCGCCAAATACTGTGCAATCGTTGCCGAGATCCGCGTGCGCCGAGGTGGCGCAGTCATAGCGGTACTGGCCCTTCATGTATGTGTCGGCGGAGCTCCCGCCCCAGACCACGAACGACGATCCGGTCCACACCGCGGGCGCCACGCGCGCCGCCGGCGCGCCGACGGTGGTCATCGCCTGCCAGGAATCGCGGGCCGGGTCGTAGATCGCGCCATACTGGGTCCCATTCCAGCCGGTTTGCTCGGGCAAGGTCTTGGGGATGGCACCGCCCCAGGCGATGAGCTTGGCTCCAGTCGACGCGATCGCCGCGAAGTCCGCCTGAACCGCCCCCGTGAGCGACAGATTCGGCTGCAGGTTTTTCCGGTAGTCGAGCCCGACGAACATTGGTGGCGTCCAGGTCGGACCGAAGAACAGCAGCAGCCCAGCGTCGGGAATGGGCGCTGTGTACTGTTCGTGCGCGGCCGGCGCCGGAGATGCGCGCCAGGTATCGGAGCAAGGAGCGTAAAACGCGGCCCCATTCGCAGGCGCAAGTCCTGGGTTGTGATAGCTGTAGAGATCGCTTCCGGTCCAGAAGAGCCCCGGCGTCGGATTTGCAATCGGCGCCCCCGCGGTGCTCATCGTGATCCAGGTTCCGGTCGGTTGCAGCGCGCAGGTGAGCGTGTCGCCGATTCCAACCGCGGCGCCGCCCGCGCCGCCCGCGCCGATTACCTTGGTCGATTCGCCACAAGCAGCGAGCGCGAGTGAGGCTGCCACGAGCCAGCCCCAGGCAGCGGCCTGTCGAACGCGATCGAGCTTCATGAAGTGCCCCCGTCGAGCTGGCTAAATATACGCCTTCCGGCTGTCACTTCAGCCAGGCCAGGAACGCATCGAGGTGCGCTGAAGAGCGGTCGGACCTCACGTCGGACGAGATTTTACCGTCACCTCGGTCTTGACCGAGTTCGAGATGAAACACTGCTCGTGCGCGCCATGGTGCAGCTGTGCCTCGTCCTCGGGAGTCGGCCGCTTGTCGCCACCATAGATGATCTTCGGGTTCAGCGTCACCGTGCTGACCCACGGGGCGCCCTTTTCGTTCTTGGTGACGACGCCAACCGCCTCGTCCTCGTAGCTCTCGATCTGAAAGCCCTTCCGTTGCGCCAGGAACAGGTAGGTCAACATGTGGCAGCTCGAGACCGACGCGACGTACGCCTCTTCCGGATCGACGTTGGCCGGGTTGGACAGCGGCACCGGGACCACCGCAGGCGACGACGACGCCGGCACCGTCAGCCCGCCGTCGAAGGTCCAGGTGTGCTCACGCGAATAACGACCCTTGAGGTAGTCGGTCGAGGTGTTCTTCCAGGTGATGGTCGCTTTGTGTTCAGACACGGGTTCGCTCCTGTCCGCTGACCATACCTCAGAAAATCTGCTGGAACCCCGCCGAGAACCGTCCCGGCCAACCGGCGCGGGTGAACATCGTGCTGTCGGTGGCGAAGGCCCAATCCACCCGGATGACGTAGGCGTTGAATTGCGGGATCAGCAGGCGCAGGCCAAACCCAAGGTCTTGGTGAAGCTGCAGAGTTTTTATTGATTCGAACGCGCGCCTGGCAACCCCGCCCTCCGGCGCCGTCCCCAGCGAGACGCCGCCCAGGTCGTAAAACAGAAGTCCGCCCAGGCGCAGCGAGATCACCTTGAGGGCCATCGAGCGAACCTCGAGGTGGCCGACGGCGATCGACTTGTCGGGGTCAGTATTGGGCGCGAAAAAATCTCCGATGGCATAGCCGCGCAGGCCGTTGGAACCACCCAGGGAGAAGGACCGCCGCCGCTGGTCATCGACGATGGTGGTCGCGCTGGCCGAGGCGACGACCCGCAGCACGCGTCTTAGCACCGGTGATGCATAGTAGAGATTGCCGCTGAAGGTCTGGTCGCTGATTTGACCCGAATGCAACCGAGCGCCCCATCCGGCCGACACCGATTGCAGGCCGCCCCCCAGCGCGAGGGTCCACGCGCCATTCGCTGCGAGGCCGACGTATTCGGGATCCGAGCCGAGAAATTGTGCGGCCTTGCCGACGCTGACCCCGGCTGAGGGTCCCAGGGTCAGGTCCTCGCGCAGATCAAAGGTATTGAGATCGCGATACGTCAGCCAGCGCGGCGTAAAGATGGTGTAGCCCAGCGAAACCGCGGCCACCCGCTGAGACAGGGGGAACACCTGCCGCGCAAACTCCTCCCGCACCGCGGGGTCCGTCGACGGGAAGTCGTCGGTAAATGACGGGCGATTGGTGGCAATGCCATAGTCAAGACCAACG
>DASRQT010000063.1:0-2632 GCA_035696485.1 Polyangia bacterium | reverse complement strand
TCCGGCGCGCTGGTGTCGCTCGGATCCGATGTCTCCGCCAGCACCTTGACGAGCTTGGTGGTCAGACGCTGGTAGAACCAGCGCTGGCAGGTGGCGAACTCGGCGCGCCCGTCCGCGTCCCACGAATGCGAGACCGGATCGTGGTGAGCCTTGGGAACCCCCGGCCCGCCCGCAAATCCCATGTTGATGCCGGCGTTGGCGTACATGTTCTGCAGCGTGATGATGCTGCTGGCCCCACACACCAACGCCTTGGCCGCGACCTCGAGGTTTGCGTCCAGCAACAAGCCGAAATTCGCCGGGTCGAGCGGGTTCTTGCCGCGCACGGCGGCAACCGCGGGCAGGATGCGCCCCGTCAGGCAAATTTCCCGGCCGCTCACCGGGGCCGCGCCGGCCTTGGCCTTCAGCGCGCGCACGGCGTCCAGGTGAATCTGCAGCTTGTTCTGCTCGGTCGTCAGGCCGGACAGGACCTTCTGCACGCCCTCCAGCTCTTTCTCAGTCAGCGCCAGGACCTCTTTTCGAAACTGCCCTTCGTCGTTGGCCGGCATCGTTGGCATCGGTCCCGGCGTCACGACCGTGCCGCTGCCGAACAGCGCATCGGCGCTCTTGCCCGGATCAGCCTCGGGCCTGACCCACGTCCCCTGGCGTAGCAGGAACGAGTCGCTGAAGAACCCGCCCCCCTGCGAGTACGGGATGGTCCCCATGGCGTGGCTGCTGACGCCCAGCTTGTTCGCGATCAGCGCGTCGATGGAATCACCGCCGCTGCCGTCGGGAGAGCCGGTCAACGTCGCGCGGATCGCGGCGTGGTTGCTGGCACCGCCGCTCATTCCGATCCCCGACAGGTACGTCACGTACTGTTTGTACGGTTCAAGCGGCGCCAGGATCCCCGAGGGCGACGGGTTGAGGGTCAGGTTACCGTCGCTGCCCACGGGGGCGAAGTGCTCGATCGGCATCCCGTGCGGGATGTACATCACGAACAGCCGGCAGGGGCGGGCCGTCGGCTGCGCCACCGCCCGGCGCGAAATCCGGAAGGCCAGGGGAGCCGACACGCCCAGCGCGACGGCGCCAAGAAATAGCCGTCTCCCTAACTTCGTCCGGCTGCTCTGCACTTTGGGGGGCACTCCTAGAAACTGGCGCAGCGACAGCCGATCCCCCCCTTGTCCATCCCGCGTCCCTGGGCCCGTCCTCAAGCCGATCGGTGCTGCGCAGCCAGCGCAATTTTAGCACGCTTTCACCGACGGTAGAGCTCCCTCCACCGACGCGGCGCACCAATATGTCGGGCTATTTCTTCTTTTGTAGCTCGGCGTCGATCAGGGTCTTGAACTGATCGAATGGCTGCGCGCCGACCAGGCGGGTGCCGTTGACGAAGAAGGTCGGCGTGCCGGTGGCGCCCACGGCGGCGGCGTCCTTGGAGTCCTGTTCGACCTGCTTCTTGTACTTGCCGCTGTCGAGCGCGGCCTTGAATTTGGTCATGTTCAGCCCCAGCTCCTCGGCGTACTTCTCCAGAGACGGACGATCCAGGGCCTGCTGGTTGCCGAATAGCTTGTCGTGGTAGGGCCAGAACTTGCCCTGTTCGTGGGCGGCCAGTGACGCCTCGGCCGCCAGCTGCGCCTTGTCGTGGAACGGCAGCGGCAGATTCCGGAACGCAATCTTGACCTTGCCTTTGTACTCGTCCTCGATCTGTTTCAGCGTCGGGCCGACCCGGCTGCAGAACGGGCACTGAAAGTCGGAGAACTCGAGGACCGTCACCTGAGCCGACGCCGCGCCCTTGACCGGCGCGTTGCCCAGCTTGACGTCGACCTTGGCCTCCGGCGCCGCCGGAGCACCGGCGGGAGCCGCCGCCGGACGTGGGGCGTTCGCCGCCTGCTCCATCAGCTTGGTGTACACGTCCTTGAGCGGCGTCCCCTTCTTGATCAGCTCGTCAGCCTTCTTGAGCTCCTCGTCGATGATCTTCTGGAACTCGGCGAAGGGGACCGCGCCGACCAGCTCGCGACCGTTGATGAAGAAGGTCGGTGTCCCGTCGGCGCCGACGGAGGACGCCAGCTTCTTGTCCTGTTCGACCTCGTCCTTGACCTTGGGGTCGTCCATGTCCTTCTTGAACTTGGCGACGTTGAGGCCGATCTCACCGGCGTACTTCTCGAGGTTGGCGCGGTCGAGGGCGGTGTTGTTCTCGAACATCTTGTCGTGCATCTCCCACGCCTTGCCCTGGCGGTGCGCGGCCTGAAACGCCAAAGCCGCGCCCATGGCGCTCTTGTGGAACGGCAGCGGCTGGTGGACCCAAACGAACGCCACGTCCTTGCCGTACTTCTGTTCGACCTCCTTGACCGCCGGCAGGGCGCGCTTGCAGAAAGGGCACTCGAAGTCGCTAAACTCGGCGATGGTGACCTTGGTCGCCTTGGCACCCTTACGCGGATTGTGCGCGGCAAAAACCACCTTCTTGGGACCGGTTGGCTGCGCCGCGGCTCCGGGCGCCGGTGCGCCGGCGGCCGGCTTCTGCTTTTCGTCGATGGCCGCCAGGATCGAGACCAGGTCCTTGTTGTCCTTGGCCATGTCGATCGCCAGCTTGGCCAGGTTGGGACTGCGCGGGCAGTTCGGGTCCTTCTTGAGGCACAGGCTTATCTTGCCCATGCCGCAG
>DASRQT010000062.1:0-5817 GCA_035696485.1 Polyangia bacterium | reverse complement strand
CGGCGCGCGCACGCCGGCGTCGAGGTCGCGGCCGGGATCGCGCCGGCACTGGCCGCGACCGCGCCAGCGGCGGGCGTTCTGATCGTCGGAGGTCGGTTCTGAGGACGCAGGTTTTGGCGGCGCTGGCGGTGCTGGCGGCCGCGCCGGGCTGCCTGGGGCAAGGCGACTTCCGCTGCCAGAACCACGGCCAGTGCGGCGAACGCGGCTTCTGCGAGCCCACCGGCCGCTGCAGCTTCAATGACACCGGCTGTCCCTCCGGGCGCCGCTACGGCAGTCACGGCGGCTCGTCACTGGGGGGCCAGTGCGTGGGCGACGCCTGCCCGGCCAATCCGATCAGCGCCGTGCACGCCGGCGCGGCGCACGCGTGCCTGCTGCGCGCCGACGGCGGCGTCTGGTGCTGGGGGCGCAACGGCGACGGCCAGCTCGGCGACGGGACAACCACGCCAAGATCCACGGCGGCGGCCGTTATCGGGTTGCCTCCGGCGCGCGCTGTCGCGGCCGGCGAACGGCACACGTGTGCCGTCTCGCGTGATCGCCAGGTCCGATGCTGGGGCGCCAACGACGACGGCCAGCTGGGAGACGGCAGCGGCCAGGCGCAGCTGACCCCTGTCGCCGTCGTCGGGTTGACCGACGTGGACAGCGTGGCCGCCGGCGCCGGTTTCACGTGCGCGGTGAAACGGGACGGAACCGTCTGGTGCTGGGGCGACAACACGCGCGGCCAGCTGGGCAGCGGCATTGGCGACCCCCAGTTCCTGCCGGCCGCGGTCCCGTCGCTGGGCGATGTGCGCGTCCTGGCGGCACGGTGGCAACACGCCTGCGCGGTGCGCGGCGACGGGACCTTGTGGTGCTGGGGGGCCAACAGCCAGGGGCAACTGGGTGACGGCGGCACCGTCGACCAGGGTCAGCCGGTGCGCGTCGCCGACCTGACCGAGGTGACCGACGTCGCCACCGGGCTGGTTCACAGCTGCGCGACGACGCGCGCCAGCGGCCTTTTCTGCTGGGGCGGAAACAACGCCGGCCAGCTGGGGAACAACAACAACCTGGCCCAACTTCGCGCCACCGCCGTCACCGTCATCAACGACGCCATCGCCGTGACGGCCGGCGCGCAACACACCTGCGCCGTGCGCGGCAACGGAACCGCCTGGTGCTGGGGATACAATAGCGGCGGCCAGCTGGGCGAAGGAACCACCGGAAGCGTCAGCGTTCCGGTGCCGGTCACGGATTTCACCAACGCGGTCACGCTGGCCGCCGGCGAGATCTTCACGTGCGGGCAGCGCGCGGACGGCACGCTCTGGTGCTGGGGCGACAACCATTTCGGTCAGCTGGGGCTGGGCAGCGCGATCACGCGGGCCACGCCGGTGATGGTCGACCACCTGACCGGCGCCGGTGACCTGGCGGCGGGTGGCGCCCATACCTGCGCCGTCAGCAACGAGACTGGCGCGGGCGCGATCGTCTGCTGGGGCGACAACCGTGCCGGCCAGCTGGGTGACAACACGCGCGTCGATCGCTCGGCCGCCACCGCCATCAAGGTCCCGTTGCTGGCCGCCGAGGTCGTGGCCGGCGACGCCCACACCTGCGCGCGTGTCACCGGCGGCGCCGGCGCCATCTTCTGCTGGGGACGCGGCAACCTGGGGCAGCTCGGCCCGGCCAGCCGGATCGATGTCGCCGTCCCGACCATGGTTCCCGGTCTCGCCGACAGCCGGCAGCTCGCCGCTGGCGCCTCGCATAGCTGCGCGCTGGGCGCCGACCGGAACGTCTGGTGCTGGGGCGGCAACAGCGACGGCCAGCTGGGTGACGACACGCAGACGGATCGCGCCACGCCGGCCACCGTGGCGGGAACGGGTGATACGGTTCACATGGCGGCCGGCGACGGACACACCTGCGCCGTCGCCGGTGACGGGGGCCTGCGTTGCTGGGGACGCGGCGATCGCGGCCAGCTGGGCGACGGGGCCGGCACCCGGCGCCTGACCCCAGCGCCGGTGTCAATCGACAGAGCCGGCACGACGCTGGCCGCCCGCACGGTCACGACCGGTGGTGACCACACCTGCGCGGTGGTGGCCGACGGATCGGTCTGGTGCTGGGGACGCGGCGACTCCGGCCAGCTCGGGTGGGGGACCATCGCCGGGCGGCCCATTCCGGTCGAGGTCACGCCGCTTGCCGCCGCCGCCGGCGTCAGCGCGGGCGCCGCGCACAGCTGCGCCGTAACCACGGCCGGCGCGGTCTTCTGCTGGGGCGCCAACGCCGAAGGGCAGCTGGGCGACGGAACCACGGTGCCGCGCCTGGTCCCGACCGCAGTCCCCCTCTTGACCGACGTCGTCCAGCTCGCTGCCGGGGCGACCCACAGCTGCGCGCGCCAGCGCGGCGGCACGGTCTGGTGCTGGGGGGGCAACGCCTCGGGCCAGCTGGGCGACGGGCTCGCGTTGCAGAAGGCCACGCCGCAGCTCAGTCGGCTCGGCTGTCCTGATAAACTGCCGCCATGACCGCGGGCCGCGAACAGACGCTGACGGCGGTGAAATCGCCCCTGTCCGCCGAGGCGCTGCCTGACGTCGCCGTGCTGCTGATGGTCGGCAGCGCGGAGAGCCCGGGCCTGCCCCCGTCGCGCCGCCTGCAGATGGTCGGCAAGGAGCTGGAGCTGGGCCGCATCGCCGGCGACGAAAACCGCCGCGACGCCAACGCCACCGTTCTCCACGATTCGCTGGTGTCCGGCCGGCACGCGCGCATCGTCGCCCAGTCTGACGGCACCTTCGTCTTGATCGATCTGGCCAGCAAGAACGGGACCTGGGTCGACAACACGCGCCTGGCCGACCGAATCGCACTGCGAGACGGTGCCTTGATCTTCATCGGCAACCACGTCGCGGTCTTTCGCCGCGTGTCGGCCATGGATCTGGAGGCGATGAAGGGCGATCTGGTGAATCCGCTCGGCCCGGTCGCCACCGCCTCCCCTCTGCTGGCGGTGGCCTGCGACCGGCTGCGGCGCCTGGCGGCAGCCAGCAACGAGCTGCTGATCCTGGGCGAGACCGGCGTCGGCAAGGAGGTCTACGCGCGCGCCGTTCACGCGGCCGGCGGGCGCAAGGGACCGTTCGCCGTCATCAACTGCGCCGCCATCCCGCGCGAGCTGGTCGAAAGCGAGCTGTTCGGTTACCGACAGGGGGCGCACTCGACCGCGCACCAGGCCAAGCGTGGTCTGATCGAGGAGGCCGAGGGCGGGACGCTGTTCCTCGACGAGATCGGCGAGATGAGCACCGAGGCGCAGACCAAGCTGCTGCGCTTCCTGCAGGACCGCGAGCTGACGCCGCTGGGGTCGACGCGGCCGCGCGCCATGGACGTGCGGATCATCGCCGCGACCAATCGAACGCCGTCATCGTCAGGTGACAAGGACGCGCCCGGGTTGCGCGACGACATCGTGGCCCGCCTGGGCGCCGCGCCGCTTCACCTGCCGGCGCTGCGCGATCGCGTCGAGGACCTGGGCGCGCTCATCGCGTACTTCTTGCGGGCCACGCCGGGAGCGAAGCTGGACCAACCCGCCTTCCGCGCCCTGTGCCTGCACGCCTGGCCGCTGAACGTTCGCGAGCTGGAGAAGATCATCACCACCGCCGCCGTGCTGACCGGCGGCACGCGGCCGATCACGTTGCGCGATCTCTCCGAGCCAATCGCGCGCGCCCTGGAAGCTCCCGTGCCGCCCCCGCGCCCCACCACCCCGGCTGCGGCGCGCAGCACCGGCCCGTCCCCAACCTCGGCTCAGCTGGAAGAGCTGCTGCGCAAACACGACGGCAACGTCGCCGAGGTCTCGCGCGTCCTGGGCAAACACCGCGCCGCGGTCTGGCGCTGGATGAAGAAGTTCGGCCTCGGGCCCCACGGCGCCCGCCGCAAGGATCCCGAATAGGCGACGCGAATCCGGCAGATCGGGACGCGCCGTGACAACGCGATCCCTGAAAGGTTTCGAGGGCTAGGTGGGACTGGTTCTTCGACACAACGCGGTCCCACCGCGCACGTCAACTCACCAGCCACCAGCTACCAGCTACCAGAAGAAACGCTGATGCAGAATGACCTTCGTCGCACGGCTGCGTTCCTGGCAATCGGGTGCTTGATGATCTGGGCGTGCTCGGGTTCCGGAACCGGCGCCGGTGACGCGGGGGGCAGCGGTGGTGGTGGCGCGGCGGGCGGCGGCGGGAGCGCTGGGAGCAGCGGTAGCGGCGGATCTGGGAACGCAGAACGAGACGCGGGCGGGGTCGACGCCCCAGCCGTGACCGATGGGGCTGCCGGGGCAGATCGCGCAGGAGACACGCCGGTGGGCCCTGCCACAAACGCGGCCCTCGCCAATTTTCGTCTCAACTACAGCACCGCGGGCTATGACTCGCGAGGCACGAAGGTTGTCCTGATTCGCACCATCTCGCCGATTACCGTTTCGGACGTCAGTGTTGCCGACACGAGCTGGATCCTCAAAGACAGCAATGGGACCACCGCGGCGACCGGCAGCGTCGCCTATTTCGGGACAACCTACGGCATTCAATACTGGGTCGCAGACTTCACCTCTTTCAAGGCCGCTGGCACGTATTCCATGGAGGTGACCCTCAAGAAGAGCGCAACCACGGCCATCGGCGTGAAGCAAACGCTTCCGTTCCTGGTGCAGCGAGAGAATTTCTCCAAGACCATTCTCATCCCTCTGACGCTCAACAACGCGGACGCCAGAAAAGCTTCGCCGTCCAGAGGAGGGTATTACGATGCAACCAGCGTCGGCTTCCAGGAGGCCTACTCCCACGGGATATTCCTGTACGGGCTCCTGCAAACGTACAAATACAAGTACGCGGCGCTGGCCAGCGCCGATCAGGCGAGGTTGGTTACCGACATCAACATCGCGTACGACCATTTGCTGCGCCGGTGGAGCCCGGACGCCACCACGTTGTTTGCACATCCCGAGGGCCCGCCCCGTGGCGGCATGAACGACATCGAGCCTCTTTATGCCATGGCGCTCTACATCGACATGTTCAAGACGCTGGATCCGACCCGCGCGAACGACGCGAACTTCAGCAAGCTGGTCACCGGTTTCAATTTATTGAAGGCCGCACCGGCGGGCTGGCAGGACACGGGATACCAGCAATACAAGGACTACTTGATCCCCATCGCCGTCCACATGTACCGGTACTCGGGCGACATACAGTGGAAAGACGAGGCGATAACCCGCCTCAATACCTTCCTGGCCGCCTTCAACCTGAGAACGCACTACCGGGGCTCGGGGCGCGGGATCCCCTTATTCGATGGGCTCCGAGTGTGCCTGGAGGAATTCCCCACGGACCCGAGCCACGACATCTGGATAAGCCAGGCGCGGACCATCAAGGACACCTATTACAAGAGCGCAAAGGTCTCGACGGAGAACGTGTTCCACATCATCAACGCCAGTGCCGCGGCTAACCCGGCCGGTGACTGGGACGCGGGACGGATGACCGGGGACATGTGGGGCGCCCTGCAAAAGGGCTACACCGGCGGTCCCTACGCGAGCGACGTCCTCATCCTGGCGAAGGCAACCGGTGATCGGTCCCTGGAAGCAATGGCGGCCGGCGAGGTGTACTGGGACATGGGCCTCAATCCGGGAATTCCGCACGCATCGGTGGTCAGTCCGAACAGCCTTGACGACCGCGAATCAGCGTCGTTCATCATCAATGCCCCGTTCCGGCACGTGACCGGAGTTACCTACCGAGACTTCCCGATGCTGAACACCACGTACCTGACCCTCGTCAACGGATTCAACAACAACGGCGGCGCAAACGAGTTCAACTACGTGGGGACGATAAGTTACAACGGCGAGGACTTCATCAAACA
>DASRQT010000061.1:0-9243 GCA_035696485.1 Polyangia bacterium | reverse complement strand
CCGTGACCCCTTCGTCGGTTTCCAGGTCGATGAGGACCAGCGATGCATGCGGCAATTCGCCGCTGGCCGAGATCGGTGGCCGCTTGAACGGCGCCATGACCGGGCGCGCGCGGATGTTGCTAATGGTGAGCTTGAGCTTCTGAGGTGTCAAGGTCGTCAAGAGGAGACTCGAACGCAGCTCTTACCACGAAGACCCGAGGACCGCGTAGCGCGCGCAAAAGCTAGGAACGTCGGGCGCGCAGGCGCACCCCGCGCGGAACCACCAGGCGTTCGATGCCAGCGAACAGTTGCTCGATCAGCAGCGCCAGCAGCGCCGCGGGGACCGCGCCCTGCATGATCAGGCCGACGTCGTTGAGGCGGATCCCGGTCAAGATCGGTTGGCCATAGCCGCCGGCGCCGATCAACGCGCCCAGCGTCGCGGTGCCGACGTTGATCACCGCCGAGGTCTTGATGCCGGCAAGAATCGAGGGCATGGCCAGCGGCAGGTCGACCAGCCGCAGGCGGGCCGCGGGCGGAAGGCCCAGCGCCAGCGCGGACTCACGCAGCGACGGGGCAATTCCCATCAGCCCCGCGTGCGTGTTGCGGACGATGGGAAGCAGGCTGTAGAGGAAGAGCGCCATCAGCGCGGGCGGCGACCCGATCCCCAGAAGCGGGATCATGAACACCAGCAGCGCCAGCGAGGGCACCGTCTGCAGGATGCCGGTGACGCCCAGGATCAACTGTCCGACCCGCGGCGACGCCGCGCCGGCCACGCCCAGCGGAACCGCGACGATCACCGCCGCCAGCAGCGACAGCGCCACCAGAAACAGGTGCTCCGACGTGTGACGGCCCAGCGTCGCCCACCAACCCGACGCGGCGACGGCCGCCTGCAGCCCGAACGTCCCGGCCAGAAAATCCGCGGCGATCGCCGACTCCGGGATCTTGTCGCGCCGGGCGCGCGCGTTCAACGCGGTCATGGTCGTGGCGGGAATTTTCCCCTCCAGGCGCGCCAGCGCGGCCGGCACCAGCGGCGCGCGTTGCTGCAGGTCGGCGCGGTACAGCAGCACCACCTGATATTCAGGGAAGTGACGGCGATCGTCTTCCAGTACGCGCAGGCCGAAGAGCGCGATCTCCGCGTCGGTCGCGTACAGATCAATGGCGTCGATCGCGCCATCCGTCAAACCGCGATAGGCGAGGTCGTGATCGACGCCGCGCACGTTCGTCTGCGGCAGCCGGTACCGCGCGCGCAGCGCAGGCCAGCCGTCGCCGCGGTCCATGAACTCGTTGCTGAACCCAAGATGCAGCTCGGGATGGCGCACCAGATCGGAGATGCGCCGCATCCCCAGCGCGGCCGCGCGCGTCTCGGTCATGCCGATCGCGTACGTGTTGTTGAACCCAAGAGGTTGGGTCATCCGCAACTGCTCTCGTTCCAGACGTCGCGTGAGCCAGGTGACGCTGTCACCGTCGCCGGCGCGCGCCTCTGCCTTTTCGCGGGCAAAGATCTCCTCGATCAACGTGCCGGTGTATTCGGGGTAGACGTCGATCTGTCCCGCGCGCAGGGCCTCCCACAGCACCCGCGTGCCACCCAGTTGCTGCCGGTGCGTCGCTTCGATCCCGATCGCGCGCACAAGGCCAACGGTGATCTCGCCCAGGATCACATTTTCGGTGAACGATTTTGATGCGACCGTGACCGCGGCCCAGCCGGGTGCCGCGGCACCGGCGACGGCGAGGGCGGCGCCCACGGAAAAAAGGACGCGCGCCTTCACGCCGACGACAGCTCCAGGGCGCTGCGCTGCGCGTTGATGAACCGCGTGACAAAAGCATCGGCGGGGTGCGCCACCATGTCCTGCAGCGACCCGCGCTGGACGATGCCCCCGGCGCGCAACAGAACGATCACGTCGCCGAAGAAGGCGGCTTCGCCGATGTCGTGCGTGACCAGCACGACGGTCTTTCCCAGCTCGCGGAAGATGCGACGCAGGTCGTCTTGCAGGTCGGCCCGGATCATGGGATCCAGCGCGCCCAGCGGTTCGTCGAGGAACAGGACCGCCGGATCCAGCATCAGGGCGCGCATCAGGCTGACCCGCTGGCGCTGGCCGCCCGACAGCTCGACCGGGTAACGCGCAAGACCGCCGGTCGGAAATCGTGTCAACGCGACCAGCTCGTCGCGGCGCGCGTTGATTCGACCGCGGTCCCATCCCAGATAGCGCGCCATCAACAAGACGTTTTCTTCTGCCGTCAGGTGCGGGAACAAGCCGCCGTCTTGAATCACATATCCGGTCCGCCGGCGGACGCTGCTCAGGTTGTCCGCGCCGACGACCTCGCCGTCGAAACGGATCTGCCCGCGGTCGGCGGCGACCAGGCCCACCGCCAGCCGCAGCAGCGTCGACTTTCCACAGCCGCTGGGGCCGATCAAGACCGTGGTCTGCCCGGCAGGAATCGCCAGATCGATCGCATCCAGCGCCTCCGTCGCGCCGTAGCGTTTGCTGACCCCGACCAGCTCCAGCATGGGAGATCCCGCGGCTGTCTGGGTCATCGGCTAGCGCCTCACGCGTCGTCGTCGTCGGGTTCGCCGGTCTCGGCCCCGGACCGTTCCAGCGCGCGGTACAGCGTGCGGCGGTCGATTCCCAGACGCTCGGCCGCCTTCTTCTTGTTGCCGCCGCTCTCCGACAGGACCAGCGCGATGTACCGCCGTTCCAGCTCGGCCAGGGTGGGGCGGTCCTCGATCAGGCCGGACGGGCGCGGGGCGTCTCCCCCAAAAACCTCGGGCGGAAGGTCCGACGGAAGGATCACGTTGCCCTTGGTCACCGCGACGGCGCGCTCGACGGCGTTCTCCAGTTCGCGCACGTTGCCGGGCCACCTGTAGTGGCCCAACGCCTCCAGCGCCTCCGAGGACAGCGCCGTCGCCGGGCGGCCTTCGCGCCGCGCCAGCTTCTTGAGGAAATGCGCCACCAGGATCGGGACGTCACCCGGCCGATCGCGCAGCGGCGGCAAGGTGACGGTGACGACGTTGATGCGAAAATACAGGTCCTCACGAAAACGGCCGCTCTTGACGTCTTCGTCCAGATCTCTGTTGGTCGCGCAGACCAGGCGCACGTCCACCTTGATGGATTCGCTGCTGCCGACCGGCCGAACCTCCCCATCTTGTAAGGTTCGCAAGAGCTGCGACTGCATCTTGGGCCCCATGTCGCCGATCTCGTCCAGGAACAGCGTGCCCCCGCTGGCCATCTCGAACAGCCCCTTCTTGGTGGCGATGGCCCCGGTGAACGCACCGCGCGCGTGGCCGAACAGCTCCGACTCCAGCAGCGACTCGGTCAGCGCCGTGCAGTTGACGGGAACGAAGGTGCGGCCGACCCGCGGCGAATGATTGTGGATGGCGCGCGCCACCAGCTCCTTCCCGGTCCCCGATTCCCCGTTGACCAGGACCGTGGCGGTCGATGCGGCGACCCGCGCGACCAGCTTGTAAACCTCCAGCATGACCGGGCTCTTGCCGACGATGTCTTCGATCTGCTTGCCGTCGCTGGGAACCGTCTTGTGCTCGGCCATCAGGCGCCGGCGCTCCAGCGCCCGCTTGACCGTCAGCTTCAGCTCCTCGACGTTGAACGGCTTCGAGACATAGTCGTACGCGCCGCGCTGGATCGCCTCCATCGCGCCGCCGACGTCCCCGAACGCCGTGATCAGGATGACCGGCGTCCCGGGCGCCTTCTCGGTGAAGGCCTTGAGTACGTCGAGGCCGCTGGATCGCTCCATGCGAACGTCCGAGACCACCAGGTCGTAGACCTCGGTGGACGCCCGCTCGATCGCGCCGGCACCGTCGTCGACGGCCTCAACCTCGAAGCCCTCGCCGCGCAAGATCTCGCCCAGCAGATCGCGCGCGACCCGGTCGTCCTCGGCAACCAGGACGCGGGTCACGCGCGCCCTCCGCTGACCATGCGCAGGGACGGCTCGGCGCCCTTGGGCGTCCCCTGCCGGGGCAGCTTGATGGCGAACGTCGATCCCGCGCCCGGTTTGCTCTCGACAGAGATGGTGCCGCCCAGGGCCGCGGTCAGTTGCCGGCAGATGGCCAGGCCCAACCCGGTCCCCTTGCCACGCCCCTTGGTCGTGTAGAACGGCTCGAAGATTCGCCGCAGGTCGTCGGGCGCGATCCCGTGCCCCGTGTCGCTGACCGTGATGAGCACATCGTCTCCCAGTGACTTCGCCGTGACCACCACGCGCCCCTTGCGGTCGACCGCATCCAGCGCGTTGGAAAGGAGGTTGACCACGATCTGTCGCAAGAGACCGGGGTCGGTCACGAGCTCCCCAACATTGGGATCGATCTTGGATTCGACCACCGCCGGTGCCGGGACGCCGCCGGGCTCAACGCCGCGGGTCAGCTCGATCGCCTCTTCCAGCAGCTTGGGCAGGACGGTCGGCCGCCGTTCCGGTTCCAGGGGCCGCGTCGAATCCAGATAGTCGCGCACGATGTGGCTGATCCGTTCGATCTCGCGTCCGGAGACCTCCAGACGTTCGCGCAGCGCCGGCTGCAGATCGCGCTGCAGCAACGCCAGCTGAATGTGCCCCGACACCGACGACAGCGGGGTTCCGATCTCGTGCGCCAGCTGCGCCGCCAGCTGGCCCAGCGTGGCCAGTCGCACCTTGGACGCATTTTCACGCCGCATCTCGAACAGCAGCCGGTTCAGCTGGGCCAGCGTCGCGTTCTTCTCCGACAGATCGCGCGTGGCCGCCTCGATCTCGCCGGCCAGGCGCTGATTAAAGGCACGGATCTGCGCGTCCGCCTTCGACAGCCGTTCCAGCATGCGGTTGAACCCGTGCGACAGCCGCCCGACCTCGTCCACCGTCTCCACCGGCACGCGCCGCGACAGATCGCCCGCCTCGACGTCGCGCATCGCTCCCGCCAGGGCCTCGAGCGGCTTGCCCACCACGCGGTGGGTGATGAACCCGGAGAACAGCGTCAGCGTCACCAAGAGGCCGATGCCGAAGACGATCGAGATCCGCTCCTCGGTCTCCAGCATCGCCTCGACCGGACCCAGGGTCCATTTCATGACCAGCGTCGCCTTCCAGGGACCTTGCAGGTCGACCGGCAGCTCGATCGGGACCTCGCGCGCCTCGCGCGCCCCCTGCTTGGTCACGAACAGCGGCTGGCGGTGGAAGGGGGCCATGCGGGTGATCTCCGGCCGGTCTCCGCGCGGCGCCGCGATGCGGCTGGAGGGGGTGTCCGCCTCGCGATCCACGTACAGGTCCAGACGAACGATCCGGGTATGCCGGTTGACGTACCCGTATAGCTTTTCCTCGAGGTCGCGGTCGTCGGCGTCCGCCTCGATGCTCTTGAGGTCGGCCACGATGTCGTGCGCCAGCTCCTCGGCGGCCGTCTGCGCATCCTTGATGATCTTGTTGCGCCCGAGATAAAGCCGCCCCCACGACGCCACGCCCACCGTCATCGCCACGCTAACCGCGATGAGCCAGATCTTGGTGCGTATCGTCATGAACCAGCAATCCTAAATGATCTGGCGGGGGGACGCTTGGTTCCACTGGCACACCCCCGTCGACGTCCACCCATAAAAAAAACCCCCGGAATGCGTGGCACGCCGGGGGGTTAAACTGGTTCGGACCAGCCCGATGGCTGGCCCGGCCCAGGAAAGACTATTTCTTCTCTTCGGCTTTCTTCTCTTCGCCGTCTGCCTTTTTCGCCTTCTTGGCCTTCTTCTCCTTCTTCTCGCCACCAGCGGAGTCAGCGGCGGGGGCGCCCGGGGCCGGATCGGCGGCCAGAGCAAACGACGGAGCGACGAGCGCGATCGCGAGGAAGAGAACGAGCTTAACCATGGGGAACTCCTGATTTGGGTTGTCGGTCTGGAGCCTGTGCTCCGATTGCGGGCCAGGTGGCTGCAGCGATCGTGCCACGGCTGTCAAGGTTCGCTCGCGGTCCCATTTCTTGTAATTCTGGGTGCTTATAACAGTAGGGCGGACGCCCGTATTGGCACTCATGAGGCGTTCTTGCTAACCACACGACCCCACGTGTGGCGAAGCGCCTCAGCCGTCCCCGGGACGGTACGCGCGACTACTTTCCCGGCGCCGTGAGGATGGCGATGTGGTCCGCGCCCGCCTTTTTCGCGATCGACATGATGTCGACCGCCGCGCCCAGCAGGACGTTCTTGTCGCCTCGGATCAGCAAGGTTTGCGATCCCACCTCGGCCAGCGCCTTGCGGATCTCGGCCTCCAGGTTGGCGACCTCGATCTTCTTGGCGCCCAGGTAGATCTCGTTGCTCTTGGTCACCGTCAACACGGGATCGCTGCGCCGTTGCGAGACCGGCCCCGCGGTGTTGGCCTTCGGTAGCACCACCTTCATGCCCGCGCGCGCCTCGGCCTTCTCGGATTCGACCAGCGCCGTCGACGTCACCATGAAGATGATGAGCAGCACCAGAAACACGTCCGTCAGCGGCGTGATGTTGATCTCGGCGACCACGGTTTCGGCGGCATCCCCCTCCTCGGTCCCGAGCGGGTTGCCCTCGTCCAGCTGAATGTTCATCCCCATGGGTTCACGCGGACGGCGGCGTCGATCCTGTCGATCCGGCCGCCACGCTGTCGACGGTGCCGACGCTGCTGCTGCCCGCCGTGACCGATGCGGGGTTGCGGCCCTTCGCGTATTCGCCCAGCGCGGTCAGGAACTCTTCGCAGAAGAGCTTGTACTGCAACGCCAGGCCGTTCACGCGCGAGACGAAGTAGTTGTAGGCAATGACCGCGTAGATGGCGACCAGCAGACCTGCCGCCGTGGCCACCAGCGCAGCCGCGATCCCCTGCGACACGACCTTGAAGCCGCCGGTGCCGGCCACCGACATCGACTGAAACGCTTTCAGGATGCCGACGACGGTGCCGAACAAGCCCACGAACGGCGCCGACGATCCGACCGTCCCCAGCGCCCAGAGATAGCGCTTGAAGGACAGCACCGCCGCCGCGCGCTGTGACGTGACGGTCTCCGTGGTCTTGTAGGGCGTCTTCTGAAACACCTGCAGCCCGCGTTCGAACACCTCCGCCAGCGGAACCGAGGACATCTCGCACAGCGCCGCCGCCTTGCCGATGTCGCCCCCCTCCAGCGCGTCGATGACGCGGTTCTTGAAGGTCTCAGACTTCGGCAGCACGTTCCACAGCGCGTAGAGCCGCTCGCAGATGACCGTCAATCCTGCCAGCGACCACAGAAGCAGAAGCGAGAGAATGACCCACTCGTCCCGCACCAGATTGCGAATCATTTCCCAAGACATGCGGCGAAAAGTGTAGCGCGATTTATCCCCCCGCGCATGGCCCCTTTGCCCCTAAACTTGGGGCGTGACCACGTCCTCCTCCGAGGTGAGCCAGGCGCGCCCGCTGCCAGCGGTCGCGGGTCTTGGCCGCCGGTTCGTGCTCGCCGAGCTGGGGCTGACGATCATGGAGGGGTTGCTGGTGACCGCGCCGATCCTGGCCCTGGCCGGTCAGTCGCTGCGCGACAGCGGCGAGACTCCGCGCATCGTCCCACTCGTTGTGGCGCTGCTGGTGGTGTCCTGGGTTCGCACGGCGGATCTTTTGCGTCCGGTGCTGGCGGCTCGAGCCGCCAAGCGCCGCGGCCAGGCGGTCACGCCCGAAGAAGCTCAGGCGGCCGAACGCGCGATCGGGCGCGCCCCGGTCGAGACCAGCGTGGTGCGCTTCGCGCTGTGGACCGCGACCTCCGCCACTGTGGCCATCCGCCTGGTGACGCACGGTTTCCTGGCGTGGCCGTCGGGCGCCGGCGTGGTCTGCATAGGCCTGCTGCACGCAGGCGGGGCGGCGGCCATCCGCGGCATCGTCTGGGATCGCCTGCTGGCGGGAGCCCGACGCACCATCCTGCCCAACCTCGATCCGTTGCGTGCGTTCGCGCTGAGTTATCGGCGCAGCCTGTTCTCGATGGCATGCGCGCTGGTGGGCGTCAGCCACGCGGTGACGGCGGCGCTCAACTCGGTTTTCACGGGCTTGACCTCGCGGCAGGCGGGAATACTGCTGTCGCTGACGGTCCCCGCGCTGGTCATCCCGATGGCCTTCCTGTACCGGTCGCTGCGGACGCGCACCGCGCCCATCGAGAGATATTTCGACGCCGCCGTGCGCCGGGCATCGTCGCGCGGCGTGGCGCGCGACGAGCCCACGGCGGTGGCGGCCTTTCGCGCCGCGCAGTCGATCCCGTACCGCCTGGCCGGTTATCAGGCGCTGGCCTGTGCGTTCGCCACCCTGGCGGTGGTGGCGGTCGGGCGCCGCCTGGCCGGGTTTGACACCGCCACCGCCGGCCGGCTGCTGGGTTCGAACGGTTTGATCATCCTGGCCATGGCCCTTTACGAGACGCTGCTGTTGCGCGACGTCCTGCGGCCGTTGCTGGGGCAGCTGGGCTCGCGGCATCGGCTGCCGGTGGCCGAGGTTCGCTCGCTGGTGCCGTTGCGCACGAAGCTGCTGGTCTTCTTCACCAGCGTCATCGTGTTTTCGTCGGGCCTGGTCGTGCTGTTCGCGCTGTCCCCGCGGCGGGAGCTCGCGCCCATGGCGGCGTCGCTGACGCTGGCGCTGGCGCTGGCCCTGGGCCTAGTGGTGCTGATCGTGCGTGACATGGTCACGCCCATCCGCGCCCTGGAGGAGAGAGCCGACGAGATGGCGCGCGGCGAGCTGGCGCGCCCCGTTCCTCCGTCGGGCGAGGCCGACGAGATCGGGCGCTTGACGTTTGCGTTCGAGGAGATGCGGCGCGCCCTGCGCGACAAGCTGCGGTCGACCGAATCGCTGAACATCGATCTTGAAAGGGAGGTCCGCCGCCGCACCGAGGTTCTGGAACAGCGCAACCTCGAGCTGCGCGACGCTCTGGAGAAGCTGCGGCGCGCGCAGGATGATCTGGTGCGAACGGAAAAACTGGCGTCGATGGGGCGCCTGGTCGCCGGCATCGCCCATGAGATCAACAACCCGGTCAACGCGGTCATCAACACGCTGGGCCCGCTTCAGGAGGCCATTCGCGGCCTGGCCGCCGCCAAGAAAGGCAGCGACACCACGGCGGCCGCCGCCGAGGCCGAGGAGATGTTGCGCGTGGTTCAGCGCGGGGCGACGCGCAGCAAGGCGATCGTGCAGGCGCTGCACAACTACTCGCGTGGCGACGAGGAAATGCCGCGCGAGCTGAACCTGGCGCGCGGGATCGACGACACCGTCGATCTGCTGCGCCACCGTCTGCGCAACATCCGCGTTGAAAAGGAGATCGACCCGAAGCTGCGCGTGGTCGGGTTCGCCGGTCAGATCGAC
>DASRQT010000060.1:0-5898 GCA_035696485.1 Polyangia bacterium | reverse complement strand
CGGTCGGCGGCGTCCCGACCAGCGTCCACGACTTTGCGCTGTCGCACCGCGGACGGTTGCGAGGCGTCTTCACGGACGCCACTCACTTCGCGCTGTCTCCCGCGGCGGGTCAGCTCGATCTGAGCTTCGTCATCTCGCAGGGGTGCATCGACCCTTGCCCTGACGAGATCGTCACGGTTCACAAGACCAACTTCCAGCCCATCACCGGTGCGCTCGACCTGGTCGCGAAGACCATCTCGTTCAACGTCAACGAGTCGGCGGGCAGCGATGGGGTGTCGATCAACTTCGGTGGCGCCGTGACGGCTGTGCCTCCCGACACCGATCACGATGGCGTGTTCGACGGCGCCGACAATTGTCCGCTCGTCTCGAACCCGACCCAGCAGCGTGTCGCGTCCCCGAAGCTTACCGCGCCACCGGGCCTGAACGTGACGACGTGCTCGGGCGTCGCGCTCGGCACACCGACGGTCACCGACATCTGCGGCGCCGGAGGCGTCGTCGTGTCGAACAATGCGCCGGCGGTCTTCCCGCTGGGGAAAACGGTCGTCACGTGGACGGCGCGCGACGCGCGCGGCAACGCGGCAACGGCCACGCAGACGGTCACGGCCACGCTGGGCGACAGCGCAACCTGCTGCCCCAGTGGGACGCACGTCATCATGGGGACGGCGGGCGCCGACAGGATCGACGGCACCGAGGGCGCTGACTGTATCTTGGGCCTGGGCGGTGACGACAGAATCGATGGACGCGGCGGCAGCGACTTCATCTCGGGCGGTGCGGGCCGCGACACGATCCAGGGCGGCTTCGGCAATGACGTCATCACGGGCGGCGATGGCGACGACACGATCAACGCGGGGCCAGACGACGACACCATCGACGGTGGCCCCGGGACCGACACCTGCGACGGCTCGAGCGGTCACAACACGGTCATCGCCTGCGAGGTCATCGCCGGTGGCTGAGGTGCGGCCCGGGCGCGCCACGCCCGCTTTCGCGGCTCCGAACCCAGGTGTAGCCTTGAAGGCCGATGAGACGAGCGCCAACGACGGCCGCGCCCGGTTCTCTTGAGCAGTGGGCTCGGGGCGTCCTCGGGCTCCTGTGCGCGGCCTCGCTCGCGGGCTGCACGGGCACCCTTCCCGCAGGTGTTGCGTGCGACGCGCCCAGGTTCGATGGACGCCTCACCCTACCGGCACGTGACGGCGTCGCGGCCGCGCCCTTCAGCCTCGACGTCGATGCCACGGGTAGTGCCGACATTCGAAGCATCGCCATCGCCGGCAACCGAGGGCAGGTGTCCTACCGCGGCCACACCGTCGACTTTCTCGTGCACGAGCGCATTCCCTATCCTGGAACGCGCGTCCTTTATCAGGCTTTCGGCTCGGTGGTTGACGACGGTCGGGATCTGCACTTGTTGTGGCTCTATTGCGACGGCGAGCGGCTCGGCACCGTTTACTACGAGACGACATCGACGGCGGGGGCGTACGTGCCCATCAACGGCCAGTGCCGGGTGACCGAGAAGTTCGTCCAGATACCCACGCATCTTCCCGCCCTCGATCTGCAGGTGCCGCGCCTCGCCTGCGGCTTCTCGATCGACAGCGCCGATGGCTCGATATCTCTGGACGGAGCCGGGCCGGGGACGCTCATGGACGACCTGGGCGCGCCACGCAAAGCCCTCATCTTCAACATGCTCGACTGCCGGAACGGCTGCGACGCTCCCGAGCTGGGTCACAGCTGGTTCGAGCTCCACGTCCTGCTGTGGGATGCGGCCCGGCCCGTTCTCGACTATGGAATTCTCTATCTCCTCACGTCGGGGCGAAGCAACACGGGCACGCGCGCCATCCTCGACCACGGGTACAGCCTCTCCGGCGTTGCGCCCATGTTCCGTACCACCTACGATTGCAATTGGAGTGTGCCGTGATGAACCGACACCAGCCAGGCTCGCGTGAGGCGATGTGGGGAGTCCTGTTGATCGCCTTGGCGGCGGGCCTCTCGGCTTGTCGAGCGTCCACGTCAGCCGCCCCCGATTCTCGCGCCCAGGGGGCCCCGCCCGAAGCCGCGGGTCAGGAAGTCGGCGGTGAGGATACGGCGAGCGGCTGTCCCGCGGCCTCCGTGGCGGTGACCTACGCGGCCCCGTGCCCCTCGTCGTGCCCGGCAACGGGGAGCGCCTGCGGCCTCGACGGGGCGCGCTGCGAGTATGGGGACGACCCGCGTGGAACCGCCTGCCGCTCGCTCGCCCGGTGTTCGGGAGGGAGGTGGGCCAATGACCCTCCCGTGACGGCGAGCTGCGAGCCGCTCGGCGCCGCCACCGATTGTCCGTCCTCCTCGCGCGCCGCCGCCGGGCAGGCCTGCACCGTCGAACATTCATGGTGTACCTTCGGAGCCGAAGGCACAGCGTGCTTGTGCACGACCTGCTTCTGGAACGGGGGTGTGCTGCCGGGACCTTGTCCGGCGGGAGCGCCGTCCTGGCATTGCCTCTCTCGGCCCACGGGCAGCGACGCGCGTTGCCCCGCGCAGCTCCCGACGTTGGGAACCAGCTGTTCGAGCGACGTCTCGTGCCACTACCAATGTGGCCCTGGCGGCCTACGAGCGTGCCAGGGCGGCGTCTGGACGGGCCTTGACGGCGGGCGTTGTAGGGGCTGAGCCGCTCCCACCACAGAAGCTGGCTGTGGCCATCGCCCAGGCCGCCTTGACCGCGTGCGATACATATAGATAGTATGTATATATGCATACAGTTCGTATGACACTCAACGTCGACGAGGCGCTCCTGACCGAGGTGGTAGAGGCCCATCCGGGAGTGACGAAGACGTCGCTCGTCGAACAAGGTCTGCGCGCGCTGCTTGCGAAGCGGGCCGCCTCACGTTTGGCAGCGATGGGGGGGGCGGCGCCGACCGCCAAGCGCCCCAAGCGTTCGGCCTGGAAACGGGGATGATCCTCGTCGATTCCAACGCCTGGATTCATCACCTCCGACGCGCCGACCAGCGTCTCGTGAAGTTCCTGTGGGAACAACGCGTTCACACCTGCGACGTCGTGATCGGCGAGCTACTCCTTGGCTCGGGATTGCCCAGGTCCTTCGCACGCGAACTCGGCGCGCTGCCCCGGTTCCCAAGCCCGGGGCCGGCAGAAACACGAGCTTTCGTCGAACGCCACGCGAGGGCGTTCTCGGGATCCGGCGCCGGCTGGGCCGACGCCGAGATCGTTCTGACGGCGGTGAAGTCCGGCGCCCGGATTCACACATCCGACCGTGCGGTGCGAGGCGTTTGTCGGGCCGTTGGCGTTCCGGTCGCCTGAGCTGAAAAAGCACCCGGGCATATCGATCTAGCGATGGAGCTGGGGAGTGAAACCTGCGCATCGGGGCGACTGTTGGCTAATTCGGGCTGCGTTCCTGCCGGGTCAGCTCGGAGATGATCTGCCAGGAGTGCTTTCCGTACTTCCAGCAGATGGCGTCCTCCACGGTCGCCAGGCGAAAGCCGTGTGTCTTGAGGTAGCCGCTGTTCTTGTCGAACAGGATCGACAACGCCTCGTACGTCCACCTGAAGGTTCCGTGCATGAGCACCACGCCCCACGACTTGGCGCCGGGACCCGAGCCGATCTCGTTGATGACGTTGTCGGCGATCTGCCGGCCAGTGAACGGGCCACCGGACGAATCGCCGGAGTCGACGCTCCAGCCGACCGCGACCGCGAACTTCGCGACGGACGCTTGCACCGCGGCCAGCGTCGGTCCCGGCGGACTGTAGGGCTGGCCATAAGGAGGACGGAAGCGGGTCAGGTGGGGGCGGTCGCCCCCGCTGGCGGTGTTGATCGTCATCTCGACACCGGCCAACTCCACCTCGCAGGTGACACCGCTGATGGGACCGCCGCAGCTTTGCGGAACGTTGTTCTTAGGAGGCATGTTTGCTCCCATATGAACGTGGTGGACGGTGTGATTGGCGGGATTGTGCAGCCTCAGCATCTCCTGCAACGTGGCGCTGCAACCGGGATCGGCGAGAATGGGCCCGCAGTAGTTGTCGGTGTTGATGAAGTAGTCGACGTGCATGTCGTTGTTCGCGAAGAACCGCATCCCGAGGCTGGTCCAGTTCCCGCTGCCGGTGCTGTCGGGTGTGTCGTCGAAGGTCGGAATGATGACGTCGTTCGGAATGTAGGACGGCCGGTCCTCATACCCCAGTTCGGGAAAGTCTCCGATGGCGGCGGGAGCGCCCAGCGGCTGGCAGGTCGGATTCGCGCAGGTCCCGCCGGCGCAGCCATTTCCACCCAGAGGTCCGATGACAACCGGACTGTCGGGCCCACCTTTGTCGATGCCCGCGGGCGGTCCGTCGTTGCCGCCTGGCGGCGGTCCACCGTCCGCGCCGCCGGAACCGGCGCCACCGCCGGCGCCGCCGGAACCTGGTCCGCCCGCATCGCCGCCGCCGCCCAATCCTCCGCCGTCCGATCCACCACATCCGTCGCCGACCGCTGCTCCGGCGCAACCGCCCGTGCCGGAGGGCTGGCCGACATCGCCGGTAGCCGGCGATCCGTCGACGTACTCGTAGATCGTCTCGCTGCTGCCGCAGGCCGCCGCCCCCGCCCCAACCACCGCCGCCGTAACCAGCAGCGCGCGGATATCCCGTCGCTTGAAGTGATCCATGTTTGGCCTACCTGCAGCCGCGAGACGACGCGCGCAGGATCGTAGTCGCGGGCATCGTACCGACTCGGTGGCACCTGTTCAAACGAAACGATCCGCCCAACCCCGACATGGCAGCGTGCGTTGGACGCAGCGCGGAGTTCAGATCGTACGAAAGCTTCGGGCTGGCACCGGAGATGAAATGTCCATAGACTATGTCCATGACCAAACGGACGGTGGCCGCCGGCGCTTTCAAACAGGGCTGCCTGGCCATCCTTGACGAAGTCGCTGACGGCAATATCGAGATCATTGTCACCAAGCGCGGCCGTCCGGTAGCGCGGTTGGTACCGATCGCCGATCCCCAAGACATCGAGAAGGCCACGTTGGCCCGCATGCGCGGGCGCGTCGCCGGGGCCGTCGGCCGGGAGGCCGATCTCCTGCGTCCAACCAGCTCGCTGGCGAGGTGGAGCCTGCTTCCCGGCGGCAAACGGCGTTGATCGCGCTGGATACGCACGCCCTGATTTGGTGGACCCGGTCGCCACAACATTTGGGCGAGGGCGCGGTAAGAGCAATCAGTCATGCCGACCGGCTGGGTGTTCCGGCGATCGTCTTTTGGGAAGTTGCCTTGCTGGCGCGCAAGAAGAAAGTAGAACTGGGCACGTCCGTCGGCGAATGGTTACGCGAGACACTTTCCTTGCCGCGGATTGAACCTCTGCCCCTGACGGCGGAGATTGCGGTCGCTGCTGAAGGTCTGCATATGCACTCCGATCCCGCGGATCGCTTCATTGTGGCGACTGCGCTTCAACATCGCATAGCGCTGGTATCCAAGGATCGACTGATTGCCGGCGCTGGCCTGATCTCCACAATCTGGTAAGGGGCCCCTCAGGCGCCCGTCCGTGCGCTAGTCCGTGGTCGAGAAAGGCAGGCCGCTGCTGATGTACAGGCCGTCGCGCTCGGTGTTGGTTTCGATCGTGTAGACGATGACCGGTTGGGACGGGAGAAGGACTGAATAGTACGGTGAGGCCAGCGCAACAGGGATTCCGGGTAGCAGCAATCCGCCGCTGAACAGCCCGTAGCGAATCATGCCCAGGTTCTCCGCGGCCGTGTTGTCCTGCCAGATGTAGCCTTCCTGGCCGATGGATTCGAAGCGAGAGATGTCCGAAGCGAAGCGCTGAGACCTGCAGGTGTCAACGGGAGCGTAAAACGCGTCGAATCGGCTGGTTTCGGCGTCGAACCTGGCGAAGGAGACGATACTGCCGCCAGAAAAGGTTGCCAGGCCAGGGGAGAGTGCTTCCGGCACCAGCGCGCAGGGC
>DASRQT010000059.1:0-2316 GCA_035696485.1 Polyangia bacterium | reverse complement strand
ACCTCCGCGCGCCATACGGCAACGCTACGGGAGGCCGGCGAACACGTCTGTCACGGATCGCGAACGGAACTCAGGACACGGAAGGTCTTGTGGTCGACGATGGCAAGCGTGCGGCCGTTCGGCCCACGCACGACAAGGCGGCCGTCTTCGCGTAGCCGCATCCTGAGCTCATAAAGACGCGACGGCTGCTTTCGCCACGGCAGATCGATGCACGCTGCGCCGGCGTTGCGGGCGTCAAGTGCATGGATGAACGACTTGCCCGTTCCGCCGTAGAGGGTGTAGATCCAACCGCCATCGGTGGATGTCGCCCGTGTCACGGGCCAGCCCTGCATCGTCGGTTCCCATTCACGCTTGTCCACGATGACTCTGGTCAGCAACTTGTTCGTGCGCAAGTCGTACGCACGAACGCGGTAACGAGAGAAGTCGCGCGACGGAACGTGCTCGATCAGGTAGAGGTACTTGCCATCAGGAGCAAGCGCATCGAATGAATAGTCGCCCTTTAAGCGAATCGTCCGGATAACACGAAGCTTGCGTGTGTCGACCAGTGCGAACGAGCTGTGCTTTCGCAATCCGGCGCCGAGGTAGACGTCGCCCAGCACCAACATGTGGCGGGATTGCAGCAGGCCACCGGTTGTCCCGTCGAAAGCGACGAGAGGGACACCCCAGTTGTCGTTCAGCGAGACAAATCGGATGATCTTGGCGTCGCTGCGACGGATCACTTCCAGCACCGTCCGCCCACCGGCAGGAACCGCCACGTAGCGAATGCCGCCCTGCTCGACTCCTCCGCCGCCCTGTCGGACCCCGGACCCCGGCCCGCCCGCCCCGCCGGCATTGGCAGCTGCCGTCACGGCACAGCCCATGGAGATTACGATCGTCGCAAGCAAGCGTCTAGCCATCTCGGCCTCCCGTCGGGGGTCTACGACGGTGATACGCCTGCGGAGGCTTGCCGGGTCCGTCAGGCGGACAGAGCCGCGGGCTCCTCTTCCTTCAAGTAACACATCGCCTGAAAGGAACGGCGGTGAATGCTCGAAGGCCCGCGCTCGCGGACGATCTTCGAATGGCCGGGTGTGATGTAGCCGACGTGCGAGGAGAAACCGTAGTGCGGGAAGAGCGCGTCCATCTTCCGCATCAGCCGATCACGCGTCACCTTCGCGACGATCGAGGCCGCCGCGATCGCCGCGCTCTTCTCGTCCCCGTCGACGACGGCCCGGTGCGGCGGCGCGGTCGGCCCGAGACGGAAACCGTCGACGAGACACACTTCGGCGGGTGGGGAGAGCGCGTGCAGGATCTCGCGCATCGCTGCGAGGTTCGACTTGTGCAGGCCGTTGCGGTCGATCGCCCCATGCGGGATGACCCGCACGACGATCTGCTCGGCGCAACCGAGGACTGCGTGGAAGAGCTCTTCGCGCCGCTCGGCTGAGCATTGCTTCGAGTCGTTGAGGAACCCGAGCGGCCGCACCTTGTGGTCACGGAGGCAGCTGTAGTCGAGCAGCACGCCGGCCACGACCAGCGGCCCGGCCAGACAGCCACGACCAGCCTCGTCGGTTCCGGCAACCAGCCGGGCCCCGAGCTGCCGGTCGAACCTCAGAAGCTTCTGGCCTGTCTTCTTGGGCGCCACCCCGCCGAGGTTAGCTGCCTATTCGGCGGGCGATTCGGGCGTGTCCGCGGAAACGTCGCTCTCAGCGACTTCCGCCGGCGGCTGCACGGCAGGGCCCTTCGGGGCGCGGACGACGTCCTGGCGGAGCTCGCGGATGCGGGCCTTCTTGCCGACCTTCCCCCGCAGGTAATACAGCTTTGCGCGATTGACGTCGCCGATCGCCGCGACCTCGATCTTCTCGATCTTGGGCGTGTGCAGCGGGAACGTGCGCTCGACGCCGATGCCGAAGGACTGCTTGCGGACGGTGAACGTCTCGCGGGCACCGGAGCCCTGGCGCTTGATCACGACCCCCTCGAAGACCTGGATGCGCTGCCGCTGGCCCTCGATCACCCTGAAATGGACACGGACCGTGTCCCCCGCCTTGAACTGGGGGATGTTGTCGCGCAACTGGGCGCGCTCGAGTGTCTCGATCACCTTGCTCATAAGGGGGCGACCCGTGGGCCGGGGCGGAATCCTAGCGAAAGAGCGACTTAGTGGCTCAGAGCCACTAACGCCTCAGTGGAACGAGATCCGGCTCGGCGGCCAGTAGGTCGCGAAGACCTTGCCGATCAGGTTCTTGCGCGGCACGGGGCCCCACTGGCGCGAGTCGCAGGATTGCGAGCGGTTGTCACCCATCATGAAATAGGTGCCCTTCGGAATCCGGAACGGCCCGTACGCTT
>DASRQT010000058.1:0-10976 GCA_035696485.1 Polyangia bacterium | reverse complement strand
CAGGCCGAGCCGCGTTTCAAGAGCGCCGCCTCGGTGACCCGCATGGCGGCCGGTCTGGACGTCGCCGGCGGCCTCGACGCGATCGTCGTGGCCGATCTGGCGACCAGCGAGGACGCGACGACGCTGGCCGGCCAGGTGACGCAGTCGCTGCGCGACGCCAAGAAGAACCCCGAGATCTTGATGCTGGGCCTCGGGCCCTATCTGGACGGGGTCAGCACCAAGGGCGTGGGATCAAGCTTCGAGGTTCGGGTCGCGCTGACCACGGCGCAAGCCGGTGACCTTCTCGACCGCGCGGCCGCCTTCTTGAAGCTGGCGCGCGAGGGCTCGGTGCCGGGATTTCGCGGGCGTTAGCGCTTCGATCGGATCGCGTGTCGCTCGAGGGTCAGGTCGTCGACTTGCGCGTCTTGCCGCGTTCATAGTCGGGTTTTTCCTGGAAGCGGTGGCGGGCCCGGATGAAACGCACCGTCCCGGAGCGCGAGCGCATGACCACCGAGTGGGTCTCGGCGCCGGTGCCCGTGAAGCGCACGCCGCGCAGCAAGAAGCCGTCGGTGACGCCGGTGGCGGCGAACATGACGTCGCCGCCGGCCAGCTCGTTGATCTGGAAGACCTTGTTGATGTCGCTGACGCCCATGGCGGCGGCGCGGGTTCGTTCCTCGTCGTTGCGCGGCCGCAGGATCCCCTGCATGTCGCCGCCGACACAGCGCAGGGCGGCCGCGGCCAGCACGCCCTCGGGGGCGCCGCCGGTCCCGATGAGCACGTCGATACCGGTCGACGGATCGGCGGTGGCGATGGCGCCGCCCACGTCCCCGTCGGAGATCAGGCGGATGCGGGCACCCGCCTTGCGCACCTCGGCGATGAGCGCGTCGTGACGGGGCCGGTCGAGGATCACGGCGGTGAGATCGCCGACCGAAACCTGTTTGGCCTCGGCGATGGCGGCCAGGTTGTGGGTCGCGCTCTTTCGAATGTCGATCACACCCACGCCGATGGGGCCCACGGCGATCTTCTGCATGTAGGTGTCGGGGGCGTTCAAGAACTGGCCGTGCTCGGCCATGGCCACGACCGCCAGCGCGTCGTTGATGCCGTTGGCGCACAGGTTCGTCCCCTCCAGCGGGTCGACCGCGATGTCGACCCGCGGCGAATCAGGATTGCCGTCACCCAGCCTTTCACCGATGTACAGCATCGGCGCCTGGTCACGTTCGCCTTCGCCGATGACCACGGTTCCGCTGACGTGTAGGTACTCGAACGTCTTGCGCATCGCCTCGGTGGCGGCGAGGTCGGCGTTGTTGCGATCGCCAAGCCCGACAAACCGCGCCGCCGCCAGCGCCGCCGCCTCGGTGACACGGACCACCTCCAGCGCCAGGTTCCTGTCCATATAAGGAGGTGGATAACACCGCCAGGCGCGCACCACAACCGACCCGGGGCGGTTTCGGCGTTTCGGTGCCTACACGGGCGTCGGCTGCCCCACACGGCCGCGATCGCGCGGCGTGGCTAAAGCTTCCGCATTTTTGCGACGAGGCTGTACGCACGGGGGACCATGTCTCGATTCGCGCGCGCATTGGGTGTTCTGGGAGCTGCCACGTTCTTGCTTGCCGCCGGCGGCTGCGGTGTGAAGAGGTCCAACGTCAAGCCGGGCGTGGCGTCCAACGCCCTGCGCGTGGTGTCGGCGCCCGTGCAATACACCGAGGTCGGCGGCGAGCTGAAATACCAGACCGTGCTGTCGCAACCGGGCGCGGCGCAGTGGGTGTTGATGGCCAAGCCCGACGGCGCCACCATCGACGAGGGCGGAACCGTGGCGTGGAAGGCCTCGTCGGCCCAGGGCGGTGCGCACACGTTCACCGTGCAGGCGCAGCTGGGCGGCGAGACCGTCCAGCAGACCTTCACGGTCACGGCGTCGCAGTCGGTGGTTCAGGCCTCGGCGCACGTTGATCCGAAGGATTCGAACGGCGCCACGCTGGTGGTCGAGGCGCCGCTGTCGCCGGTCCGCGGCGCGGCGTTGCAGATCGATCCGGGCGCGCTGCCGCCTGGCAATCCGGTGGCGGTCACGATCTCGTCGATGAACCACGCGCCGGTGTCGGCGGCGTCGCAGATCGCCGGCATTCCTCCCAAGGAGCTGAAGCCGGTCGACTTCGGTCCCACGGGCCTTGCGTTCAAGAGTCCGGTCAAGGTTCACCTGCCGGTCAGCGACCTCGTGCTGAAGAAGGGGCCACCCATCATTCAGACCTACGACTACGCCAGCGGCAAATGGGAGAAGATCAAGGTTCTGTCCGTCGACGCCGTCAACGGGTTTGTGGTGGGCGAGATCAACCACTTCTCGACCTATGTGGTCACGCCGCCCGAGACCATCTTCGACCTCAAGCTGTCGCTGGGGGCAGCGGGCAGCGCGTGCGCCGACGCCCTGCTGGTGCGCGCCCCGCTGGCGCTTGGCTTCGGGCAGATGCCGGCCGCCTTCGTCAACGGCTATGCCGGAACCGCTGCCACCGCCGCCGACGTGCTGGCGGCCATGACGGCCGGCGATGCGCTGCAGATCTTCACGCGCGTTTCGGCGCGCGGGGCGGCCGCGACCGGTGAGGAGGCCTCCTGGGCGCTGTTCTCGGCGACCCGCCTGCCGACGGGCAAATTCAAGGTGAATGTCACCAGCGAACGCAGGAGCGGCGCCTTCCTGGCCACGCCGCCCGAGCTCGCCGCCGACGATCCGGAATTTCTCTTGTGGATGAACGGCAGCCGCGTCGATTTCGCGTTCGGCGGTCTGGGATCGGTGACCAAGGGAGCCACCGCCGTCGCCGAGGCATCGCTTTATCTGGTTCGTGGCGCCGACGCCGATGCCCCACCGCCACGCAGCGCGAACGCGCTGGGCACCGACGAGATGTCCTTGACGATGCTGCAGCCGGCAGCCGGGATCGACGACAACTGCGACGGCGCGCTGGACAGGTGGGATCTCGCGCCGCAGGCGGTAGCGCCGCCGTTTCTGACCGGTATGCCCGCTGGCCCGGTGCACGTCGCGGTGGCAGCGCCGGCCTTGTTCAAGGTGTCGTCGCCGCGCGCTGACGTGACCTTCACCTGGAAAGCCAGCCATCCCTCGGTGGCGGTGACGAGCGCGATGGCGGGCACGGTGGCGACGGCGATCGGGTCCTTGCCGGGGCATTTCCAGATTGACGTCGTCGGCGCCGCCGGCACGGCCGAGTCTCGGCTGCGCTGGGAGCTGGTGGTCGAACCGGCGTCGGTGCAGATGGCGAACACGCCTCCGTTCGTCGTGATCGGCGCCAGCGCCAGCGTCGTGCGCGCCGGTGACGTGGTGGTCCTGAACGCCTACGGCAAGGATGCCGAGCAGGCGGCGCTGACGTATCTGTGGGCGTCCAGGGACGCGGCGCTGTCGGCCACCACCGGCGGCACGGTGGTGTTCACCGCCACCGAACCGGGCGACTACCCCATCACCTGCGTCGCCAGCGACGGTTCGGCGACGTCCGCCCCGGCGGCGGTCACCATCTCGGTGCTGTCGGCCACCGCCAACCGCGCCCCCGGTGTGCCGTCGGTGGCGCCGATCGGCGCGGTGCTACAGCACGCCCCCGGCGCGCCGGTGTCGCTGCCGCTGCTGGCCAGCGCCGTCGATCCGGACGGCGACGAGGTGACCTACGACTTCGCGCCCGATCGCTTCACGCCGCCGACCTTCACGCTGACGAAAAATGGCGCCAGCGCGATCTTCAGCAGCAAGCAGGACGGCTTCTATCTGTTTTACGTCACGGCCACCGATCGGCACGGCGCGGTCAGCCCCTGGGCTCCGGTGAAGATCCAGGTCATGCCTACGCTGCCGCCCTCACCCGTCGACGTCGATGGCGACGGCTATCCGGCAGGAACGGACTGCGACGACAACAATCCCAGCGTCTTTCCGGGTGCCAAGGAGATCTGCGGCGACGGGATCGACCAGAACTGCGACAAGCGCGATCAGGCCGTGGCGGACTGCGATCGCGACGGCGATCGGTTCACGACCAACCAGGGTGACTGTGACGATAGCAACCCCGCCATCGGGCCGGGCGCCTTCGAACGCTGCGACGGCATCGACAACAACTGCAACGGCAAGGTGGACGAGGGATTTGGCCTCGGGACCGACTGCAGCGGGGGCGAGGGCGCCTGCCGGGTCGCCGCCAAGACCGTGTGTAACGCAAGCTTCACGGGCGTGGTCTGCGGGGGAACGCCGGGAACACCGACGCCGGAAGTGTGCGACGGCATCGACAACGACTGCAACGGTCAGGTTGACGATCTGGTCGGCGTCGCCGGCGGTGACGTCAACAACTGCGGCGGCTGCAATGTTCGCTGTCAAACGCCCGCCAACAGCGCGGCGGCGTGCGTGAACGGCGGTTGTGCCTGGACCTGCGCGGCCGGCACCGTGGACCTGGATCGCGACCCCGGCAACGGTTGCGAATGTCGCATCACCAACGCGGGCGCCGAGATCTGCGACGGCGTGGACAACGACTGCAACGGCAGCGTCGACGAAGGCGCGGGCGCGATCTTCTATAGCGGTGACGCCGCCACCCTGGGGGTTGGCGTCTGTTCCTCCGGATCGAAGATCTGCGACAAGGGTATTCTGGTCACGGTGCGCGCGCAGCAGATTCCGAAACCGGAGGGCTGCGACGGCCTCGACAACGATTGCAACGGCCGCGTCGACGACGGCTTCGATCTGGCCGCTGACCCGCGCAACTGCGGCGCCTGCGGCATCGTCTGCGGCGCCAACCAGATGTGTCAGGCCGGCAAGTGTAGTGGCAACCCCGACGGCGGTGCCGGTGGGTTCGGGGGCCAAGGTGGCTTTGGCGGTGGCTTTGACGGCGGGGCCGGCGGCTTTGGCGGCGGCGGCGGGTTCGCCGGCGCGCCTGGAAACGTTGCCGTGTGCAGCGGCCCCACCGGCAGCTATTGCGCCGACCTGTCTTACGACCCGGCCAATTGCGGCTCGTGCGGCCATCTCTGCCCGAACAATGGCGGGTGTTACATGGGTATCTGCCAATCGGGCGCCGGCGGCACGGCCGGGACGACGGGTTTCGACGGCGGGACCGCTCCGACCTGCGGCGCCAACCAGCCCAACGTCTGCCCGTACCCGACCGGGGGTATGTACTGCACCAACTTCATGATGGACCCGACCAACTGCGGCGGTTGCGGTCGCAACTGCGCGTCGGGATCCTTCTGCCAGAACGGCGTCTGCTCGACGTCGACCGGGGGTGGCTGTCCTGCGGCCTTCACCACCTGCGGCGCCAGCTGCACGTCGCTGCCCGACGATCCGACCAACTGCGGACAGTGCGCGCTTCGTTGCGCGGGTGTTTGTGAGGCGGCGACCTGCCAGCCGGCGGGGACAGCGGGCTTCGGGCAGCCGTGCAAACGAAACATCGAGTGCAGCGCCGGCGCCTTCTGCATGGACGAGGGCCGCTTCGGCTGGCCGGCCGGCTACTGTTCGATGTTGTGCGACGCCAGCCGCCCGTGCGGGTCCGGCCAGGTGTGTGTCAGCAGCGGCGGCGCCGCCACGCAGAGCGCCCTCGGCAGTTGCCGGCAGGGATGCACCACCGACGCCGATTGCGGCGGCGGCGGGCGCAGCGGGTTCAAGTGCAACGGTGGCGCCTGCGCGCCCGACTGCCTAACCGCCCCCGGAAGCTGCCGCGGCGGCGAGATGTGCGACGCGAGCGGCCGCTGCGTTCCATCCACCACCTCGTGCATGGCGCCGCTGGGCCTGTGCATGAACGCGACCGGCGGGATGTCCTGCGCGGATCTGTCCAAGGACCCGGCCAACTGCGGCAGCTGCAACCGCATGTGCCCGGCCGACAACGTCTGTAACGCCGGCCTGTGCCAGGTCAGCATGAGTCGCTCCCCGGGCCTCGCGCCCTGTCCCGGCACCGGTGGCGCTCCGGTCTGCACCAACGTCTTTTACGACCCGTCGAACTGCGGCAGCTGCGGAACCATTTGCCCGGCCGGCACCACCTGTCAGGGCGGTATGTGCAACGCCCCGCCTCCGCCGCCAACCTGCAGCGCGCCGATGCAGCTTTGCGGTGATGGCACCGCCAAACCCTATTTCTGCACCGACGTCCTCCACGATCCCGGCAACTGCGGCGCCTGCAACGTGGCCTGCCCCCAGAGCACCTATTGCAACAGCGGCAGCTGCGTCCCAGGTGGGCAGACGATGACCTGCCCGGCGCCGCAGAAGATGTGTGGTGTAGCGACCGCCCCCTATTGCGCCGACGTGGCCTACGACCGAAGCAACTGCGGCGCCTGTGGCGTCGTCTGCCCGGCCGACAAGGTCTGCCAGAACTACCAGTGCGTGCCCCCGCCCGGCGCCGACGGCGGGGCACCGCCGCAATGCGCTACGCCCATGGTTTCCTGCCCGGACGCCAATGCCGGCGGTGGGTACCGGTGCACGGATCTGGCCTATGACTCAATGAATTGCGGTACTTGCGGTTACCTGTGCCCGGCGGGCAGCACCTGCCAGGGCAAACAGTGTCTGGGACCTCAGGGGCAGGACGGCGGCACCCCCGGCTAGGCACAAATCTGTGACGCGAGGCGCCTTTGGGCGCTGCGCGCCGAGGCGGCTTCCGTGTCATAATCGTTTGTGCTTTTCAGTGATTACGCCCAGCGTTGGGGTTCGTCTCTGGCCGGAATTCGCGCGGCCGAGGTCGACCAATTCGGGACTGTGAACGAAGGTGGGCAAGTGTATCCCCTGCTGTCGGTCAACTCGACCGCGGACACCTCCCCCGATCGCCGCTGGCTGTTCATCACGGCCGGGTTTCACGGCGACGAGAAGGCGGGACCGCTGACCCTACTTCACCACACGCGCGCCATCGTCGACTACGCTCATGACCGCGGCATCGGGGTTCGTGTCTATCCCTGCGTGAACCCCTCAGGGTTCGAGCGTCATACCCGTTACAACACCTCCGGCGAGCGGCCGAACAACGATTTCCTCCGCTACGAGATCGCACCCGGCAAATGGACCGGTGAGCTGCGCCCCAAGCAGCGGTTTCTGCGCTCCGAACCGACCGACAGGGTGCCCAAGGAGACGGCGGCGCTGCGGCGGGAGCTCGGCCGGTATCCGACGCCCGTGGGGTCGTTGGACCTACATCAAGACAACTTCATCCACGGCTCGCTGTTCTACGCCTACATCTTTGGCGATCGCTCGGCCTATCGGCCGCTGCTGTCGCGGTCGGGGGCGCTGGTCCCCGTGCTGCGCAGCTCGGTCGTCGATTCCGGGCATGAGCCGGGCACCGACGTGCGCGCCGATGACGAAGGCTTCATCGAATGCCACGACGGCAGCATCACCGACCATTACTACAGGCTGGGGACGCCGTTCACGGCCGCCATCGAGACCACGACCGACACGCCCGCCGATCAGGCCGACGCCATCAACCTGATCTGGATCTACGGTTTCATCGACCTGGTCGCCGCGTCGACCGTCGGCGCCTGACCACGCGGGACGGCTCGACCTCGTCGCCCACGATCTCACTGGAGACGGTGGTGGACGCTGGCGGCCTCAGGTAGGGTGGCCCGGCGCCGTGATCGAAGTTTTCTATTTTTTCTTCTTCATGGCGATCGGGATCTATCTGCCCTATCTGCCGCCCTACCTGCAGGGCCTGGGGCTGACCGGGCGCGAGATCTCGACCGTGCTGTCGGTGTCGCCGGTGATGGCGCTGGCAATTCCGCTCTTCTGGGCCTGGATCGCCGACCGCACCCGGCAACACGCGCGGGTCCTCAAGATTGTCTGTGCCGGCGCCTGTCTGGGGTTCCTGCCGCTGCTCTTCGTGCAGCGGTTCCCCGCCATCTTCGCCACCTACGTCGGCTATTCGCTGTTCGCTGTCGCCATCGGCGGTCTGGCCGATTCGCTGGCGATCGCGCGCGTGCGCGCGGGCGGTGACTACGGACGGTTGCGCGTCTGGGGATCGCTCGGTTGCATGGTGGCGACGCTGGTGGGCGGAGCCATCCTGACCGCGCGCGGTGGCCGCGGCGCCGATCCGCTGGTCCCGCGCATGTTGTGCCTGGCGCTGGCGGCCGCGTTCATCGCGTCGCTGCGCCTGCGCGGTACCGGCGAGCAGAGCGCGCGACCGCGGCTCAACGACGTGAAGGTGCTGCTGCGCGATGGGCGCTTCCGGCTGCTGCTGGTGGCGGCGGCGCTGCACTGGATGTGTTGCGCGCCGTATCACGTCTTCTTCGGGATCTTGTTGCGCGACCGGCAGCTGTCGCCGAACGTGATCGGCGTGTCGTTTTGCATCGGCGTCGCGGCCGAGATCGTGGTCCTGTTCGCCTTCAAGCGACTGCGCCGGCTGATGGACCTCGAGGCGATGTTGATGCTGGCCTGCGCCGGCAGCGCCGTGCGCTGGTTCGCGATATCGCAGGCGCACAATACGCCGCTCTTGATGGGCCTGCAGGCGCTGCACGGCCTGACCTTCGGGCTGTTCTGGGGGGCGGGCATTACGCTGGTGGGCGAGTGTGTCCCGGCGCCGCTGCGCGCCACGGGTCAGGCGCTGTTCGTCATGGCCATCACCGGCATCGGCAACATCGTGGGCATGTTGACCGCCGGCGCGCTCTACGACGCCACCGGCAGCGCCACCGCGCTGTTCTTCGCGGCCGCGTTCACGGAGCTGCTTCCGCTGGGCGTGCTGCATTACGGCCGCCGCCGGGTACGCGCCCTAAACGCGGGCGCGGCGTAAGCGCAGCGCGTTCGCGATCACCGACACGGAGCTGGCCGACATGGCCGCAGCCGCGATCATCGGCGACAGCAGCAAGCCGAACACCGGGTAAAGCACGCCGGCGGCGACCGGGATGCCCAGCGTGTTGTACACGAACGCGAAGAAGAGGTTCTGCTTGATGTTGGCCACCGTCGCTTGACTGAGGCGCCGCGCGCGCAGCACGCCGCGGAGGTCGCCCTTGACCAGGGTTATCGGCGCGGCGGCGATGGCCACGTCGGTCCCGGTCCCCATGGCGATGCCGACGTCGGCCCTGGCCAGGGCGGGGGCGTCGTTGATCCCGTCGCCGGCCATGGCCACGATGTGCCCCGCCTGCTGCAATTCCCTGATGGCGTCGGCCTTCGCGCCGGGCAGAAGCTGGGCGAACACGTCCTTGTCGGGGTCAAGGCCCAGCTGCCGGGCGACGGCCTGCGCGGTGGTGCGGCTGTCGCCGGTCAACATCACGACGTGAATGCCCGCCGCGCCCAGCTCGGCGATGGCGTCGCGGGCGCCGGCCTTGATTGGATCCGCGACGCCCAGGATGCCCAGAACGCGGCCGCTGGCCGCCACGAACATCACAGTCTGCCCACCGGCGCGCAGCACGTCCGCTTTGGTTTCGAGTGCGGGCAGCGCCGGATCGGCGTTGGCGACCTCGTCCACCAGCAGTCGATTGCCCAGCGCGACCGACACGCCCGCCACCGTGCCGCGGACTCCTTTGCCGGTCAGCGAGACGAATTCCTTTGCCGGCTCCAGGGGCAGCTTCTGCTGCTCGGCGGCGCCCACGATGGCCGCGGCCAGCGGGTGCTCGCTGTTCTTCTCCAGGCTGGCCGCCAGGCGCAGCAGCTCGGCGGCGGTCACGCCCGGTGCGGGTTCGATCGTGACCAGCTGCGGTTTGCCTTCGGTCAGCGTGCCGGTCTTGTCGACCGCCAGCGTGTCCACCTTTCCCAGGGCCTCGATGGCCTCGGCGTTGCGGAACAGCACGCCCAGCGTCGCGCCCTTGCCGACCGCCACCATGATCGACATCGGCGTCGCCAGCCCCAGCGCGCACGGGCAGGCGATGATCAGGACCGCGACCGCGTTCACCAGCGCGAAACCGAGGCGCGGTTCGGGACCGAACAGCGCCCACGCTGCGAAGGTGCAGAGCGCTACCGCGATCACCGACGGAACGAACACCGCGGACACCCGGTCCGCCAGGCGCTGGATCGGGGGGCGCGTACGCTGGGCGTCGGCGACCAGACGGACGATCTGCGCCAGCAGGGTGTCGGAGCCGACCCGCTCGGCGCGGATGACCAGGGTTCCGGTGCCGTTGATGGTCGCGCCGATGACCGGCGCTCCCGGTTCCTTCTCGACCGGGATTGGCTCGCCGGTGATCATCGATTCATCCACGGCGCTGCGCCCCTCGAGGACGACGCCGTCGACGGGAATCTTCTCTCCCGGGCGGATGTGCAGGCGATCGCCGGCGCGAACCTGATCGAGGGGAACGTCCTCTTCGCTGCCATCGTCGCGCAGGCGGCGCGCCAGCTTTGGCGCCAGTCCCAGCAGCGCCCGGATGGCGGCGCCCGAATGGCTGCGGGCGCGCAGCTCCAGCACCTGTCCCAGCAGAACCAGCGTGACGATGACGGCGGCGGGTTCGAAGTAGACGCCGGTGGCGGCGGCAGGGAGGGCACCCGGCAACAACATGGCGGCCACGCTGTAGAGATAGGCGGTCGCGACGCCCAGGCCGATCAGCGTGAACATGTTGAGGTGGCGCGTTCTCACCGACTGGTAAGCGCGCACGAAGAAGGGCTGGCCGCCGCGAAACACGACCGGGGTGGCCAGCAGCATCTGCAGCCACGAGCCAAATGGCTGCGAAAGCAGCGCGTGCGCCATGGCGATCACGACCAGCGGGATCGTGAACCCCAGGCTGATCCAGAAGCGCCGGCGCATGTCGCGCAGCTCGGGGTTCTCTTCGTCGCCAAGCTGCGCCGTTCGTGGCTCCAGCGCCATGCCGCAGATCGGACAGCTGCCGGGCGCGCCGCGCACGATCTCGGGGTGCATCGGGCAGGTCCAAGTGATCTGGGACGAGGTCGCCGGTTCGTGGTGGTTTGGCGGTGGGGGTTGCGCTGGCTTCGAGGCCAGGTAGTTTCCGGGAGCCTGCTGGAAGCGCTGCAGGCAGTGCGGATTGCAGAAGACGAAGGTCTGGCCTTGATAGATCGTCCGCAGCGGCGTGTTGGCATCCACCGTCATCCCGCAGACCGGATCGCGAAGGCTGGCCATCGCGGAAGAATAGCGCGCTCCGCTGCGATGGACCCG
>DASRQT010000057.1:0-12187 GCA_035696485.1 Polyangia bacterium | reverse complement strand
CGCAAGCATCGGGTGGCTGGCGTGGAAATGCCCCGCCGCCGTCGGGTGGCTGGCGTGGAAACCCGGCGCCACAGCAGTCGGCCAACCAGCAAAATCGGGGCAAGCACGACAACGACCACGACCGCCGCGGCGGCTGGCGCCGCTAGCCAAGGAGGGGTGACCATGCGAAACCAAAGCCTGGCCACGGCCATGGCCGCGGCAATGTCCGGCGTTCTGCTGGCCACGACGGCGATCATGGGTTCGGGGTGCGGAAAATCCAAAACTGTCGCGCCCATCGCTCCCGCGGTGGCTGCCAACGCCCCGGTTCTAGTTCCACTCGCGCCATCCCACGTGGCGGGGACGCCGCACACCAACAAGATCATCCACGGCCTCAAGAACGCCGGCCTGCGCCCCGAAGGGTTCAACAACGCCGACCCAGCCCGCTACGGCGCCAGCTTCTGTGAGAACGGGCGCGTCAACGACCTCGAGACGCTGGTGTGCGAGTTTCCGGACGGCAACAGCCTGGCGCGGGGCAAGCAGCTCTTGGCCGACGAATGGGGGCGGCAGGGGGTGGCAACCGGTGTCACCGCGCAAAAGGGTGAGACGCTGATGGCCATCGCCGACCGCGAGCACCGCGATCCCAACGGGAAAACTATCAACCAGATCGTCAGCGCCTTCAAGAAGCTATAGCTGGCGACCACTTGGGAGAATGCCGCGCGCGCTAAAGTAATGTCAGAAGTTTGACGATAGAGAACCGGAGGGGCGATTGAAATCTCCGGCACAAACCAGCTCGACCGCTCGCATTATCACGATCGGGGGCGGCAAAGGCGGCGTCGGGAAGAGCATCGTCTCTTCCAACCTGGCCGTCGCCATGGCGCAAAGTGGGCAGCGCGTGGTGCTTGTCGACTGCGATCTGGGCGCCGCCAACCAGCACGTCCTGTTCGGGATTGACCGCCCGGTCCCCGGCCTGCAAGCGCTGCTTGACCGCAAGATCACGTCGCTGGAGCCGGCGCTGACGCCGACCCCGCACCCGAACCTTCACCTCATCGCCGGCACGGGCGCGTCGGTCGGCGCCGCCAACATCAGCCACGGCGAAAAACAACGCATCATGAAGAAGATCCGCGCGCTGGGGGCGGACGTCGTGATCGTCGACGTGGGCGCGGGGGTCAGCTTCAACGTGCTCGATTTCTTCGAGCTGGGATCGCAGCGCCTGCTGGTGGTCACGCCGCAGGTCACGTCGATCCAGACCGCGTATTCGTTCCTCAAGGGCGCGGTGTTGCGCACGCTGCGCCACCACGCCGAGAAGAACGACGAGATCGCGCTCCTGGAACCGGCCATCACCAGCAAGGAGAACGAGAAGGTCAGCAACCTGCTGGCGCGCCTGCGAACCGAACATCCCGAATTTGCCGAGGCCGTGTTCAAGGTGCTGAGCCGGTTCAACGCGCAGATCATCGGCAACCAGGTCTTCGAACAGAACCAGACCGGCATCTTCCACGCCGTGTCGCGCATGATCAGCGATTTCCTGGGCATCAGCGTGCCGATCCTGGGCTACGTCGGCGTCAGCAAGCGCATCCGCGAGTCGGTCAATCAGCGCAAACCGATGTTGCTGAGCGATATCAAGGACGAGAACGCCAAGGTGTTCCGCGAGATGGCGGAGGCCCTGTTGCTGGAAGACGTCCAGCTGGACGACCTCTTGATCGAGGAAGAGGACATCGAATCGGTGGCGCCGGACGCCGCGGTCGAGGTGGCCGAGCGCACGCAAATCGAGGCCGGTCCCAGCGCCGCGCACATCGACGCGGAACGGACGTCCATCGAGCTGTCAGCGAACGGTCCCAGCGAAAGCGGCGCCGGCGAGGGCGAGACCAACTTTCAGGCCGAATACAACCCCTACGCGCGCAAACACTTTCGTCACGTCGTCGACTGGACCTCCAGCCTGGCGCGCGGCAAGACCGCCATCGGCACGGTGCGCGTTCACGAGATCTCCGCCGGTGGCGCCGCCATCGAGAGCAGCGAGCGCCTGGAGATTGGCGATCGTTTGACGCTGGTGTTCGAGAACCTGGAACAGCGCCCGTCGGTCTACGTGACCGTCGCGCGCCGCATTCCGCAGGGCTTCGCCCTCGAGGGCGAGATGCCGGCGACGGTGGTGGCGGCAGCGACCGCCAACCCCGGCACCGGCAAGCGCATGGCCGGCTAGGCGCGGCGCCTAGGGCGGCGCCAGCGGGCGTTAGCGACCTTGGCCGCCGAGCGTGTAGCCGACGCCCACGCCCGCCAGCACAAACAGACCTGACGTCCCCGCGGCCCGGGTCTCGTCCACGGCGCTGTCGACCGGAGACACGACGAAGCCGCCGTCAAGTAATGCCCGAATACGGATCGAAGCTGCGACGGCGCGTTCGATGCCGAGGCGCACGCGAACCGCGCCCGTCAGGCCCGATCCGCTGCCGGTGGTGACGCCGGGGTTCGTCGATTGGCCGGCGATCCAGGTCCAGCCGACGTCGGCGCCGATGCTGGCGCTGGCGACAAATTCGCCCAGTGTCCAGCGCGGCCCGGCGGTTACGCCCGCCGACAGCGACCGCACCGTCACGGTGCCCGGAGCATAGTCGTGGCTACCCGTCGCCGCGTCGACGGCCGCCTCGGCTCCCCATGAGCCAGGCGCAGCGGCGAGCCACAGTCTCGCGCCCGGCAACGTGGTGTCGCGGGCGGGATAGAAACGCAGCGCGAAATCGGCCCCCAGCTGCAGCGCGCCCAGCGACGATCGTCCGGGCGCTGACGCTGTCGCCGCCACCGATTGCGCGGCCACCGCGGCAGGCGGCGCGGTAGGCGGCGGCGACGTCGACGGGCCGGCACCGACCAGCTCGGCGACCACCAGCGCCAGCGCTCGCGGTCGTGCCTCCGGCGCCACGTCGTCGAGGTCGATGTCTCGGCGAACGCCCGGGCCTCCGACGCCGTCGGCGACCGAGACCGAGACGTGGCCGGCGCTGGGCTGGCAGATCTCGAAGCCCAGCGTCACCAACACGGTGGCCGACGGGACCGCGGCGCCCGGCGGGTGTGGCGCGTCGCCGTCACAGCAACGGATGGATGCCCCCGCCAGCTCGACCCGTAGCGCGTCGACGAACGCCGGCAGCGACAGGGGCGGCGTCGAGCAGGCGGACGGGGCGACGGCAACGGCGACCGGACGGCGGGCCGGCGCGGCGGCAAGACCGGTAGTCGACCAGGCAGCCAGCGCGACAACCAGGGATAGCCTCCGCGCGGACGCGATCATCGCGCCCGGTATAACGCGGTTACTGGCCCTGTGTCAGCGCCTTGATTCGGTCCGCGTAGCGGCCGCTGGCGAACTCACGCGTGTAGGCACGCGCGGCCGAGGTCGCGGCCGCGCGATCGCCGGCCCGCACATACGCCTCCACAAGACGGGCGCGCACGTCTTCGCGCAGGCTGTGCGGGATGCCCAGCTTCAACGCCCGGCGGAAGGCGGCGGCGGCGCGGTCGGGTCTGCCCAGGGTATCGAGCTCCAGACGGCCCAGCGCAAAAGCCGCCAGCGGTGCCTGCGAATCGTCGGCGAATTCGTTCTGGATGCGATCCAGCGGCGCGACGGCGTCGGCGGGATGCCCGGACAGTCGCGCCACGTCGGCCAGCGCAAACAGGTCGGCGATCCCCAGGCGTTTTGTCTCCGGCGCGATACCGCCGGCGGGCAGACTGGCGAACGCCTCCTGGTGACGACCTCGGCGCGCGAGATCGCGCCAGCCGCCAGCGGACGGACCTGCAGCGGCGGCGGGCGCCGGTTCGGTGCGGGGAACCGGCGCAACCGCCGGCTGTGCCGGCACCGCGGCGGGCGCGGCGGGCCCGGCGGCCACGTCAAGAGCCTGTCCGGCGGTCAGCCGGCGGACGCGGTCGGGGATCCGCTCGCCGCGGACCAGGACCGCGCCGCGCGCCACCGCGACGCGCAGGTGATCGGGGGTCCGTTCGCAGCTGAATCGCGTGCCGACCACTTCGACCGTCGCCAATCCACATTCAATCTGCCAGCGGCGCGGGCCGCCCGGATGAACGTCAAAAGCCGCCGTGCCGTTCGCGACGACGGCGACAAACAGGGAGCCCGACGATTCCACCGGCTCGAACCGCGTCCCGGGCCCAAGCTCGATGCGCGATCCATCCGACATCATCAACAGGGTCCCGCCGGCGGCCGCGACCGTCGACACCACCGGATGGCCGCCGGAGAGCCGCAGCGGCCCGCGATCCCTGCCGAGGTAGCCGACCAGCAGCGCCACGCACGCGAACGTCCCCGCCGTCGCGAGGACCATGGTCGGTAGCAGCCGGCGCCGCGACCCGGCTGGCGGTGGGCCCGCCTGGATACGCGTCCACATGCGCGCCAGCGTGGGTTCGTCGCCAACGTCGCGCAGGCGATCTTTGATGGGCGCGTCGAACCCGCTCATGGCTGATCCTTGTTTAGGTTCGGGTTCGGGTTCAAATGCCGTTGCACGATCGCCTCGGCCTCGACAATGCGACGTTTGGCCGTCGCCAGGGAGCAGCCAGAAACGGACGCCACCTCGGTTAACTCGAGCCCGTCAACCCGACGCAACATCCAGGCGATCCGCAACTCGGTGCGCATCCCGCGCAGGACCTGATCCAGTAGCGCCAGCTCCGCGCTGCCTTCAGGATCAACGCCCGACGCCGCCAGCGACTCCAGCGTTACGTCGTCGGCGCCCCGGTCAAGGCCCAGAAACCGCAACAGCCGCGCCCGCCGCATCCGCCTGCGCACCAGGCTGACGGCGATCTGCGACAACCAGGCGCGAAGCGCCTCCGGATTGCGAAGGGTCTGCAGCTGTTCGAAGCCGGCGATGAAAGTGTCCTGGACAACCTCCTCGGCTTCACTGCGGTTGGCCATCAGCCGCACCGTCATTCCCAGCAGATAGTTGGCGTGGCGGCGGTAGATCATCTCGCGGCTCCAGCGATCGCCCGCGATCGCGCGCGCGACCAGCTCCGCGTCGCCGGGGGTCGGGATCGAGTAAAGAATGGGATGACTCACCGCGATCCCCATTGTACTGGGTTGGATCCCTCACCGCAGCCAAACGGCTCACCGGGCGGGGAATTGCAGCACGTTTGGCCACGAATTGCGCGTGAGCCGTATCGCGTCGCTCGGGGCTCTAATCCGGTATGACAAGTCCACTGCGCCCGGCCTGTGTGTCTTTTCTGCTGATTTCCTTGCCCTTTGCGGTGGCCGCGTGCGGCGAATCCGTCAAGGCGCTTTCCACTGACGCCAGCGCGCGCGGGGGAACCATCGGCACCGGCGGTAATGGCGGCAAGGGCAACGGCGGCGCCGACGGGGGCTACGACGGTCCCACCCTTGGCGTCGAGGGTGGCGGCAAGATTCCGATTGGCAGCGCCCAGTGCAGCGACGGCATCGACAACGACGGCGACGGTCTGGTGGACTACCTGGATCCCGAATGCGTCGGACCGCTGGACAACGACGAAGGCAGCTACGCCACCGGCATCCCCGGAGACAATGTGGACTCGTGTAAGCAAGACTGCTTCTTCGACGGCAACTCGGGAATGGGCGACGACGGGTGTGAATGGCAGCTCAAGTGCGACATGGCAAACCCGGGCAAGGACGTCGGCTGTCCCTACGACCCGAACTTCAAGAATTGCCCGACCACGCAGTCGCAAAAGTGCATCAACAACTGCCGCAAACTGGTGCCGAACGGCTGCGACTGCTTCGGTTGCTGCGCGATCCCGGGCGTCGGCAGCCTGATGTTACTGCCGTCGTGTACGGCCGCGAAATTCAACGACACCACGGCATGCCCACGCTGCACACAGAACACGGGGTGCAACAACCCGTGCGAACGGTGTGAAATCTGCGTCGGCAAGCCGACAATCCCGGCCGACTGTGGGGCTGGCGGCGCAGGCGGCGCCGCAGGTTCAGGCGGCGCGGGCGGAGCGGGAGGCGCAGGTGGCGCAGCGCCGCCCACGCCCCAGTGTGAGTTCGGCGCCATGGCGTGCGGCCCCGGAGGCATCGATCCGAGGAGTTGTCCCAGTGGGACCGGGTGCATCACCGGCTGCTGCACGCCCGTCGTCCAGTAGTCGTATTTCGCCAAGAACTTTCGCGCCGCTGGTGCGTCAGTAGCAGGACCCGCCCAATTTGGGCAAGGAGGCCTGCCATGTCGAACGCCATCGGTATCGGGAACGTGCTCGCGGACGCGCCGGCGTCCTTTCGTCGCCACAACCGGCGATTCGTCCTTCTGGCGACGGTCGCCGCCGCGGCAATCGGTTGTTCCAGCACCGACGTTCGTAAGCAGGCGCCACTATCGCCGCGGCAGCCGGGGCCGGCCGTGACAATGGCAGAGGAGGCATCGCCCGTCCCCGAGGCGACAAAGGCTTCCCTGGAGGCCGAAGCCCCGCTGGCCAACCTGGCGGCGCCGCGCGCCGCGTCCGAGCCGCCCGCGACCGCGCCGGCCGCGCGACTCGAAGGCGTAAGGGCGAGGAAGGCGGCGAAAGGATGGGGCAGCGACAGCGGTGGCGGGGCGCAGGGTTTCACCGGTCATTCCGGATCGCTGGCCACGATCGGCCGAGGGGCGTACGTCCCACGGCCCCAGGCGTCGGTGCCGGTTACGGAAGCCGATGCCGAGGCCTACGCGCACATCGTCGAGAATGCCTTCACGCGCGTGACCGACCATCCGCAGTCGACGTTTTCCATCGACGTGGACACCGCCAGTTACAGCAACGCGCGGCGGTTCCTGGAAGGCGGCTCGCTGCCGCCCAAGGACGCGATTCGCGTCGAGGAGTGGGTCAACTACTTCAGCTACGACTATCCCGAGCCGCGCGGCGATGCGCCATTCTCGATTCAAAGCGAGGTCTCGGTCTGTCCGTGGAACCCCGACCACCGGCTGGTGCGGCTGGGCATCAAGGGTAAAACCATCGCCGCGGACAAGGTGCCCGCGCGCAACCTGGTGTTCCTGATCGACGTGTCCGGATCGATGCAGCCGGAGAACAAGCTGCCGCTGCTCAAGCGCGGGCTGGCCCTGCTGGTGCGCACGTTGCGCGAACAAGACCACGTGGCCATGGTCGTATACGCCGGCGCGACCGGCCTGGTGTTGCCGCCGACCAGCGGCGCCGATCAGGGGCGCATCCTGGCCGCGCTGGAGCAACTGGAGAGCGGCGGCTCGACCAACGGCGGCGACGGCATCCGCTTGGCCTACGCGGTCGCTCAGCGCCACTTCAGGAAGGATGCGATCAACCGCGTCATCCTGGCCACCGACGGCGATTTCAACGTGGGCACCACCAGCCACGGCGAGCTGACCCGCCTCATCGAGGAGAAGCGTCAGAGCGGCGTGTTCCTGACCGTCCTGGGTTTCGGCGAAGGCAACCTGAAGGATTCCACCATGGAGACCCTGGCCGACAAGGGCAACGGCAACTACGCGTACATCGATTCCATCGCCGAGGCGCGCAAGGTTTTGGTCCACGAAGCCGGCGCCACCCTGGTGACCATCGCCAAGGACGTCAAGCTGCAGGTCGAGTTCAACCCGGCGCGCGTCGGGAGCTACAAGTTGATCGGCTACGAAAATCGGTTGCTGGCGAAGGAAGACTTCAACGACGACCGCAAGGACGCCGGCGAAATCGGCGCCGGCCACACCGTCACCGCTCTCTACGAGATCGTCCCCGCCGGCGCCCCGTCGCCCGCCCTGCCCCCGCCGACCGATCCGTCGAAGTATCAGGCCCCCGCCCCGCTGAACCCCGCCGCCGCCAGCGACGAGCTGGCGACCGTCAACATCCGCTACAAACCCCCGACCAGCGACACCAGCACCAAGTTTTCGATGGTGGTGAAGAACGCGTCCGCCCCGCTGGCGAAAACCTCGGACGACTTCCGCTTCAGCGCCGCCGTCGCCAACGCCGCTTTGCTCCTGCGCGGCGCACCTGACCTGCATCAGAGCTCGCTGGCCACGGCGACCCGCCTCGCCTCCGGAGCGCTGGGCAAAGACCCCGCGGGGCTGCGCCGAGAGTTCATCACGCTGCTTGCGCGGGCGCAGAGCTTGCGCGGCGGCGAAGGACACGTGATCGCGCCTCGATGAGTTGGTGGTGGTGCCGTCCGGCGAGTCATCAAGGCCGGACGGGGTTCCCGCAACTGCCGCTGACCGACGTTAGACTGCAGAGCGCGCCATCCTAATTGACACCGCCTCTCGAGAAACCGTGACAACCAAGGGAAACCACATCGGTTGGGATTGCTCGTCTTAGGACGCTAGGCTGACCGGGGCGGGTCGGCTAGAGTTGCAGAATACTGGTTAGCCAGACGTTGGTCGGTCGGCACTACCTTTGGAAACCTGACGATGTTCCTACAGGACCTCTTTCAGATTGATTTGCCGATCATCCAGGCTCCGATGGCCGGCGTGCAGGGTAGCGCGCTTGCGGTCGCGGTCTCGAACGCCGGGGGACTCGGCTCACTCCCTTGCGCTGCGCTCAGCCTGGACGCCATGCGGAGCGAGTTGGCGGCTCTGAAAGCGGGGACGACGAAGCCGTTCAACGTGAACTTCTTCTGTCACAGCCAACCTGAGCCCGACGTCGATCAAGAGGCGATATGGCAAGCCAAGCTCTCGCCGTACTTTGCTGAGTATGGAATCGATGCGAGCGCCATCACGGCCAGCGTCGGGCGACTGCCCTTTGACGAACATGCCGCCGATGTGGTGGGTGAGTTCAGACCTGCCGTGGTGAGCTTTCACTTTGGTCTGCCGCCGAAGTCTTTGCTCGCGCGGGTGCGCGCTTGGGGCGCCAAGATCCTGTCGTCAGCGACTACGGTGGATGAGGCGCAGTGGCTGGAGGCGCAGGGGGTCGATGCAGTCGTGGTTCAAGGCATCGAGGCCGGGGGCCACCGCGGCAACTTCCTGTCCAAGGATCTCACCCTCCAAACCGGAACCTTCGCCCTGGTGCCTCAGGTCGTTGACGCTTTGAAGATCCCCGTGATCGCCGCGGGCGGCATCGCGGACACGAGATGTGTCGAGGCGGCCATGATGCTTGGTGCGGCGGGTGTACAGGTGGGGACTGCCTACCTCCTTTGTCCCGAGGCGAGTACGAGTGCCGTGCATCGCGCGGCACTCAAGAGCGATCGGGCCCGTACAACGGCCGTTACCAACCTTTTCACCGGTCGTCCCGCCCGGGGTATCGTCAACCGCCTCATGCGAGAGTTGGGCCCCATGAGCGATGCCGTCCCGCCGTTTCCATTGGCGACGTCAGCCCTCGCACCCCTGCGCGCCAAGGCCGAGGCCAAGGCCAGCGGCGACTTTTCCCCATTGTGGGCCGGGCAGAATGTCAGCGGATGCAAAGAAGTGCCCGCGGCCGTTCTCACGCGGGAGCTGGCGACCGCGGTTCTGGGTTCACGCTGATGCTGGCATCCTCGATTGTGTAAAGGATGTGCCCGGACACGTGTAAAGGATCTACCCCAGTCGTACCAGGATGCCGGATAACATGGCGTTGCAGCGGCCGCTGAACGCCACAACGTTATCCGGACGGGCACATGCTCTTCGTAAGTACGAGACAGCGATTCCAGCACGGCGATCCGGAGTGGGACACGTATATCGCTTGGATCGAGCTTCGCCACCTCCGCGAGGTGCGCACTCTCGATGCGGCGCTAAACAAGTACGTTGATCAGTGCGGCAGCATCCACTGCGAGCCCTCGGAAGTGGATTCGGTCCTTGAGATGCTGCCCAGACCCAGCAGCGAGCGCGAATACTACCTGGTTGGTAGGTCCATCGAATCCGAGGCGAGGTCCGTGAGGTCGCCGGACACACGCCGTTGCAGCGGACGGCGCTTGCGCGCCGCCGCTGAACGGCAGATCGTTGGACAGACAGGTGTCCGTTTGGGGTGAGAAGAAAATTTGCATGACGGTCGGTTCAATTATCTGGCGACGGCTCGACAGTCCGGGGCACGACGCGTGTCGGCTCGAGCAGCACGCCTCTGGCTGGCAGGTTGACGGTGCAGCCGTGTTCCGGCTTGGCGGACGCCCAGCTCGATTGACGTACGCTGCAACGTGCGATGTTTCGTGGCGCGCGCAGGGCGGTCACATTCGTGGTTGGATTGGGGATCGGAGCATCGAGTTCTCCATCGAGCGAACAGCGGCGGGAGCCTGGACGCTCAACGGCGAGGACGTGCCTGGTCTTCGCGACTGCATTGATCTCGATTTTGGTTTCACTCCTTCGACGAATCTCCTGCAACTCCGCCGATTGGCTTTGGACTGTGGTCAGGCCGCGGAGGCACCAGCCGCCTGGCTCGACGTGTCGACTGGTACTCTCGATGTTCTCGTTCAACGCTATGAACGGCGATCGGAGACCACATATTGGTACGAGGCGCCACGCTTCGCCTACGCGGAGTTTCTCGAAGTCGATCACATTGGATTCGTCCAGAGTTATCCTGGCCTCTGGGAAGTCGAAACTTGATTGCCGCGACGCCGCTGAATTCCGACATCTTTGGGCAGACAGTTACCGTGTCAAATGGAACCAGCTGACAATCTTCCGCGCCAGCGGGTGATGCCGACGCTTCGGATCACGTCATATCCCAAGAGCAGGGCGTTCTACGTCGACGGCCTCGGATTCTCGATCGACTGGGAACATCGCTTCGAGCCACACCTTCCGGTCTTCATGCAGGTCTCGCGGGACGACATGGCGTTCTTCCTTACCGAGCATGCAGGGGACTGCCCACCGGGCGGGCTCATTCATCTCTACGTTGCTGACGTGGACAAATGGTTCGAGGAGTTCCTGGCGAGAGGAGTGCCAGTACGGGAGCCGCCGAACGAAGGTCTCCCGAGCCTGCGATCAATGAGCATCGTCGATCCTGACGGAAACAGGATTCAGTTTCACACGCGCCTTCAGGGGTGGCAACGGTGAGGCTGCCCAACAGGGATTGCGTCATGGGACATGACGGCCAAGCCGCGGGTGCGCGGGCATCGCGGTGAAGCCTAGAACACCGCAAGCGCCAAGAATGGGAAACCCGAACGACCAGCGCATGCGCATGCCGCACCTTCTTCAGGACGTGGCGGTTCGAAGCGCAAAACAGGCTTGCTCGGGCCAGTCACCTGAACTAAAGAGACGACATGCAGCGGTACAACCGGTTGTTGTGCGCGTTCCTCATGCTGTCCGCTTGCTCGGCTAACAACGCTACACCAGGTTCGTCAGGGATTGGGGGCAGCGGCGGCGCCAGCGCCGGCGGCAGCGGAGGCACCAGCGCCGGTGGCAGTGGCGGCACCTCGACCACCGCCGGCAGCGGCGGCGCGGGACCCGTCGACGGTTCGACCGCCGGCAGCGGCGGCAGCCCCACCGATGCTGCCGGCCAAGGTGGCGCGGGCGGCGGCGGCGGCAGCGCCGGTGGAATTGACGGCAGCGCCGACGCGCCGGCAGACGCGCCCGGCCAGCCGGGCGTCGACGTTGCTTTTTGCACCACCGCACTGGACGCCGCGGTCATCCAGTACACCGGGTTTCGTACGGCCTACAGCAATTCAGCCAGCCTCCCGCGCACAGCCAAGAACGGCGTGGTCACCAGCGTCCCCGTCACCGACTGGACCTCCGGCTTCGTCGCAGGCAGCTACTGGTACCTGTACGAGTACTCCAAGGATGCCGCCTTCAGGACGGCGGCCGAAAGAGCCGGGGCCGCGCTTGAGCCGCAGAAGAACACGACGACGGATCACGATCTGGGCTTCCGGTTCATGAGCACGTTCGGCAACGGGTACCGCCTGACCAACGACGCGAACTCGCTGGCGGTGTTGAAGACCGCGGCGGCTTCCCTGTCGACGCGCTTTCACGCCGCCGTCGGTGCCATCAAATCCTGGGACAATCGCGAGTGGGAATACCCGGTCATCATCGACAACATGATGAACCTGCGCCTGCTGTACTTCGTCAGCGCAAATGGGGGCGATCCGACCTACGCCGACCAGGCCACGCAGCACGCGTTGACGACGATCAAGAACCACTTCCGCCCTGACAACAGCTCGTTCCACCTGGTCAGCTACAACGCGACGACAGGTGCGGTCATCGGCAAGGTGACCGTGCAGGGCCTGGCGGACGGTTCGGCGTGGGCGCGCGGGCAAGCCTGGGGCCTTTATGGCTACACCGAATCGTTCGTCGCCGCGAAGAAGCCGGAGTTCCTGGCGCAGGCGCAGAAGATCGCGGCGTTCCTGATGACCCACAAGAACATGCCGGCGGACAAGGTGCCGTACTGGGACTTCGACGCCGCGGCCGGGGCT
>DASRQT010000056.1:0-14432 GCA_035696485.1 Polyangia bacterium | reverse complement strand
GAACCACACCTTCGCTGGGGGATTCGGACTGGCGCCCCAGTACAAGACGGGGGCCTGCGACGTCGCCTGCCAGGAGATGATCTCGTCTTGCATGCTGGCGCATGTCAACACGTCGGGAACGCACATCCCGCTGTGGATGGTAGCGCCGATGTCGGCCATCGGCTGGGGCCAATCGCCCGGGTTCCCAACCCGCGAGGGGACCTTCTTCGGCAACATTTTCGCGCCTGATTCTTCGGGCAACGTGCGCGCACACTACTGCGCCGCCGCGACGGTCAGCAAGGACACCGTCCCCGGGCGCTTGGGCGCCAACCAAAGCGGCGCGCCCTACACCAACCCTTACCCATCTCCCGGATACTGCGACAGCGCCTGCACCATGGGCGGCACGTACGGCAACGATGGCGCGGCCGGTTGCCCGGCCGACAATCGCACCTGGAGCTACCCGGTGACCGTGTGGCGCGGCCAGACCTTCCAGGCCGAAAACACGACTCTCTCCGGCTCCGCCGCCCCGATTAGCTGCTCCCAATGCGGCGGCGGAAATCGCGTCGGCTACATCGGAATGACATCGACGGTTACTCTGAAGAATGTCAACGTTGCGCAAGGCGGCACCAACAGCCTCGTCGTCTATTACGTCGACGGGGACCCGTCGACCTACAACCCGCGGGCCTTCAACATCAGCGTCAATGGTGGCGCGCAGCAGTACACGAAGTTCTACCCGACCGGTGGCAGCTGGAGCGATAACTCTTCGCTCGTGGTCGGCAGCGTGAACGTCTCCTTGACCGGCTTCAACGCCGGCTCAAACAACACGGTCACCTTCGCGGGCACGGGCGACGGGATCGGGGTCCCCGACCTCGACTGGGTCGAGGTCATCGCGTCCCCCGGCGCTAACTCGTCTCAGTTGACCCTGGTCGGCGCGACCTCGTCCTCTAACTACTCGTCCGCTTATAACCAGCAGAACGCCATCGACGGCAACATGGGAACGCGCTGGGCTTCGAATAATAACGACCAAGAGTGGCTCTATGTCGACCTCGGCTCCACGAAAACGGTGTCCGAAGTCATGATCAACTGGGCTGCCGCCACCTACGGAAAGAACTACACCATTGAAGTCTCGAACGACCACATGAACTGGACGACCATCAAGACCGTCACGAACGGCGACGGCGGCACGGACGACTGGACGGGGCTCTCTGGAACGGGCCGCTACGTCCTGATGCGAGGCTCGGCTGGCGGGACAGCGTACGGCTACTCCATCTCCGAGATGCAGGTCTTCGGACACTAGCCGGCTCTGACCTGATTCGGATGAGGGGGCGTCTTCGGACGCCCCCCTTTTTTGCTCTCCTGACGTTCGAGTGGGTGGAGATCACGGCGACTTGAAGACCGGGTGAAGCGTGAGGCCGGTGCAGCAGAGGAAGATGAAGCTGATGAGGCTGCGGGCTGTGGAATCCGTAGGCGCGTCGAGTGATCGTTCGTACCCCGGCGGAGGGGGATAGGGTGACGCACCCAGCGTTGCGGAGATTTGCTCAGAAACGCGATGTACCGCATTGCGAAGTGCGCTTTCATCCGCCCCGACCGTCGAGCATTTTACCTCGTGGCTGAGTCTGGCCCCGGGCAACAAGATATCGGGGGGACGCGTCCTCAGCTCGAACACGCGTCGATCGTCAGTCCTGTTGCGTATCGCCGCCGTCAACATCGGCAAGACCCAGACCGCGCTCGGCGCGTTCTACCGCCGTCTCGCCGCGAGAACCGGCAAGGCCAAGGCGGTGACGGCAACGGCGTCACGGGCAACTGCGTAATCAACCTGTCCACTGGATCGGATCAAGCCCATTGCCAGGCTGGAAGACGCCACGACGATCGTCAGCTTGGTCGACGAGTTCAGATCCGCGTTCCAGTGGCTACTGGATATTGACAGATCGGTAGATGGAGCGAAGATGTTGCGCGTGGATGCGGCGCTGAGCCGTCTCCGGCGAGACTTTACCAATCGCCAATGGCTGTCGGTTGTCGCACGGAGAGCAGGATTTTCCGTTCCGGCGTTCGTCCCGACGGTGGGCCCGGCGAATCGAGTAGGCCGCGGAGGGCTGATGCTCGGGCAGCGCCCAGAGGTGCGAGGAACGAACCCGGTCCTATGCTCTGCGCGTCAACAACGGGCAGGCGAGCTGGCTCGAAGTCTGGAGGAGGGCGCGACGCTCAGCGCGCTGGTAGAAGGCTTCAAGGGGGCTGCGCAAGAAAATCAATTTACCAGGCCATATTTCTGGGTATACTCGACCTCCGGTTCGGATTTTTGACCGACTAGCCGCAATCGTCTGCGGTTGCGTGATGCGGTGACGCAGATGACGTGGTTCCTTCGTATTGTTTGCGCGGGCGCGATCCTGCAGAGCTGGGCCTGCACCGGACCCCAGGCTTCGGGCGTGCCGGACTCCGGCATCTTCACGCCTGGGGGTTCGGGAGGGGCGACCGGCAGCCCGGACGCGAGCAGCTTTTCCACCGGCGGCGCCGAAGCAAAGCCCGAAGCCACCGGTGGGTCGAGCGAGGTCGGAGATGGCCCGAACGACGAACCTCCCGCGCCTGCAAAGGATGCGGGCCTGGAAGTCGGAGCCGTCGCCGGACAGCTGGTCTGCGACACCGGCAGGCTAGGAAATGGCCAGTCTCGGTTGACAACCGGTGATCCCCCCGAATGGGGGTTAAAGGCCGGCGTGGTTCCAGGCAAATTGACGCCGAGAGCAAGCTTTCTTAGCAATGCGTTTGGCAAACACTTCCCGTTCGTCATCTACACTTCGGCCAACTATGTGATGGGTCAACCGGCGACCCTCCTGGTTTTCGGAGACGGCGGGCAGTACCTCAGCGATTTTCATGCGCAGACGGTGCTTGATAATTTGACCGCGGCGGGCGATATGCCACCGACTGTCGGTCTCTTCATTGATCCGCCGTCCGACGGCGATCGGGTCCAGACCTACGATCCGCCACTGGACAAGTACCCGACGTTGCTGGCGTCGGAAATCATCCCTTCGGTCATCATTGGCAAATACAGCGTCTCGAGCGATCCGAACGCCTGGGTCGTCGTCGGCTATAGCGCCAGCGGAGGGCAGGGCTGGAACGTTATCTGGAAGAAGCCGGACAGGTTCCACAAATTCATCGGGCACAGCGCCAGCGTCGGCGCGGCCAATGTGGCCATGTACGGAAACGTCAATTGGGTCGACATCGTGAAGATGTCGCCGAAACATGACCTGCGCGTCAGCCTCACGACTTGCGATCGAGACCTGACCGACACCCGAGGAAACTGGAAGACAATCCTCACCAACCTCTTCACCGCCCTCACCGACAAAGGCAATGATACGCGTCTGGTCGTCGGGCCAAGCGGTCACTATCCGCCGATCGACGGAGAGAGAGATTTCCCGAACTCACTACGCTGGATGTTTCAAGGATGCAAGTTCGCAAAGTGACCGACGATCTTCGACTTCGTCACGCCACTGTGCGGTATTGCTTCGCCGTCGTCGCTTTCCTTGTGCTGGTTACCTTCGACCCGACGCGCGCGGTCGCCGCCCCCATCAAGGTCGCATGCGTCGGCGACAGCATCACGCAGAACTCGGGCTGGTCTGACAGGCTGGGCGCGAAGCTCGGCGCAGGATACAAGTCGACGAACTACGGCGTCTCGGGCACGACGCTGCTCAAGAAGGGCGACAATCCCTACTGGAACACGGCCGCTTACACGCAAAGCCACAGCTCGAACCCCGACATCGTCGTCATCATGCTCGGGACGAATGACAGCAAGCCATCAAACTGGAACGCCCACAGGGGCGAGTTCGTCGGCGACTACGAGGCGCTCATCGACTCGTACGCAGCGCTGCCGAGCCACCCGAAGATCTATCTGAACCTGTGCCCGCCCGCGGGGAACAACGGCTACCAGATCAACGGCGTCGTCATCGAGAACGAGGTGCAGCCGGACATCAAGCAGGTCGCGGCGGCGAAGAGCGTCCCGACCATCGACGTCTTCGACGCGTTCGGCGGCCACACGCTTGATCCGTCGCTCTACGGCAGCCCGGGCGATCTCGTCCACCCGAACGGGAAGGGCGCACAGGTCATCGCTGACACCGTGTACGCCGCGCTGGTCGCGATGGTTTCAGACGGCGGCACCGACGGATCGGGCGTCCGGGAGGCGGGCGTTGGGGACGCGCGCGACGACGCGGCAGATTCAGGGGCCGGCGGCGCGGCGGGCTCTTCGTCGGACGCGGCGTCGGCGGGCGGGCCGGACGCGACGTCGGCGGGTGGCGCGGCGGGCATGGGGCCCGCGCCCGGCGCCGGCGGTGCGGACGGCGGCGGTCTCACGGGCTCCGCCGGCGCGGCGGGAGGCCAGGGAACGGGTGGCGCGAGCGCGACGCCACCCCGCGAGGCGGGCACGAGCGGGGGCTGCACGCTCGTGAACAGGAGCGCGGGGGGCTCGGGGCACGTTGTGTGTGTGTCGCTGGTAGTGCTGGTGCTGGCTCGTCGACGCCGAGCCCGGTAGCTGCGCGTCGCTCGTTAGGCCGCCGCCGGAGCGGGGGAAACGGGCGGTCGTGATTGAAGACGCAAATGCGGTATGGCCGGGGGGCCCCGGTTGAATTCTGGCGCCGCTCGGAAGGGCGCACTGATCATCCGGATGCCGTCGCCTTCCGTTGCGGGATCGCCGGCGCCGGAGTCCCAGGTGGGCAGCGGACTCTACGACCCTCCGGCTCTGCGACGCCGCCACGCACAAGTGCTCGGTCACGTTGAACTGACCCCAGAACTAGGTCTGGCCCTCTCCTGGCGCCTGGGGGGCCGCGGCACTGCGAAAGGCAATGGAAATCGAATTACCTCGCTACCATTTTGGCTGGGAGCGGTGGACGGCGCGTCTACCTTCGAGTAGTTTGGGGCCTCCACCGGTTGCATGCTCAAGCGTTCAAAGCCCCCGGAACCCGCTCCGCGCCCAATTCCTACGTCCCGCCTCGAGGCCAAACTCAGACACGTTGCGGCACACGCTGGCGTGTCGGAGAGTACGGTGTCGAACGTCATGAATGGCCGCCCCGGAAAGGTCGGGGCAAAGACGTACCAGCGTGTGGTCGAATCGATCCGGGCGCTTAACTATCAGCCCAGTCACGCAGCGCGTCTCCTGCGCACGGGCCAAACTCCCATGTTGGGCTTGATTGTCCCCAGCATTACGAACCCGTTCTTCAGTTCGCTCGCGCGCGAGCTCGACGGTGCGGCCCAGAAACGCGGCTACCATCTTTTGTTGGCGAACACCTACCGTGATCCCGAAAAGGAGTACGTATTTCTTGAAGAGCTGATGCGGTACGGCGCGCGCGGCGCAATCACGACGTCCTCTCTAAGAGAGCAGAGTCAATACGCCCCTCTGATTGAACGTGGTCTCAGCCTGGTGAGCTTTGACCGACGCGCTTCGGCTGATTTCACAATGCCTATCGACTATGTGTCGATCGACAACTTTCATGCCGCGTATACCGCCACCCGCCACATGATCGACAACGGGCATCGGGCCATCACCTACGTGACCGCTCCGACCATGACGTTGTCGCGGATGGATCGGCGAGCGGGGTTTCTGGCGGCCATGAAAGAGGCAGGCCTCGAAGGGCAGGCCTCCGTCTCGGAATTCGAGGCGAGCGCCACCTACATGGATTCAGTGCTTGCCGACGTGGGGCGAAAGATGGCGGCGGACATCGTCAAACAGAAGGAGCGACCGACCGGGATCATGGCCATGAACGACATGATCGCCATCGGGCTTTTGGCCGGTTTGCATGAGGGCGGCGTGCGCGTGCCCGACGACCTATCAGTGGTTGGGATTGACGACATCTATCTGGACACGCTGGTAACGCCGGGGTTGACGACCATGCGCCAGCCTCTGTCAGAAATTGCCGAGACGATGGTGGAACGGATTCGCGCACGCCTTTCGAATCCGCGTATTCCCACAACCGAACGCGTATTCAAGTCCGAGTTGATCGTTCGCGGTTCAGTGGGCAAGCGCCCTAACTGAGCCTTACCCCCAGCATAGCGATCCCGGGGGCGCGCATCGATCGGATTCGTGACCCGCTACGGATGCGCTTTATAGTACTCGCCGTAGCGTTGCCCGACGCCCGCGTTTCCTTCACCGGTGAGGTCGGTTCCTCCCACCCACCACTTGCAGTCAGCCACTTCGATCTTCGGCCCGATAGTCACGAGCCCGTCCGACATATCGACCACGTTCTTTATCGCGTCGTCCACGTAAGCTGGGACCACGATGTTCGGGTCATTGTCGTTGGGACAGAGCTGGTTTTGCGGGCTGCGGATTGTGGTGATGAACTCGATGCGCCGCACGCCGGCGAACTTTGTCTTGATCACATCGACGACCTTGCTGAGATTTCTTTGCCATTCGTCGAGCGTTTTCAAGGTAAGGCTGAACGGAAGAAAGATAAGGCGATCCGGATGGTCGGCCCCTGCGGGACAAGGTGAGATGACCTTGGTCGTCCAGAATGCACTGGTGGGATCGGCCCAGGCTTCTAGGTAACCGTGATGGACGAAGGTGTATTGCCACGCGGTGTTATTGACCCCCTTCTCGAAAGATCCCCACCACTGGCTCATCACCCACAGGCCGATCATCTCGCTGCAAGAGAACGGGCCGGCGGCGGAGCCTGCGTCGGTGGGTGCACGTGAGGATGCGTCGCTGTTTGGAACTGAGCCGGTATCGATAGCGCCGGCCTCTGCCTGCGTGACGCCCCCATCGTCGGTCGTCACCGCGGGGCTCGCGTCAGTTCCCTGGCCACCGACTCCACCGGTGTTTGCTCCTCCGCTGCTCGTCAACGGTCGTTCTTGACCGGCGTCGACGCTTAGCAGCGGTCGCTCTTGACCGGCGTCGACGCTGAGGCCCGGGCTGCTGGTAGCGCTGACGCACCCATCAATCACCAGCAGGAGCAAGCCCGCAATGGCGGCGTGTATGCTCAACGAAATCGATGGTGCGCTTCGGAGCATCGTCATTCCTCCTCAGTTGGCAAACTTGCAGCCGCAAAATATCCAACGCAGCGCCGTCGGAAAATCGCGCTGCGACGCCGGGCCACCGTGCCCGCCTGGCCCGATGCTCATCCCGGTAGGCATTCCCCTTCCATCCCGGGGGTTTCCTTCCTTTCCTTCCAAGGTGTATCGATAAACTAGCAGGAATCTTCCAAACAATGCAATCACAGTTGATAGGCATGGCACCGCGGAATGCAGATTCATCCCGCGCGGCCACAAAGTTCTGCCCTGGAGACTGCGGAGCGGCGGGCACCGGTGGCAGGGCAGGGACGACGGGGACAACTCCGAGGGACCGAGGGTGGCCGATCCCAACGTCGCCGGTTGCAACTTGTGGAATTGCTGATGTTCGGCGCTTGCGCGGGCGAGCCTCCAACAGCGGAAATGCGGGCAGCGGCGGCGCCCCGGCATCGGCCGGCGGAGGGGGCAATACCGGCACCGTGACCGGGGGGGGCTGGCGGCTCGGCCGGTCTTGGCGGCAAGACCGGCACGCCGCGATCGGACACTGGCGACGACGGCAAGCTGTTTACCAACGCGGCTGCGGTGGGTCCTGCCGAGGCCGGCCCACCGAGTGCTGATGCGGGGACGGCGCAGGCCGGCGAAACCGGTGGCAACGCCGGCACCGCAACAAGACGTACCCGGCGCTGGGGCTGTCCTTCACATTCACGCAGAAGGGCAGCGACGTGACGATTGTGGTGACGCACAAAGGCTGTAACCCCGTCACCTTCGAGATTCACGCTGGCTACGCTTGCGACAACGCCTCTACGTACGGGGGCATCTGGGATCGCAACGGCAGCATCACCGGTGCCACCGTCTGCGATGCCTCGAAGATGTTAGGCACGCTGACGTACACGCGCTCTGGCTCGAATCCTGCGCTGGCGTGGACGGTGGGCGATCACGCCGTTGCCACAGACGTCACCTATCCACGCGGTCGTCGTCGATGGCGCCTGCTACACGTTCTTCTGATGGACGGGACCCGGAATTAGTCAATCGATTTACCTAGTTAGTTTATCGATATTATTTCACGGTTCGGTGCCTGCTCCGGCCAAATTCGCCGTCTCTTATAGGAGCGATGAAGATCGAAGCTGCCGCCCTTGCCAGGCTCGCCATTTTGGTTTCGGTCGCGGGCGTGGCGTGCACCGGACAAGTGGGAGAACGTCCTGTGATCAACGGCGGGCCCAGCACCGGAACAGGAACCGGCGGCTCGTCCGGAAATCCGCCGGCAGGCGCCGGCAATCCCGGCTCGGTCGTCATCCATCGGCTGAACGCCTTCGAGTACGACAATACGATCAATGATCTTTTGGGTCTGTCGCAAAATATGGCGCAGAAGACCTTCATCCCCGATGAGGTCGGCCCCAACGGCTTTAATAATGAAGCCGGGGCCCTGACCATCTCGGACGCAGAGTTCCAGCAGTACTTCAATGCCGCCGACTCACTGGCCGAGCAGCTCTTTACGGACCCGGGGCTGACAGCGAAAATCATCACCTGCGTTCCGGCGTCGGCGACCGATGCGGCCTGTCTTCGCACCATCATCGACGGCTTCGGCCCACGGGCTTACCGTCGGCCGCTGACCACCGATGAGGTGGCTCGGTCTGTCGCACTGGCAGCCGATGCCATCAAGAACGGCGAGGATTTCACTGGCTCGGTCAAACAGATCGTCAAGATGATGCTGTCGTCGCTGCCGTTTCTCTACCGTATCGAGATGGATCCGACGCCCGGTGTCGGGCAGACACACCGGCTCTCGCCCTACGAACTCGGCTCGCGCTTGTCGTATCTGTTGTGGAGCAGCACACCCGACGCCAAGCTCCTCGCGGCCGCGCAGTCGGCCGCGCTGCTCGACGACGCCGGGCTCGTGCGTGAGGTCGACAGGATGTTGCAAGATCCGCGTGCCACCAATTTCGTGTCCAGCTTCGCGGGGCAGTGGTTGGGGATGCGCGGGCTCGCCGCACACCAGGTCGAGTCGACGGCCTTCCCCACCTGGAACGAGTCTTTGCGTCAGGGGATGGTCCAAGAGGTTGCGCTCTATTTCAACGAGTTCCTGGGCGGCGATGTGCCGTGGACGCAGTTTCTCACCGCGCCGGTGCATTTCGTCAACGGCCCGTTGGCGCAGCTTTACGGCGCAACAAACATTCCGGTGGCGCAGACGATCATGACCAAAGTCGTCGGGCTCGATTCGCGCAGGGTCGGCTTTCTGGGGCTGGCCGCGTTTCTCACCCAATCGTCGTACTCGTACCGGACCGTTCCCACGCTGCGCGGCAAGTGGGTCTATCAAAATCTCCTGGGCGAAACCATCCCCGACCCACCCGCCGGGATTCCGCCGCTCGATCCTGGAATGGGAGCCGCCTCGAACAGCATGACCCAGGACGAGAACGTACGCGCGCGACTGCTCGCGCACCGCGCGGATCCCACCTGCGCCGCCTGCCACAACCTGCTCGATCCCATTGGGCTTGGCCTCGAAAACTTCGACGGGATCGGCGCCTATCGCACGACGTACGGTAACGGTCAATCCATCGACGCCTCCGGGCAGTTTCCTGATGGCACCAAATTCGACGGCAGCGCGCAGCTGGTGGCCATCCTATCGCAGGGCGTGAAACAGACGGAGCTGGTCAACTTCGCGGCTCAACAGATGATGACGTATGCGTTGGGGCGCCCGCTCCGCCTTGCAGCGCCGAACGACGCCGATCGGCAGTATTTACAGCAAATTCAGCAACAATGGGCCAAGCAGGGCTACGTCTTCAAATCGCTTTTGAGGGACGTCGTGCTTAGCGAGACCTTCCGCTCACGCCGCGGCGGGGATTAAGAGACCAAATCATGATTGCACGTCGACCATCACTTTCCCGCCGCGCCATGCTCAGGGGCGGCGCCGTGGCTTTGGGCCTGCCGTGGCTGGAGGCGCTGTCCTCGCGACCTGTGGAAGCGGCCGGCGCAGCTCCCTTGCGTCGGTACATGTCGATGTACTTTCCGAACGGCGCCCCCAGCGCTTACTGGCTCCCGCCGACTCCGGGCGTCGGTGACGCTTGGTCGCTGTCGTCGCTGCTCGAGCCCGCGGCGGCGTCGAAGAAGAACATGCTCGTCCTACGCGGCGTCGGCAACTACTCGGCCTTCGGAGCCACGGGTACCGTCAGCCCGTCGCACGGAACCAACTGCGCGGGCGCCTGGCACTGCCACGATGCCCGCAAGCCGCAGGGTAGTGGCATCTCAGTTGACCAGGTCATCGCGAATCAGATCGGGACTCAAACCAAGCTACCGTCGCTGCAGGTCGGACTCTCGACATTGGATTCGTCATGTGACGGCACGCCGTGTTCGCACTCGCGGAGCATTTCCTGGGCAGACGCGGAGATGCCACTCTCCAAGATCGTCAACCCACAAGCCGTGTTCGATCGGCTCGTGTCCGCCGGCGCGCCCGCGGCGGCCGGCCAATCGGTGATGCCGGCGATGCCGGACCCCAGGCTTGCCCAGAAACGGGCCCTGCGCAAGAGCGTGCTCGATTCCGTTCTGGACGGGGCGAACTCCTTGCGGACCAAGCTCGGCAAGGCCGACCAGTTGCGCGTCGACGAGTACCTGACGTCGGTGCGCCACCTCGAAACTCTGGTGGCGGACCCGTCCATGTCGGTGACCGGCGGTCCGTCGAGCAGTTGCGTGGGGATAGGGCGGCCAACGCAAGCGTACGGGGGCACGAACACGCCACCGGGGTACAGCCGCGAGGCGCACGCCAACGTCATGATCCAGCTGGTAACGATGGCGTTCGCGTGCGACGTCACGCGAACAGTCAGCTTCATGTTGGACGATGCGCGGAGTGATTTCGTGTACGGCCATGTACCGATGCGGCAGTTCAAGGCGGGGGGGATGTCCTCTCCCGGCGGCGGCACCTGCGGGGGGTACCACGGGCTGCAGCACGCAGGTGAGAACAACGACGGCTTCGCCAGCATCACTCACTGGATGGTGAGCAAGGCGAACATGATGGCGCAGGCGCTGGCCAGCATCAAAGAAGGCAACGGAACGGCCCTGGACAACACGGTCATTCACTTTGGCTGCGGGATGCACGGCGGTAACCACGACGGCCTCAACCTTCCCATCATCCTGTTCGGTGGTGGCGGCGGCGTGCTCAAACAGAACAGCTACCTCGCCTTGACCGGCGATGCTCCCGGCGGCGGGGTCCGGCTCGCCGACCTGCACCTCACGTTGATCCAGAAAGTGTTTGGCAGCTCGGTGAGCACCTTCGGCGTGGCCGGCGCAAGCAAGGGCATCATCCCCGATATCCTGGCCTGACGCCCTCGGATAACAACGGCCTACCTGGCCGTCCGGATGGGGTCACATGCGTGACGCCGATGGCCGGCGACGCGCCGTCGACCCAGTGCGCGCCCACCGGGCGCCAGGGTAGGGTGGACTGTCACGCGCCGGGGAACCTAGCTTCTTGTGTTCGCGAGCGACAGGTCGCCGAACGGCTCGAGCGATTCGTCGTGTTGTCGCCAGCGCAGGTCTGCCGCCTCGTCGTAAGCGTAGGGCCGCCGAGCACCTTGTACGCGCCTGTCCTCGGGAATCCGAGGGCCAAAAACCTGCTCGCCTAACTAAGACGTAGACTCCGCGCACATCAGGCAGGTAAAACGATAAACAAGGCACGTAAAACGATAAACAAACGGAAATGTTGGTGAGCCATTTGGGCACCCAGAGGGCACTATACTGAACATGCCCCGAACCAAGACTGTGGCCGCTGGGTCCCTCTCACTAGTCCTGGTCTGGAGCGGGCAGATCGGGCGATCTCCGCCGCGGAGTCAGCCGCCAGCCGCGTCCGAATCGGCTCCTCCGGGAGGCGGCAAACCATGAAGGCCTTCTGCTGGATCGGAATCTCCGTCAGCGTTCTTTTGTATGTGGGCTGTGCAAATCGCGACGCGGGCAGTGGCGGCGACGCCGCGGTGTCCGTCGGTTCTGGCGGCGCGTCTGGCAGCGCGGGAAGCCTCGCGCCGATGGGCAGCGGCGGCACCGGCACCGGTGGCACCGCGAGCGGTGGGTCTTCAGGCAGCGGCGGCAACGGCAGCGGCGGCAACGGCAGTGGCGGCAGTGGCGGCTCGGCGGCCGACGCCGCGCCGGTCATAGACAGCGGGCCAACGTCTTCGGACGCCCCCGCGCAAGGTGCGTGCACGGCCGGCACTTTGAAACCCGGCAACACCACGCTAATGATCCAGAGCGGCGGCGCCATGCGGTCGTACATCGTGCACGTGCCGCCCAAGTACGACGGAAAGACGCGCCTGCCGCTGGTGATCGACATGCATGGCAAAGGCGACACCGCCGCGCACCAGATAACCTGGTCAGGGTGGCGCGAAAAGGCCGACGCGATCGGGCTGGTCGTGATCTATCCCCAGGGGATCGCCAACTCGTGGAACGGCGGTCCTCCTGGTTGCCCGACATTGAAGTGTTGCTGCCAGCCCGCCCAGGATCAAAAAATCGACGACTCGGGTTTCATACGAGCGGTGGTGACCAAGACCGCGCAGGATGGCTGCATCGATCTCAAGCGCGTCTACGCCACCGGCCTGTCGAACGGGGGCATCATGTCACAATGGCTGGCGTGCGATGCCGCCGATATGTTTGCGGCGGTCGCGCCCGTGTCGGGCCCCAACATGATTGATTGCACGCCGGCGCGGCCGATCTCGGTTGTGCTGTTCCGAGGTCTCATGGACATCGGCGTCCTGTACAACGGCGGTAACCCGTCACCTACCGGTCACGTCTGGCCAAGCGCGATGGCCGACTTCGCCAAGTGGGGCGACCTGGATAAGTGCACCGACGCCCCGGTGCCCATGCCCATGCATGCGGTTTGTCAGATCCGGAGCAAGTGCGCGGGCGGCGCCGAGATCGTGCTGTGCTCGCCCAACGCCCCTCATAACATGTACGGCACGGCCATGAGCCAGGGGGTTGGCGTTGCGGATGTGGCCTGGGAAGTCTTGCAGCGCCACACGCTGCCTTGATCGTGTGCGGAGCTGTCATCTGGAAGTGCGCCCGGCAGTACCGGCCACGTCGGTTGCAAGCCGAAGGCCGCCCCATGACAGCAGAGGAGATCGATCATGAATCAACGAACGCTGACCTGCCTCGCGGCCGTGCTGGTATCACTGGCCTCGGCCGCGGGGCGCGCCAACGCGCAAGCCCCGACGCCCAGTGATGCACCACCGGCAGCGGCAGCGGCGCCCTCGGCTCCCGCGGCGGCGCCGATCGCGCCAGCAGAAAAGGTCGCGCCACCCATTCCTATGCCCGGCGCTGTCAACAAGTTCGCCGTCAACGTCTACGGCTTCGTGGAGCTCGACACCTGGCTCGACAACGTCCTCAATGCCGGTGAGGGCATCGGCAACAGCATCATCGCAAAGCCCGGTACCCAGGCCGGCACGAACGGCCGCTGGGTATGGAGCCCACGCAACTCGCGCTTCGGATTCCGCGTCGCCGCGCCCGCTTGGGAAGGGACAAAGGCCTCCGCCAACATCGAGACGGACTTCGGCGGCGGACCGGCCGGTACTGCCGCTGCCGCTCTCGGCGGCGGGCCCCCTCCCACGCCCTACGGAAATGTCTACGGCAACGAGGCGGCTTACACAACAACCGGCGTTGTCCGTATACGCCACGCTTGGGCCAAGCTGGAAACGCCATACGTTGACATCCTGATTGGCCAGACCTGGGATGTGTTCGGAAATGGTGTGGTTCCGTTCGTGGCCGGCGGTCCCGAGTTTCAGGGGATCCCCGGTCAACTCTTCCACCGCAACCCTCAGCTCCGACTGTCGCACCTCTTCAAAAGCGAGTCCGTCAATGTCGAGCTCATCGGTGCGGCGGTGCGTCCGTTCCAGCGCGACGCGATCATTCCCGACCTGCAAGGCGGCCTCAAGGTGTCCCTGCCCGGTGTCAAGGGCGTCCACGTGGCGGGCGCCGGAAAGCCGATCTACAGCCCGCTGACGGTTGCCGTGTCGGGTATGTACCGATCGTTCAAGCTCATCGATCATCCGGCCCTCGGCCCGACGGACATGGCCCCCGCCGTCCTGGGGTACGTCAAGAAATTCGGCTGGGGCGTGACGGGTGACGTCTTCCTTCCGGTCCATGGCGCCAACATGGAAGACCAATCCAACGCGATCGCCATCACCGGCGAAGTCGGCTTGACCTCGGGTGGCGCCGACATGTTCGGCGCCCTCGGCGGCGGACTCCCCGGCATTCCGCCGCTGCGTGCGGCAGATGCGATGACGATGGTTACCTTGGTGCCCTACCCACAGAACTTCGACGCCGGTATCATTACCTGGAACGGCTCGACCTTTGTGCCGATCAAGTGGCTGACGTGGACGGCCGGCCTCCAGTACCACATCCCCGTCTACGACGGAAAGCTGTTCTGGCTGACCGGCAACGCTGGTTCGGCGACACTGCAAGACGTCGCCAAATACGGCATCGCGGCAACTCCTGCCGCGCAGGGC
>DASRQT010000055.1:0-23366 GCA_035696485.1 Polyangia bacterium | reverse complement strand
CGGTTCGGACGGCGGCGGCGCGTAGAAACGGCTGCTCTCGGCCTCCAGGATGATCCGCTGCATCATTGCGCACGCCGCTTGCGGATGCTTGCCCGAGGCGGTCTCCGCCGACAGCATCAGGGCGTCGGTGCCTTCAAAGACCGCCGATGCGACGTCGCTGGCCTCGGCGCGGGTCGGACGCGTCGAATCGACCATCGATTGCAGCATCTCGGTCGCCACGATCACCGGTTTCTGCGCCAGACGGCAGGTGCCGATGATCTCCTTTTGAATCACCGGGACGGTCTCGGGGCGCAGCTCGACGCCCAGATCGCCGCGCGCCACCATAACGGCGTCGGCGGCGGCGACGATCTCGACCAGGTTCTCGACCGCCTCGGGGGTCTCGATCTTGGCGATGAGAGGCGTGGGCCGCCCGGCGGCCTCGCAGATGGCGCGCAGCAGGAGCAGATCGTCCGCGCGCTTGACGAACGACAGCGCCACGTAGTCGACGCCCATCGAGAGGCCGAAGGTGAGATCGACGCGATCCTGCTCGGTCAGCGCCGGCACGCGCATGCGCCGCGCCGGCAGGTTCACGCCCATGCGATCGCGCAACGGGCCGCCCTGCTCGACCGTGGCGGACAGACGCCCCTGCCCCATCGCCGACACGCGCAGGATGATGCGCCCGTCGTCCAGGCGAATCACGTCGCCGACGTGCAGATCCGACGCCAGCCCGGGATATTCGACAGCCAGCGTCTGATCATCGCCGGTTGATCCTTCGACCAGCGTGACGACGTCCCCGGCAGCGACGGCCCGCGGGCTGCCGCGACCGCTGCGAATCTTGGGCCCGCGCAGGTCTTGCAGGATCGCCACGGTCTTGCCGACGGCGTCGCTGGCCTCGCTGACCAGGGCCGCGCGGCGCGCGTGTTCCTCGTGGGTGCCGTGCGAGAAATTCAGCCGCGCCACGTCCATCCCGGCCTCGATCAGCCCGCGGATCGCCGCCAGCGAATCGGATGACGGTCCCAGAGTGCAAACGATCTTGGAACGCCGGACGTTCACCGCGAGCTCGCCGCGATCACTATACGGATTACCCCGGGGTGGCTCATGCGCGTCCGGCATGCTACCTCTTTTTGATACGGAGGGACGCATGGACAGCCTGATCACGCGCGACAAGGCAGAGGCGAAGAAAAAGGGACTCTACGCCGCGGCCGCATGGGGCGGCACCGGGCTGTTGGCGATCGCAGGTTGGCCATTCATGGCCGTGGCTGGGGCGACCGGCGCCGGCTACCTGACCTGGAAGTGGTTCGTCTATCGCGCCAAACGCGGCATGCGGTTTTAAGTCAACCGGCAAACCGCAATGTGCTCGTGAGCGATCGCGTGAGGGAGGGACGGCCTTGCCGGCCCGAGCTCTTCGCGGGAGGTTCGGAACCCTCCCAGGGTGCCGAGTAAAATGACCGGGGAGTTTGCGATCGCCAAGATCGCCGGTGACGTCCTGGCGCAGCTTGAACGTAACCGGGAGGAGACCGTGCGCGACGAGAAGGCCACCGTTCGCGCGCTGGAGACCGCGCTGCAGCCGATCCGTGCCGCCTACGTAGATTCCCAGTTGCCACAGGCGTACTTCGACGGCCTGGAACGCGAGCTGCGCGCGTCGCTTCCGGCCGCATGGCGTGCCGTCGCGGTCCCGTTCACGGCCCTGGAAGAAAGCGGCTTTGGCCGCTGGCGCGGCGGCGACCTGGTCGCGCGGCTGGCCTACGTCCTGGCCGGCCTGACGCTGGGTGGCCTGATCGTCTGGCTGCCCTTCATCCCAATCTGGGAAAAATGGGTGCCGTTCGCGCTGGCCTTCGGGGGCTGGTGGTTGCCAGACGCCCAGGCCGCGTGGCACCGTCGCCGCTATGGACGGGATCTGGGGCGCATCATCCGCCGCCTTGAGAGTTGCCAGCCGGCGCTGGAGGCGGGGGTGCCCATGAGCGACCTGTTGCCACCGGGCGGCGCACCGTGACCGATCCCATCAGGCCGCGCCTCCCCTTCGACTGGCGCAACGTGGGTTCGGCGGCGCAGGGGTTGCTGGGGCGTTTGCTGGGGCGCCTGGTCCGGGTGCGCATGCTGTGGGTGGCGCTGGCGGTCTTTCTGGGGATCTACATCCTGGGCTCTTCCTGTTCGACCTACGTGCCGCCCAACATGATCGGCGTCCGGCAGGTCTACTTTGGTTCGGGCGCGGGCATCAGACCCGAAAGCTATGGTCCGGGGCTGCACTTCATCGTCGGCGGCATCGAACGGCTGCACCTATTTCCGCACGACATTCAGATCGTGAACTTCAGCGGCGGCAGCAGCGAAGCGTCGGAGCAGTCGCGCCGCGCCGATTCGATCAAGATCCAGACCAGCGACGGCTACAACGTCCAGCTGGACGTCAGCATCATCTATCGCATCGAAGACCCCTACCACGTCTTCACCGAAGCGGGCCCCGGGCGCGCCTTCGAAGACCGGCTGGTCATCCCGCGCGCCGACCGCATCCTGCGCAAGACGTTGGGGGAGCTGAACAGCGAGGAGTTCTACCAGGGACCCAAGCGCATCGAGAAGGCGCGCGCCGCTCACGATCAACTGGTGACCGAGATCGCGCCGTACGGCATTCGGGTCCAGGCCGTCCTGGTGCGCGGGTATACCTACGACCCCAAGTACCAGCAGATGATCGAGGGGCGAAAGATCCGCGACCAGACCGTCTTCCTGCGCCAGGCCGAGGCCAAGGCCGCCATCGAACAGCGCAAGCGCGACACGATGGTCGCGGAGGGAGCGGCCAACCAGGAGACCGAGCTGTCGCGCGGGAAGGCCGAGGTCGAAAAGCTGCGCGCGCAGGCCGACCTTTACCAACGCAAGCGCGCCGCCGAGGGCAAGTTGCTGGTCGAGCTGGCCGACGCCAAGGGGACCCAGCTTGAAAACACGGCGCTTCAGGGCGCGGGCAGCGAGAACCTGGTCGGCCTCAAGATGGCCGATGCGCTGCGCGGCGTGCGGGTCATCGTGCTGCCCAGCGACGGCAAGGACGGCACCAACCCGCTGAACCTGGGCGAGCTGCTGCGAAAGTTTCAGGTCCGATGACGGCACGTTGGTTACGGTCGGGGCGGATCTGGCTTTCGCTGCTGGCGACCGTCGCGGCGGGCGCGGGCGGCTGCGTCTCGCGCACCACGGGGGAGACCGAAGTCGGGGTGCTGGTGTGTAAGCTGGGAATTGGGTGCGCCAAGAAAGGCGTTCAAGACCAGCTGTACCCGCCCGGGTCGACAAACCTGTTCGCGCCCTTCATTCGAGACTTTTACACCTTCGACACCAAGGTCCAGAACCTGGAGATGACGGCCAACGTCCGCGGCGGCGACCGTACCGGGCGCGACGATCTGCAGTTCAAGACCACCGACGGCAACGACATCTCGATGGACGTCACCGTGGTGTGGACGGTGGATCCGAAGCAGGTCCCGCGCATCGTCCAGGAGGTCGGCACCTCGACCGAGCAGCTCAAAGAGAAGGTGGTGCGCCCGATGGCGCGCACGCTGGTGCGTGACGTGCTGAACGAGCTTGACAGCGAGGCGGTGTACAACTCTGACAAGCGCTTCGAGAAAGCGGACAAGGCGCGCCAGGTGCTGACCACGGCGCTGGCTGCCTTCGGCGTCAACATCATGCAGGTCATTCTTCACGAACACCGCTTTGCCCCCGAGTACGAAAAGGTCATCCACGACCGCAAGCTGGCCGAGCAGCACGCCGAGCAGCTGAAGAGCGAGACCGAAGCCGTCGGGCAGGAAGCCCTGCGCAACCTCGAGACCGCGCGCGGCCGTGTGGCGTCCCAGATCGCCCAGGCCGAGGGCAAGCTGAAACAGGTGTCGCTGTCGTCCGACGCCGCCTTCTATGCGCAACAGCAGAACGCCGAGGCGCTGCTGGCCGAACGCACCGCCAAGGCCAAGGCGATCGCCAAGCGCAACGAAGCGCTGCGCGGCGCCGGCGGCAAGGCCATGGTCAAGCTGAAGATCGCCGATGCGCTGGACGGCAAGTCGATCGTCCTGGTCCCGGGCGGGGCGGCCGGCGCCGGGTTCAACAAGATGGACGTGAACAAGCTGATCGACGCGTTCAAGGAAGAGCCGGCCGCCAAAGAGGGGGCGCCGTAGTCCAAAGCGCCTTCCTCGTGGGCGGATGCGGGACATCCGTCCGAGCGCGCGGGCGTGGAGAAACCGCCCCGACGCCGCCTCCTTGATCGCGTTCGAGATGGCATCAAAGCCCGTCACTACAGCGTACGGACCGAGGAGGCGTACGCGGGATGGATCCGTAGTTTCATCTTGTTCCATGGGAGGCGGCACCCCGACGAAATGGGCGAACCAGAGATGTCCGCCTTCCTTTCTCACCTGGCTACCGACCGTCATGTCGCCGCATCTACCCAGAACCAGGCCTTGGCGGCCTTGTTGTTCCTGTACCAGCGGGTGCTTGGTCGACATCTGGCGTGGTTGACGGACGTCGTCCACGCCAAACGTCCGGAACGGCTGCCCGTGGTCCTCTCGCGCGAAGAGGTGGTCGCCGTCCTGGACCAAATGGAGGGAGTGCCGTCAATAATGGCTTCACTGCTTTACGGCGCCGGCCTTCGCCTTGTCGAATGCGTCGAGCTTCGCGTCAAGGACCTGGACTTCGATCGCCACGAGCTCACCGTGCACGACGGCAAGGGGCGCAAGGACCGCGTGACCATGATTCCGGCCCGACTGGAAGCCCCACTGCGCGCACACCTCGCGAGCATCAGATTCCAGCACGCGAAGGACCTGACCGCCGGCACCGGAATCGTCGCCCTGCCCGACGCACTTGATCGAAAGTACGCAAACCCCGGTCGCGAGTGGTCCTGGCAGTGGGTTTTCCCCGCCAGCCGCCACTACGTCGATGTCGCCACCGCGGCGACGTCATCACATCCACGAGACCGTCCTCCAGCGCGCCGTAAAGACCGCCGTCAACACCGCCAAAATCGCGAAGCACGCCACCGCCCACACCCTCCGCCATTCCTTCGCCACTCACCTCCTGGAACAGGGCTACGACATCCGCACAATCCAAGAACTCCTCGGCCGCCAAGACGTCAAAACAACAATGATCTACACCCATGTCCTCAACCGCGGCCCGCATGGCGTAACAAGCCCCCTCGACCGCTAAATCGCCACCTCATCCCCCGCGGCACGTTAGGCTGCAGAGCCCGCTATCCTAATCGTCCCCCGCCCGCCAGACCCCGCCACAAACGGACGAAACCACATGGATTCCGCTTGCTCATCTTAGGACGATAGGCTGACGAAGGAGACTCGGCTAGAGTTGCAGAATAGGTAGTTGGACGGACGGGGAAGACTGGTCAGATTTGGATTTGGTTAGAATGGGCTCGCAATGAAAAGTGTTGTTGTTCTCATCGGTGCCGGATCTATCGGCCAGGCGATTGCGCGACGAGTTGGCGTGGGTAAGAACATTCTGGTCGCTGATCTGCGCCAAGACAATGTCGAGGCGGCCGCCAAAGTCCTCAGCGATTCCGGGTTCAACGTGAGCACCACGATCGTGGATGTTTCCTCGCGCAAGTCGGTCCGCTCGCTCGTCGAGAAAGCGGCGGGAATTGGCGCCATAACCGGTGTCATACACGCTGCCGGTGTGTCCCCGTCGCAGGCATCTCCATCGACGATCCTCAAGGTCGATCTTTATGGCACCGCGATCGTGCTCGAGGAGTTCGGAAGCGTCATTGCACACGGCGGATCGGGAGTTGTTATCTCGTCGCAGTCGGGACACCGCCTTCCGGCATTGACGCCCGAGCAAGACAAGGCGCTGGCAACTACGCCTGCCGATGAGTTGCTCGCTCTTCCGATGCTCCAGCCGGACCAAGTGACGGATCCACTCCACGCCTACCAGGTTTCCAAACGCGGAAATTCGCTGCGGGTGATGGCCGAGGCGGTACGGTGGGGCAAGCGCGGCGCGCGGGTCAATACAATTAGCCCCGGCATCATTTTCACGCCTCTCGCCAGAGACGAACTTGCTGGTCCGCGCGGTGAGGGGTACCGCCGCATGATCACGCTATCTGCCGCCGGGCGCGGGGGCACCCCGGATGAGGTCGGGGCCGTGGCTGCCCTCCTGATGGGCCCGGACGGCACGTTTATCACCGGAAGCGACTTCCTGATGGATGGAGGAGTAACAGCTGCCTACTGGTACGGCGAACTTGCTCCGCAGTGACGGATCCAGAACATCGCGGGTGTTCACTCCGTCCGCGCGCTGCCCAACTCGGAATTGCAGCAGACGGGCTGCGCCCGCCGCTGAATTCCAGTACTGTTGGGCAAACGAAGCGAGAATTGATATTGAGCAGACGCCGCGCTGCCTGAAGCGATCGTAGTAGGCGGCGCTAACGGTGCCGGGAAGACGACGTTCGCGATCGGAGACGGCCATTGTGGTTGCGCGCACGATAGGATTAGTTCTGGCGTTTCTGGCCTTAGCGCTGGCCATCAGCTTCGCTCGTCGTAAGAACCGCAAGCGTCTAGAAGTCGCGGCGCTTTGCGAACGAATCCATAGATTTGCTCGCGTCGGACGGATTGAAGAAGCAGTCACTGCCTGCGACGAGCTTCTCGCGCGTTTCGGGGATGCGGCCGATCCTGAGATCCGCGAAACTCTCGTGAAGACGCTCTTGGTAAAATGCGGAGCTCTTACAACGCTCGGGCGATGTGAAGAGGCACTTCACATTCTCGAAGAGTCCCTTGGTCGATTCAGAGACGCAACAGAGGTCGGCGTCCGAGAACAGGTCGCATTGCTCTCCTTTTCAAGGTCCACCGCGCTTCAGCTCCTTGGGCGATTCGGCGAGGCGATGCTCGTGTTCGACGAGGGTATTGCCAACTTCGGCAACGCACCGGAGTTTGTGGGCTTCTTCGTTCTGGCCCGGTTTGGCAAGAGCGCGTGTCTCGCCCAACTCGGACGCAGGGAGGAAGCGATTCGCATCTGCGACGAAATCATTGCGGCCTTTGGCGAAGAGGCAGACTCCTGGCCCGTAGAATCTCCCTTCGACCCAACGCGGACAATCATCCAGGAGGGAGTCGCGCAAGCGACGTTCCTCAAAGGGACGGCACTCGGTGAGCTTGGACGGAAGCAAGAATCGCGCGCCGCCTTTGAAGAGCTGAGCAAACGCTTCAGTCACGCGAAGGAGCCCGGCATTCGTGACATTGTAGCCAAGGCTAAGGCAACTCTGCACGACGAAGAAGCACCGATCGATACTGACAGGCTCGTGGAAGCCGCCGCTCCGGGGAACTACGCACGCCGGGGAGCAGACATCACGGGGCCGTCACGACCCTTGCGACAAACGGACGAACCAACTTCTTCCGAAGCAACGACGCGTGTCACTATGGGCATGTATCTCGACGAAGACGGAGAGGAGCGCTCCTTGGAGGTTCCCGGCTGGGTCGGGGTCGTTCCCAACCTTGTCGCCGCGAATGTAGATGCACTCCGAATGGTTGGTCAATTCTACATTGAGCGCCCATATCGCGACCTCGCAAGCGCTCCCACTGTGATCACGGCGGTCGACTTACGCACCTCGGACGGCAAGCAACGCATGGTGCAGGAGTTCGCGGGGCACATCGAGGATCAGGCGGAGGTTCGCAATTTGGTTCGCCAGAGACTCGGCCCGGAGATGGCACATTGGATGATCGTTACGGCACACATTTTTAAGCGCTCGTAGCAAAGGGCGGCCCAACCGCGGTTTGTAGCTGACGTGGGCATCGCTACGCTCAACCCACGCAGCTGAAAGCAGGTACGTTAGGCCGACATTCGAACGTGCGAGAGGAAGATCATGAGCAAAGTATTCGTCAACATTGGACTTAGCCTCGATGGCTACATGGCACCGGAAGGAATGACCATGGAGTATTGGGACAAGCCTGAGTACAAGAACTGGGGCGCCAAGTGGGGGGCGCTGATGGCCTGGGCCCTCAATCAACGGTACATCCGCGAGAACCTCAAGCTCGGACCAGGGGGAGAGACCGGCCCGGTCAATGACCTGCTTCGCAGCACCACGGAGCGCATCGGTGCCAACATTATGGGCAAGCGAATGTTCGACCAAGGCGAGCGCGCCTGGCCAGAGGAGGCCCCGTTTCACACACCCGTATACGTTCTTACCCATGAGAAACGCGACCCCTGGGTGCGCCCGGGTGGGACGACCTTTTACTTCATCAAAGACGGGCCGGAGGGTGCCCTTGAGCTGGCTCGGAAATCCGCAGGCAGTCGTGATATTCGTATCGCGGGTGGAGCCGATGTGATCCAGCAGTACCTGACCATGGGTGTCGTTGACGAGCTGGAAATCGCCTTGGCACCCGTGTTGTTCGGCGGCGGGCGGCGTCTCTTCGAGAACCTACGCGAGCCCGGGCCGCAGTTTCGCATTGACACGATTCTGGATAGCCCAGCTGCCACACACTTGCGCTATGTGCGTCAGTGAGGGCGGCCTAACAAGGCGTCGCTACCGACGAGGCCATCGCTACGTTCAGGCCTCGCGGCAGAACGCCAGATCGTTCGGCGGACAAGGGGCGGCGAGATGGACGAACTCGAAGCGAAGCGACTACTTGAGAAGCAGTTGGCTCCCTACCGCGCACGGTCCTACTCTGAACTCGCGCGGCAGGTCGGCGCGAACTATGCGTTCGAGACAGTTGCTCCGTCTGGCATCGAGTACAACGTCGAGATCACGGTCATGTGGGATTCTCCGCGAGACAAGGTCAATGTTCGCGTCCTCGGCGCGGTTCATGACGGTCGGTGGCCGCGCTGGTTCCACCCGCTGTCGGATAGTTTCATCCTCGCACCGGATGGCACCTTCGTCGGTGAGTGATTGCGTGCCGCCGAACCGGCCGTTGCAGCCGATGTGCACCTGCGCGATCCGGGTGTGCGAGACCACGCGCCGCGACGCCGCGGGCAGTGCCCGCGGCGCCTCGCGGCCGTGATACGCTCGAACGCGACCGTCGGCGAACACCGCTGAACGGCAGTATCGTTCGGCAGGCTCAAACTGTACTCGCATGCCCGACAATCCCTGGTTGCAGATTCCGGCCGAGGACTACGAAGCGCACATGGACGCCGCCGGACAAGCGGAAGCCCTGCGCAATATCTTCTCTCGTGTATACGCCCGTGTCCGGCCGATCAACGTCGCAGTCCTCGGATGCACGACTGGGAGCGACCTCGGACAGATCGACCCGGTGATAACCGACCTCGTCGTCGGAGTCGACATCAATCCTGATTATCTGGAGATTGCTCGGAGGCGCCTGAATGCACTCGGTCCGCGGCTGCATCTGATCCCCGGCGATGTTCTGGAGGTGGAGCTGCCTTCGGTTCGGTATGATCTCATTCACGCGGCACTTCTCCTCGAGTACGTCGAGCCAAGGTCCCTGCTTCGTCGTGTGTTGCAGTGGTTGTCTGCCGAGGGTACCTGTTCGCTGATCACGCAGGAGCCCATGCCAGGCGTCGCAGCCGTCAGTAGTACCGGATACGAAAGCCTCCGGGGTCTGTCGAGCCGGATTGTCCTGCGGAACGGGGAGGAGGTGGCCGCCCTTGCGGTCGATGCGGGATTTCGCTTGGCGTCCAGGCAAACCGTGAGAGTTCCGAGCGGAAAGATCCTTTTGAGCTCCACCTTCGAGAAGACGCGGATCGCTGCTGAACCGCGTGTTGCAGCCGACGGGGCTGCGCCCCGCCGCTGAACGCGGTAACGTCGGACGGACGAGGGACCAATGACCGTCACGGTTTCTATCAGCATCGACGTACCCAGCCTTGTGCAGGGTGTTGCCTTCTACTGCGCCGCGTTCGGCTTCTCCAAGAAGTCTGAGCCTGTGCCCGGCGTAGCCGTTCTGCACGGCCTCAACATCGAGCTATGCCTACTCGAAAAGCCTGCTGATTCCAAGCCTTCACCCAAGAGCGATGACCGGCGCAAATTTGAGCGCCATTGGACTCCTGTTCACCTCGACTTCCATGTGGAAGATCTCCACGCCGCCCTTGAGAGAGTTGAGGCTCTTGGTGCCAAGCGCGAGCAGGTCTTCGAGAACCCAGAGCATGGGTCCGCTGCGTTCTGCAGTGATCCGTTTGGTCATGGCTTCTGTCTCCTTGAGCGCCAGAGCAACCAATGAAGCTGCCGCCTAACAAACGGATGCCGCCGACGCGTTCGACAGACCAGTTGGACATCAGAAAGGGAGATCGGTTTCGAGCGCTGCACGACGTGCCCGTGTCGGGCGTCGTGACGTTCGGCGCGCCATTCAGTTCCGCCTTCGAAGGCGTTTTCCCGACGGGCGCGATTGCCGTCGTGGACATGGATCCTCTGCCGGAGGCGAAGGGCGTCTACCTGGTGCCCGAAGAGTACGAGCGCCCGCGCAGCGTGCGATGTCGCAACGAGCCGGCGCCAAAGTGGTGGAAGCGTCGGGAAGCCATGCCATCTACGAATCCAAGCCCGGCGTGGTCGCGGATCTGATTGAGGAGGCGACCCGGGCGGCGACGCCATAACGAAAATGAGACGCGGCAAACGCGGCGGCTCCGGTGGCAATCGTCCCGGTCCGCCGCTCGGTCGCCCCACGGGGTCCCGCTGGCGTTCGCTGCTGAACCCCGATACGTTGGGCAGCGAGGCGGCGCCCGCCATGATCACGAAGCTCGACATGATGAATTCCATGCTGGAGGCATGCCCCTCCTTTCGTCCGCAATGCGACAAGTTCCTGGCCGAATGGAACTCGGAAGACGACAAGCCGCTGTATCTGGCACTCGGCAGCTTGGCCAGGTATCTCATCCAGAAGCTGGCCACTCGCGATGTCGACAGCCTCTCGCGCGCATTCGCGGTGGTCGAGCGCTGGCACAGGGAGGGCGATTCGTTCGTGCGCGAGGCGGCCACGGTCGGCCTGCTGGAGGATCTCCAGAACGAGAACCTCCACGAATCAACCACTCCGATGGAATTTGAGCCCTTCCTGCTGACGGAGTCCGCCAAATGCTGGAAGAAGGTAGACCTATTCTGGAGAAACAGTGACGTGATTTCCGATGAATAGACGGTGCCGCTGCCCAACAAGGACTTGCAGCGGACGCTGAATTCCAAGGACGTTGGGCGGACGATCCGGGATGACAGCGACGTTCGGAAAATCCAAGGAGCGCGCAATGTCGAAGGTTGTCGCAATCATGTCCATGTCGCTCGACGGTTACGTCGCCGACCTCAACGATGGCGTGGCCGAAGTGTTCGACTGGTACTTCAGCTCGGGCGACGTCGAAATCCACACCGGAGGGTCAGACCCCATGACGTTCAAGGTGTCCGGGCCCAGCGCCGAGCACCTTCGCGGTCTCACGTCCGGACTTGGTGCCATGCTCACCGGCCGCCGCACGTTCGACGCCGCCCAAGGCTGGGGCGGAAACCACGCTTGGGGACCGGCGTTCGTCCTTACCCACCACGTCCCCGCCGGATGGCCGCGACCCAACTCGACTGTACACTTCGTGCTCGACGGCATCGAAAGCGCCGTGAACCAAGCCAAAACCGCCGCCGCCGGGAAGTCCGTTGGCGTCCACGGCGCCGACACCATCCAGCAATGCCTGAATGCTGGGCTCCTCGACGAAATCCACGTCGACATCGCGGCGGTTCTTCTTGGCTCCGGAGTTCGACTCTTCGACCACCTCGCCGGCACGCCAGTCGTCCTTGGCAACCCGACGGTGATCTCGGGCGTCGGCGTTACACACCTGCGCTACCCGGTACGCAAGGCGTAGTCTGACCCCACACCCTTCTCGCGCGGCGGACGCCGGCTCCTCAGCCGCGGAGGCTCGCGAACGCCTGTGCGATGCGCTGCGGTGCCTTGGGCCGTGCGTACATCCGCTCCATGTACGCACGCAGATTCGGCAAGGCCTCGAGCAGATGCACCATGCTCGCCATGTCGAGCGTGTATGCGGCGACGAAGTCCGCGACGGTCACGTTCTCACCGACCAGCACGGGGCGCGTCTCGAGGTGCTTCTCCATGACCGCGGCCATGTCGAGGAAGTCCTGGCGCGCGAGGGGGATCTCGGCGGCCAGCCGCTTCTCGATCGGATATTGGTGCGTGTGGCGCGCGATGCGCCAGATCGGTTGCTCGAGCTCCGTCACCGTGAAGAACAGCCAGCGATTCACCTCCGCACGGGCTCGCAGGTCGGCGGGTAGGAACCCCTGCTGCGGATACTTCTCCGCGAGGTACAGCACGATCGCGACCGATTCGGTCAGCACGAGGTCGTCATCGACGAGGACGGGGACCTTGCCGGCGGGATTCATGGCCAGGAACTCCGGCCGGCGGTGCTCACCCTTCGTGGGGTCCACCTGGACGTACTCGAAGTCGAGGTCCAACTCCTGCAGCATCCACAGGGCACGGATGGTGCGTGTCGGAGGAAAACCGTAGAGCTTCATTGGCCTCCGCGAAAGTAACCAATTGGGACGGCGCTGTCGATCACGCCCGCCCAGATCAGTCGCGCTTCGAATCATGAATTCCTTGTGATATGTGGCAGGAATGTGGTCGTACCCTCCGACGGTCTTCCTTGTGACGACGGTTCTCGCCGCTCTGCTGGTCGGTCCTGTGGCGGTGTCGCAACCGATCCAGCCGTTGGGGAGCGCACGTCCGGTCGCGCCGGCGGCGCCCCCCGACGTCGCGGAGGCGCCTCCCCAGGCAGCCAGGGCGCCGAGCGGATTGGCCTGGAAGGTCCTGTCGAAAGGAAAGGGAGCCACGCACCCTGGTCCCCACGACAAAGTGATCCTCAACATCACTGGCTGGACGCCGGAAGGCGAGGTCATCGCCAGCTCCATCCCCGACGGCGAGCCTCGGTCGTTCTCGATGGACGACCTCATCAAGGGCCTGTCCGAAGGGTTGCGCCTGATGGCAAGGGGGGATAAACACCGGATGTGGATCCCGGCCGCCCTCGCCACCTCGGGTCAGCCGAAGCGCCGCGGACCAGCCGGGCCTTCGGTGTATGATGTCGAGCTGGTTGATTTCGTGAAGATGCCCGATCCCATCCCGGTGCCGGAGGATGTCGCCGCGCCTCCGGCGGATGCCAAACGGACTCCGTCCGGCCTGGTCTACAGATTTCTTGAACGCGGAAAGGGCAAGGACCGCCCGAAGGCGACGAGTACCGTCGAGGTTCATTACAGCGGATGGACGCCTGATGGAATGTTGTTCGACAGCTCGGTGAGCCGTGGCAAGCCGGCCAGTTTCCCATTGAACGGTGTGATCAAAGGATGGACCGAGGGCGTGCAATTGATGGTGGTCGGCGACAAGGCGCGCTTCTGGATCCCGAGTGCGCTGGCCTATGGCGACACCCCGTCACGGCCGGGAGCGCCAATCGGCCCGCTGGTCTTCGATATCGAGCTGCTTTCCATCCGATAGCGCCATTCTTGACGACAGCGATTGGCAGTCTGGGGGCCGCACGATAGGTTTGTCGATGATGTCGTCGATCAAGGGAGTCAAGCAGGCCGCCTGTCTGTGGCTGATGTCGTGCGCCTTTGCCGCGTGCAGCACGGATCTCTCCGGCCTGAACTACGACGTCGGGCCGCCGACGCGGGGCCCCACCGACGTCAGCGATGACTTGCCAGTTCTGGACGTCGGTGATGCGGGCGCCCCCCAGGTCACCTCGGACAGCGCGGACAGCGACAGCGAGGACAGCAGCGACAGCGAGGGCAGCAGTGACAGCGAGGGCAGTGGCGACGCAGGAGCCGCCGACCCGCCGGCAACATTGGATGCCACCGCCGATGGAACCAACGTCGCCGAGGCCGACGCGGTCGAGGTAGGCCCGCCCGCCGTGGTGTTGGGCTGCGCCGACGGCACGCGCGAAGGACTGATTGAGCTCGCCAAATACCCGGCCATCGCCGCCTGTGAAGGTGGCTGGCAGGTGCCGGGGTTGATCTCGGTCGCCGCCCGCACCCCCGCGTGCGCGCGCGGTGGCGGCAACCAGGGCGCGCAGCCCGACGGCCAAGGCTGTTCCGCCGCTGACCTGTGCGCGGCCGGTTGGCACGTCTGCGAGTCCGCCGCCGAGGTGACGAACAAGGGCGGCGCGTGTGCCGACGCTGTTGTTCCCGCGAGCGGCCGCAAGGTCTTCTACGCCACGCGCCAACCCGGTGACGACAGCTGCGCCGGCAACGGTAATCCCGGGTCCGGCGGTAACGGCGACAACCTGGTTCACGGCTGCGGCAACTTCGCCCTGGCGGCGTCGCCTGGTTGCGCGCCCCTGAACGCTACCCTGCACGACGATCACTGCGCCGCCAATCCGCCCTGGCAGTGCAACGGCGGCAACAACAACCTCAGTGAGATCTCCATCGTCACAAAACCGGGCTCCGCCTTGGGCGGCGTCCTCTGCTGCAAGGAGTAACGCGCGTGCCCGGCCGCGCGCGACCCGGCCCTCAGGAGTTCAAGAAGATCGCGCCCCTTCTGAAGGAAGCGTACGAACTCTCCATCCAGCGCGGCAAGCAGCGCTGAGGTTCGGGTCATGCCCGTGCTATGGCGGCAACGGAGGTTCCGCGCAGCCGATGCGGTTGCTGCTGACCCGGATGTCGTCGATCCAGACGTCCGACAGGATCGGCGTCGGGTGGTATTGCAGGACGCCGATTGACATCAGATCGAACTGGGGAGGTTTGCGGCCCGTGTAGTTGCTGACCTGCTCCGGCAGTTCCTTGTCGTCGACCCACACGCGACGCATGGTGGTGGTCGCGTTGCCTCCCTGCATGAGTTCCATGCACAGCCATTTCATCGGGACCACGTGCGTCGGCGAACGCGGGCCGAATTCGGTGAAGGTCGGGCCGTGAGCGTGAACGCCCGGGCCGGCGCCGTAGTATTCGGAGTAGCCGAGATATTCTTTGTTGCCGGCGGAGGCCAGGCCGGCCTCGACAAAACCGAGGTCGTTGTTCCCGGTGGCCAGCAGGTAGGCCATGTGGAACCCGCCGCTGTTGTCGAAGGGCAGGTCGGGGCTGAGGTAGATGAAGGCGCGCGTGTAGAAGGTGTTGTTCTTGGCCGGAAAGGTCACGGCATCGGTTATCTGGGCGACGTTCGATTGGCCGGGAGCCAGCTTGACATGCAAGGCGAACTTTCCCCCGTGGGCTTGCATCTGGTCGACGGTGATCGTCGCGCCTGTCGTGGTGTGCTTCCCCCAGACCTTGGGATCGAGGGCACCGCTTTCGAAATCTTCACAGAGCTCGGTTCCGGCAGCGCGACAGGCCGACAGCACGACATCCGCCGGCCCGGCGTCGGGGGCATCGTCCCCGGGGTCGTCGTTGGCGTCCGCGGCGCTGTTGGGAGGCATTTCAACGGAGGCCGTCTCCATGCCCGACTGCGGAGCCATGCTGTCGGGCGTCGACCCGGCGGCGCCCCCGTGACCGCCCGCATCGCTGACCCCGGGATCGATTGATGCGGTACACCCGCCTGACCACATCGCGGCGATAGCCAGCATATGACGCAGTTTTCGCATCGGTTCCTAGTAAGGACGACAGGGGTTCGCGCAGCAGGCAGTGCCGACAGGGCCGAGGGGCCACCGCGGGCCGGCAAAGGAGTACTCTCCCCACATGTCGCGCCCCATCGCCCTCGTCACCGGCGCCTCCGCCGGCATCGGCCAATCGTTCGCTGCCGAGCTTGCCCGGGCCGGTCACGACCTGATCGTCGTCGCCCGTCGCCGCGATCGACTGGAAGCACTGGCCCAGCGGCTGAATGCCGAGCACAAGGCCGACGTTCAAGTGATGGTCGCCGATCTCGCGACTGTGGCCGGGGTCGATGCGGTCGCCGCCCGCGCGGCCGCGGCGCCGGTGGATCTGATCGTCAACAACGCCGGCTTCGGCGGCTACCGTCGCTTCGTCGACCTCGATCCCAGGGTCGCTGACGAGCTGCTGTCCGTGCACATTCGCGCGGTGGTTCAGGTCACGCGCGCCGCGCTGCCCGGGATGATCCAGCGCGACCGCGGCGGAGTCGTGAACGTCGCTTCACTGCTGGCGCTGTCCGGCTCGGCGCCCGCCGGTAACTTCATGCCCCAGCGCGCCGTGTACGCGGGGGCGAAGGCCTTCCTGCTGACGTTCACGCAGATTCTGGCCACCGAACTGGCATCGACCAAGGTGCGCGTGCAGGTGTGCTTGCCCGGAATCGTGAAGACGGAGTTTCACGAGGTGCAGGGGTTCGACACCAGCAAGATGCCGCCCCGCATGAACCCCGACGACGTCGCGCGCGCGTCACTGGCCGCACTGGCCAGGGGCGAGGTGGTGTGCGTGCCCGCTCTCGAGGACGCCTCGGCGTTGCAGCGGATCGACGAGGCCCAACGCGCCGTGATGGCCGTTGCCACCACGCCGACATTGGCGTCGCGCTACCGATAAATTTTACAGGCAGCGCACGGCGATGACCGCGCCGGCCGGGGCGGCGCCGGTTCGGTTGATCACCATTTCGACCGAGTCCGCACACTGGGCGTTGGTAACCAGGGACCAGCACGGTTGCGGCCCCGCCTGGGGCATCGCTGGATCACAGCCGCGCAGTGCGGTCTCCGTGGTCATGCCTCCGCCGGCTGGTACGCGTTCGACGACCGCGCAGCGGGAGGCTAGAGTTGCCGGGGAGGCGGATTTGTCGATCACGGCCGCCTGCAAACACAGTGGCCCCATCTTGCGACCGAGGGCGGCTCCGATGCGGGTCAGCGCCGGCGCGAATGAGTCGGCGCAGATGCTGTCCATGGTCCCGTTGTCGCCGAATTTCGCGATGAACTCGGCCAGCCGGATCGGCGGATCGGCGTAGGTGCCCGTGGTGGTCATGCACGAATGCACGATCGCGGGCTGATCCTCCATGATGCCGCCCGGGCCCTGTGACGGAAGCAGCTGGACGCCGTAAGGTGTCAACGGCCCCGCGATCGCCGACATGAAGATCAACGTCGGATCCGGCTTCAGCGACTTGAAGAAGGCCGCCAACTCGGAGACGCGGATCAGGAGGCCGTCCTCGGCAGAATGGCAGTCGGACAGGGCGGCCGCCATTGATCGCGGGGGCTTGTTTCCACCACAGAGGTGACCGTATTCGTTGCACCGATACGAGGAGAGCGGACCCAAGGGGTCGCTGACCAGGCGGCTACTGGGGTCAAAGATCTTGCCATCGGGAGGCGCAGAACAGTCATCCTCGTTCGTGATGAAGACCACCGCCAGGTAGGCCTCCGGCCGCAGGAAGCCGGCATTTCCTGCTGGAATGGAACCGGCATAGCCCAGCGCCACGGCGGCGGACTCCAGCTGATGTTCGAAACCGCATCCCTGGTCACCCAGCGCGGCGATGCAGGCGAAGGTGTCCTCGATGGTTCCGTCATAGTTTTTTGTGGCCTCGCGCTCGGTCGCGCTGATGAACGCGTCACGGGGGCCGGAACAACCCGGCCTCCGGGGCGCCGATTGCAGCAGGCCGTGATCGCCGCCGACCGGGCAACTGGAGACCCCGGCTTCCTGCGCGGCGCCCAGACTGGACGACACGACCCCAACGTGAATGCTGGGCAAACCATCCGGCAAATTCTTCAGCGTCTGCATGAAGGAGGGAAAGTTTTGGATCAGCTGCGATTGCAACGGCATCATCGACTGCGAGTTGTCGACCATGAACAGGATGTCCAGTGCCCGCCCCGCTCCCACCGGGAACGTCTGCTCAACGATCTCGAATCCGACCACGAAGAATGAGAAATGACTGACTTCGGCCTCGAAGTTTGAACCGACGGCACGTGCACCGGGAACAATCGTCCAGGCTCCTCCGGGGTCGGCGGTGTAAAGATGGATTCGGGACGGGTCGGAGGCCCGGGCGGCGAGATTCCCATCGACCGGAATCTTTATCGCAACCGGAACCTTAAACTCGGTCCCGTGCGGTGTCAGCGCAAACACGGCACCCGCTTTGGCGATGACCGTTGGAAGCGTTGGCATCCCCGCGACGGTCTCGGTGACGGCAATGGAGGTGGGCTCGGCCACCGCCCCGGGAGGGACAGTAACGCTGGCGCCTGACATTGTGATCATGCCGCCGGCGTCGGGAGTTATCGGACCGGAATCATTCGCGGCCGGGGTGTCAGCCGCGGTGTCAGGAACCGCACCGGCATCCGGCACGACGCCGGGTTTCTGACCGCCGCCACCACAGCCAGCCACCAAAGACACCATCCCCAGCACCAGGAGCGTATTGATTCGCATGATGGTTGATTATGCCTGCAAGCCCATGGCCGGCGGGTCGGGCAACAGCAGAGTTTCAATTAACAGGAGGTCGGCAATCAGCCGAGCAGGCGCGCGAGAAAGCTGGGGTGTAGTCCCAGGCCCAGGAATCCCGCGGTTCCCAGCACGATGCCGACGCCCGCGAAGGCCAGGGCGACGATCATCAGTCGTTTCTTCTGCGTAAGAGCGGTCACCGCGAACAGCGCGAGGGCGATCGACGTGGACGCTTCGGCCATGTCGAACTGGTCATCGTGGATATTGAGACGATCGTATTCCTGCTGGAAGCCCTCGGCGGCGCGCTTGAGCTCTACCTTGTCCGCTTCGTAGTGCTTGACCTTCTGCTCGTAGTCGGCTAGCGCACGCGCCACCAGCGCCCGCGCCTCGTCGGTCGCCGGCGGCGTCAGCTTCTGCTGCAAGCGCAACGTGTCCAGCGCCGACTCCGAGATGTTGAGCTTGGTGCCCTTGGCCTGGTAGGTCGCCCAGGCGTCCACGGTGTTGGCCTGTGCCTGCTGCATCGCCTGGACAATGTTGCCGTCCTTGACGTTGCACACCGCGATGAAGGTGGCGGTGATGGCGGCGCTGATCGCGACCATGGTGTTCAAGTTGAGGCCCCTACCACCGTTCGAATGTGGCGCGCGCTCAATGGCTTCGCTGACCGTGTCCGCGAGATCGCTCATGGTCGCGTATCCTACCTCGACCGGCCGCTCAGATCGACGCGGCCCAGGCCATCGAGCGGCTGTTCCAGGCCTGGCCGAGACGGCCCTGGCGGTCGATCAGGATGATGCCGCCGATGCCACCGGTACGAGTGAACATGGTTGCGATCGCGGCGGCGGCGGCCTGGGCGGCGGACGCGCCGGCGCGCAGGTGATCGACGGCGGTCTTGGTCAAGAGCACCTGCATGATGCGCTCGCCGTGCCCGGTGGCGGAGGCGGCGCCGGCCTCGTCATCGGCGTAGGTGCCGGCTCCGAAGATGGGAGAGTCGCCGACCCGGCCGACTCGCTTGCCGGTCATGCCTCCGGTCGACGTGGCGGAGGCGACGTGGCCGAAACCGTCCAGCGCGACGGCGCCGACCGTCCCCGAACCGGGACTGCCAGCAGCCGCCGCGAGCTGACGGCGCGCGAGCTCGACGGCCAGCTGCTGCCGGGCCTTGTCGGTGATGTGAAAGTCGGGCGGCACCAGGTCGACGCCGACTTCGCGCGCGAAGGCCACCGCACCGCCGCCGACCAGCATCGCGTGTTTGCCGGCGTCCAGTACTCGCCGCGCCAGCAAGATGGGATTTCGAACCCCCGCCACCGCGGCCACGGCCCCGATGCGCAGCCCCTCACCGCACATGATCGCGGCGTCCATCTCGACCGTCCCTTCGCGCGTCAGGCACGATCCCACACCGGCGTTGAACTGCGGATCATCCTCCAGCTGGCGCACCGCCGCCTGCACGGCGTCGAGCGCCGACCCGCCGGCCGACAGCACCGTCAGCCCGACGGCGACGGCCTCCTCGCAGCCACGGCGCGCGGCCTCGGCCTCCGGGCCGTCGGGCGGGCGATCGCCGGCGCCGCCGTGGACGATGATCGCGGGTTCGATCGGGGACTTGAAGGTGATCATGGTTTTGTTCGGGTTGCCGCCGGCGCCCGCATCAGGCGCCGCTCCAGGCTGTACATGACACGCGCCGGCCCCGGCCGGTGATGGTCGTGGCCGAACAGGTGACAAAGGCCATGGATGGCCAGGCGCTCCAGCTCGCGGCCGAGACGCCGCCCCGCGGCCCGGCGGCGGGCAGTCTCGACCGAGATCACGATGTCGCCCAGATTGACGTCGCGCCCCGCCGGATCGCGCTCGTCTGCCAGCGCCTGCAGGTGAAAGCTCAGGACGTCGGTGGCGCGGTCGTGCTTTCGATAGGTCCGATTCAAGGTGCGGATCTCCTGGTCGTCGGTCAGCACCAGCGTCACGGTGGCACGGGCGCGATCCAGCGCGCGCAGGGCGGCCCGCAACCGCGCCGCGACGGCCCGGCGTTCTGTGACATCCACGGCGCCGATCGCCCGCCCGTGGACCAGCGTCGTCACCGGCACGCTCAGAGGACCTTCTTGTAGACCTCGGCCTCGACGAAGACCTGCATGAGATCCCGATCACAGTGCCCGACTGCGACCTCCCCTTCCAGGATCCGCAAGGCCTGGTCGACGGGAACCGCCTTCTTGTAGGGGCGGTCGGAGGCGGTCAGCGCGTCGAAGATGTCGGCGATGGTCATCATGCGGGTCTCGATCGGGATGTCTGCGGCCGCCAGTCGGCGCGGGTACCCGTCGCCGGTCAGGTACTCGTGGTGGCGCCCGGCGATGTTGGGGATCGCCGCCAGCTCGCGGCCCCACGGAATCTTGTTCAGGAAGTTGAAGGTGTGGACGACGTGGCTCTGGATCTCGATGCGCTCGGCTTCGGTCAGGCTGCCGCGGCGGATCTGCAGCGCGGAGACCTCCTCCGGCTCCAGGTACGGCCGAAGGTCGCCTGACGGGGACATGTATTGCAGCTGCGCGATCTGGATCAGGCGTTCGAGGCCGCCCTCCTCCATCACGGTCGGCTCGTTGGCTCGATTGATGGCCGCCCAGTGCTCGTCCAGCTCGGCGGCGCGGCCGGCGAGCTCGGCGTCCAGCACGGTGAAACGCTCCCCCAGCTCGGCGCGCGGCAGCTCCATGGCCAGCCGCAACTTGCGCTCGGCCAGTTCAAGCTCGATCAGCTTGCGGATGTACTCGAGACGCAGCTTGATCGATTTGCGGTCCTCCTCGTACAGCTTCTTGGCCTTGATCAGCACCTTCTCGCGGACACCGACCTTGCCGAAGTCGTGCAACATCCCGGCGTATTCGATCTGCTTGAGCGCCGACGGGGAGAACCGCACCAGTCGCAGCGGACCGTCGGCCATGGCGTCCACCTTCTCGGCCAGCGCGACCGACAGCGTCGCCACCCGCCGCGAATGGCCGGACGTGGTCGGATCGCGCGACTCGATGGCGGTGACGCTGGCGTCCACGAAACCTTCGAACAGGTTCTTGATCTCGACATAGAGGAACGCGTTCTCCAGCGAGATCCCCGCCTGCGAGGCCAGCGCCAGCGCCAGCTCTTCGGACCAGTCGTCGAACGGGATCACCTCGCGCGCGAAGTCGGCCGGATCCAGCAGCCGCCTGCCGGTCTGCCGCTTGCGGTTGATGAGCTGGATGACGCCGATGACCTCGGTCTCGGCCGACAGCATCGGGACGGTCAGCATCGACTGCGCCCTGTACCCGGTCTTCTCGTCGAAGCTGCGGTTGTGCTGGAAGCCCCACGGGTTCCCGCCGGGCTCGGATAGCCGTCCCAGGTCGGGGATGTTTATGGGACGCGCGTCCAGGACCGCCTTGCCGACGATCGACTTGCCGTCCACGCCCAGCGTGAACTCCTTGAAGTCAATCTTCAGAGAATCGTTCTGCGACAGCATGAAATGCAGCCGTTTGTCGGCGGGCGCCCCCTCCCCCTCCAGGACATAGACGCTGCCCGCGTCGGCGCCGGTCACCTGCCGGCACTTCTCCAGGATCAACGCCAGCAGCTTGCGGATGTCGCGTTCACCCGACAGCGCACGCGAGGTCGCCACCAGCTCGCCGACCTCATAGCGGAACCGGTCAGCGATGCTGCGCAGGTCATCGGAGGCGTCCACCACCTCCACAATATCGCAACGCCCCCTATTTCATAGGGGTAGGCGGTTTGCCGTCATACGCGCGGATGATCTGTTGCACCAGCGGGTGGCGAACCACGTCGACCTCGGTGAAATAGCGGAAGGCGATGCCCTCGATCCCCGACAGCAACGACACCGCCTCGCTGAGCCCGGAGCGGCGGTTCTCGGGCAGGTCGATCTGCGTGACGTCGCCGGTGATGACCGCCTTGGATTCGAACCCCAGCCGGGTCAGGAACATCTTCATCTGCTCGCTGGTGGTGTTCTGCGCCTCGTCCAGGATCACGAACGCGTCGTTCAGCGTGCGGCCGCGCATGAACGCGATCGGCGCCACCTCGATCAGCCCCCGCGCCAAGAGCTGGTCGGCCTTCTCGAAATCCATCATGTCGTGGAGCGCGTCGTAGAGCGGGCGCAGATACGGCGAGACCTTCTCCTCCATGCTGCCGGGCAAAAATCCCAGCCGCTCGCCCGCCTCCACCGCCGGGCGGGTCAGGATGATGCGCTTGACCTGTTTCTCCATCAGCGCGCGCACCGCCAGCGCCATGGCCAGGTAGGTCTTACCGGTGCCGGCCGGACCGACGCCGAACACGATGTCGAAGTTGCGAATGGCATCGACATAGCGCTTCTGCGCCAACCCCTTGGGCGCAATCGGGCGGGCGCGCCCGGCGATCAGGATGGTGTCGGTGAAGACGTCGCGCAGGTTCACGTCGGCATCGGCCCGCAGCGCGATGGCGGCGCGCCCGATGTCCTCCGGGCTGATGGGCGTGCCGCTGCGCGCCAGCCCGTAGAGCTGCTCGATCAGCCGCCGCGCGACATCGACGCCGTCGGCGGGACCGACGATGGTGAGGTCGTTGCCGCGGCTGTGAAGCTGTGTCCCGGTCTCGCGCTCGATGAGCTTGAGGTTGCCGTTGCGCTCGCCGTACAGGGACAGCGCGACGCGGTTGTCGTCCAGGCTCAGACGTTCGGTGACGCTGCCGGCGGCAGGGCCGGCCGCCCCGGTGGCGGCACTGGCGACCGCGGTTTCACCGGCGCTACTGGTTGGTTGACTCAACGCGGGTCTGAGATAGCACGCGGGAACCGCTGATTCAACGTGTAGACTGCCCGGCGTCATGGCGACACCGACGGGCCCCGAACCCGACCTGACCCCGCTTCCCGGCAAGCAGACCGGCGCCGAGGTGACGAAGCTGGTGGGCCTTATGCAGCGCCTGCTGGCACCGGGCGGATGCCCCTGGGATCGCGAGCAGACCCTGGCGACGCTGGTCCCATACCTTGTGGAAGAGACGTACGAGGTGGTTGATGCGCTGGCCACCGGCTCGGTCGACGACCACCGCGAGGAGCTGGGTGATCTGCTGTTGCAGATCATCTTCCAGTCGGAGCTGCGGTATGGCGAGGGGGCGTTTGGCATTGACGACGTCGCCAGGGGCATCGTCACCAAATTGGTGCGACGGCACCCTCACGTGTTCGGAGAGGCGGTGGCCAAGGACGCGGAGGCGGTATTGGCCAACTGGGCCAAGCTCAAGGCCACCGAAAAGGCCGAGAAGGGAAAACACGGCGCGCTGGATGGCATCCCCAGCAGCG
>DASRQT010000054.1:0-10739 GCA_035696485.1 Polyangia bacterium | reverse complement strand
GATCGGCGTCACGGCACTGGTCACCGTTCGCAGCGCTGGCGCGGCCGGTGCCTCGGGACGCGAGGTGGACGTCAGTTTGACCTACCAGGCGCCCGAGGGGTGTCCCTCTCGGGACCTGGTTGTTGAGCAGCTCGGGAGTCGGGGCCTGCGTGTGAAGGACGCGGGTGCCGAACGGAGACTGTCGATCGACGTCGCACCCCGTTCTGCGGATGGCCATCGTTTCAAGGGCACGCTGACCATCGAAGGGTCGACTGGACGTCCGGCCCTTTCGCAGTCGGTCAGCGGACAGGACTGCCGCGCGGTCACGCAGTCTCTCGCGCTGGTCGCGGCTCTCGCCCTCAACCCGAACGTCGATGCCGCGCCCGAGAATCCGCCTGCGGGCACGGTCGCCGCTGGCCGCCCGGCCGATGACGTCCCGGGTCTCCGTCCGCCCTGGTTCGTGGGGGCGTCGGGACGCGGGATGTCCGCGCTCGGCTCTGGTCCGGCCGTGGGGTTGAGCGTGTTCGGCGAACGGGTTTGGGGCCCCAAACTCCACGCCGCGCTCAGTATGGTTTTCTCCGCGACGACAGCGGCGCCTCCCACGATCAATCTGATGTCGGGATCCGCAGACCTGCGCGCGTACCTCGGGCGCCTTGAGGGCTGCTGGTTTGGTGGCATCCTGGCTGCCGAGCCGATCGTCGTGTCACCCTGCGCCGGGATCGAGGGCGGCGCCTTGCAGGGAACCGGCAACATCGATCGACCGCGTACCGCGACGCGGCCATGGGTCGCGCCGGTACTCTCGGCCCGCGCCCTGGCGGCGGTGACACGGGCGGTCTGGGTTTCGCTTGAGCTGACCGCCTTCTCTCCGATCGTGCGCGACACGTTCGTGTTTACGGCTCCGCGCTCGACCATCTATCGCAGCCCTGTCCTTGGCGGCGGTCTGGAGCTGGGACTCGCCGGCGCCTTCTGGTGAACCCGGTCGCTTAGTACGGCTGAACGTCCAGCCGCAGGACATGGTCCCAGGTCAGCCAGATGCGATCTGGTGGGTCGCATGCTGTCGCCTCGCGCATCGCACGTCGGTGCAGGGCGGGTGCGTGAGTCGCTGAAAAGCAGCCTCCTGCAACTGGTACAGCGTTTGCCCTCTCCCCGGCACTCGTTCGGAGGAACCATGATGTCCACAGCGTCCATACGGTTGATCCTGGTTGCGGCGGTAGCGGCGGGAGCATCTTGCGGCGTCGGTGCCCAGATTGGCGGGCCGCCGGCGGCCCCCGGCAAAGGCGGCGCGTCAGGCGCCGATGCGGCTGCCGACGTGCCCGGAAATCCGCCGGTGGTCGACGGCTCACCGAGCGCCGACGATTCAGGCTCAGCGCCGATGGACGTGGGTCCGACCGCCGACAGGGCGCTGCCGCCTGCGGATGCGCCGGCACCCGAAGTCAAAAGCGACGCGCCCGCGATGCCAAACATGCCGGCAGGACCCGCCGGTCCCTGGGCGCGCAATCTGCGCGTCGGGTTGGTGGAGCTCGCGCAGGGGCCCTTCATCAAGGTGGGCGACGCCGGCGCCGCAATCCCCGTGACGATGCGCAACGCTCCGGTGGTGGAGGGGCGGCCGTTCTTCGCGCGCGTCCACGTGGCGACCGATGCCGGGTTCACCGCGCGGGCGCTTCGCGGCGTTCTCACGGTGACGTACACCGACAACACCAAGTTCGAGATCGAAGACGCAAAGATGATCAGCGCCGCGTCGGCGGTGGATCGGCTGGACAGCACGTTCAACTTCCTGGTCCCGGCCGAGAACGTGAAACCGGGCAGCACGGCCGTGGCGTCGATCTACGAGATGGGGGCGGCGGTGGGCGCCGAGCCGGCCATGCCCCCACGTTTCCCCGCGACGGCAACGGCGGATCTGGGCGTGAAGGCGGGGCGGATGGAGATGTGGGTCGTCGCCGTGCCGGGCAGCGCCAGCCTCATCGTCACGCCCGACCGCCTGAAGAAGGTCGAGAATGACGTGTGGGATCTGTACCCGGTGCAGAAGGTGAACGTCCGCGTCCGCGCCCCGATCACGTACACGGGAACGTTCTCCAGCGCCAAAGGATTCACCGCGCTGACGCAGGCGCGCGAGATGGATGGCGCCAAACCGTGGGAGTACTACCACCTGTTCGTCCAGGCCAACCTCGGTTTTCTCGGCGTCGGCAACCGGGCAGGCGCCACGGCGGCTGACGGCTCGCGCCGGGTCGCGATGACCATCCTGTCCAACATGAACGTCGATGGAAGCACGAACAGCACCGCGCACGAGCTGGGCCACAACCATGGTCGGGCTCACACGCCGGGTTGTGGCGCCGCGGGGCCTGACAGCATGTACCCCTACATGATGCCTCCCGGCGACGCCGGAGTGAACGGCTACAGCCTGACCAACAGGGCGTTCAAGAGCCGGACGCTGTGGCGCGATCTCATGTCATATTGTCGTCCGCAGGGCGGCGGCAGGTGGATCAGCGACTATGTGTGGCGCGCTTTTGAAGAGCGGGTGCGGATTGTCACCGCCTTCAACACCGGTGTGTGGTCGTTGCAGGACATGACGTCGCGTTCGCTGCAGGGGTTCGTCGACCCCGGGGAGAAACCGCTGTGGACGGTCGTCTCGGGCGATCTGGTTGACGGCGCGGCGGCGATCACGGCCACGCGCTACGCCGTTCTCACGCTGGCCGACGGACGTCGCGTGAAGACCGCGGTCACCGTCAACGAGCTCACGGACCATGTCACACAGGAGTACGCCCTCAACCTCGGCGGCTCCGATTACAGCGACGGCGACGTGATCGAAGCGGAGGTCGTCGTGGACGGGACGCGGTCGGTCGTCCCCGTGAGCGGCCTGGCCCGATATCGCTGATCGGGGTCGATTCGTGGGCGCCCGGCGCTGGTCAAGCCTCGCGATGGAGCCCGCGCTATGATAGGCGGCGTCTCATGGGTTTGTCGCCGGCACATCCGAACCAGATCAACTTCAACTGGTTAATCCGGCTTCGCTGGGCGACCAGCGCCGGCCAGCTGGCGACCATCCTCGGCGTTCGCTACGGGATGGGCCTGCCCATTCCACTGCCGCCCCTGCTGCTGCTGGTCGCGACGGCGCTGGTCGTCAATGTGTTGTGCGTCGCCGTGACACGTCGGCGCGCGCCCGAGGAATGGTGGCTGGCGGCGGTGATGGCGCTGGACGTCGTGATCTTCACCGGACTGCTGTACTTCACCGGTGGCCCGCTGAACCCGTTCAGCTTCCTTTACCTGGTGCCGATCGCGCTGGCGGCCATCACGCTGCGGGCGCTGTGGACCTGGGCGCTGGTGATGCTGTCGCTGCTCTGTTCCGCCGTGTTGTTTGCCTGGCACGACGACCTGCCGATGGGGAGCGGCCACGCCGAGCACATGGACTGGCACCTGCGCGGCATGTGGGTCGCGTTCGGTGTCGCCGCCGGGTTCATTGTTCATTTTCTTTTGCGCGTTCGGCGGGCCCTGGAGGCGCGCGACGCGGAGCTGGCCGAATCGCGCCAGGCGGCCGCGCGCCAGGAACGGCTGGCGTCGCTGGCCACCCTGGCCGCGGGCGCCGCCCACGAGCTGTCGACGCCGCTTTCGACCATCGCCGTGGTGGTCAAGGAGCTGGAGCGCGCGATGCAGTCTTCCGTGCCGGGGGCCGACATGGCCGACGACATTCGTCTCGTGCGCGGGCAGATCGATCGTTGTCGCGCCATTCTCGAAAGGATGTGTGTCGACGCGGGAGAGACCCTCGGCGAGACCTTCGTGGCCACGTCGCTGAACGACATCGTCAGCGCCTCCACGGCCGGTCTTCCGAACGGGGTCATTGTTCGTTCGCAGGTCGAGGCCGGCCTGGAATCGGTCCGGGTGCGGGTTCCGTTTCGGGCGCTGGCGCAGGCCCTTGCCGGCGTGCTCAAGAACGCGCAGGACGTCTCGCGCGAGGGGGACGAGATCGCGGTCAGGGTCTTTCGTCGTGCCGGTTGCTTGCACTTCGAGGTCAGGGATCGTGGCAAGGGCATCGCGCCCGAGGTGATGGGGCGCATCGGGGAACCATTTTTCACCACCAAGGCGGCCGGTGAGGGCATGGGGCTGGGGGTCTTCCTGGCGCGGGCGGTCGTGGAACGTCTGGGCGGCGAGCTGGTGTTCGATTCTCAGATAGGCAGGGGAACATCGGCGGTCTTGCGGTTGCCGGCCGGCGTGATTGAAGGCGGGAGCCCGGTCGCGTGAACGAGGAGGTCCTCCTCGTCGACGACGACGAGATCTTTCGCGAGCGACTGGCGCGGGCGCTGCGCGCGCGTGGCTACGACGTCACCACCGCTGCGGGATATGACGACGCGATCGCGAGCGCGACACGGCGGCGACCTGACTTCGCGATCGTCGACATGCGAATGCCGGGACCGTCGGGTATGGAGGTGGTCGAGGCGCTGTCGGCGCTGGCGCCGGACGCCAAGATCGTCGTGTTGACCGGATACGGCAGCATCGCCTCCGCGGTGGAGGCGTTGCACAAAGGAGCCTGCCACTATCTCAGCAAGCCGGTTGACGCCGACGAGATCGTCGCGACGCTGCACCGCCTGGAACACGCAGATGAGGCCGCACCCGCCGTGACCTCAGAGGCCACTCCCAGCCTGGCCCGCGCGGAATGGGAACACATCAGCCGCGTGCTGGGCGACTGCGGCGGCAACGTCTCGGAGGCGTCGCGGCGGTTGGGGATCACGCGCCGGACGCTGCAGCTGAAACTGAAGAAGTACCCGCCGCGAACCTGAGCGCGACCCTGCCGCCGTCAATCGTTCGGCGCGCCGCACACCAGCCACGCCAGCAAGGCCTGACGCTCCTCCGCGGTCGGTTGCGGCGCGGTGGCCGGCGGCATCCTGCACGCATAAAGCTGGTGCAAGATGGCGGCGCGCTGGCTGAAGATCTGCTGGTAATTAGTGTAAGGGCGATTGGCCTCGATGCCCGTCGGGCTGTGACATGCGGTGCAGCGCGACTGGATGGCGGGAAAGGCGTCGGCGCTAAACCCGGGAGCCGGCGATGGGCAACTGGCGGGGAGATCGCTGGGGCAGTTGGCGACTGGGGCCTCGCCGCCGCCGCAGCCCAGACCCAAAATCGACAGAATCGACGCGACGCCCAGGCAGGCCGCCAATGTCGTCGCAGGGGTGAGGCCGGCAGGTCTCGACATGGTCGCTAACGAGATTCTGACATATGCCGGCCGCTGAGTCATAATCGCAGCAGCGATGGTCGGAGGTTGGGCACGAGCTATCGTGAGCGCCTGTTGTCTGCTGGCCGCTGCATCCGGGTGCGAGCGCGAAGCCCCGGCGATGCTGGACGCGACCGCGCTCCGGGATCCCGAAGTCTGCAAGAGCTGCCACAGCACGCACTATGACGAGTGGTCGGGCAGCATGCACGCGTACGCCTCGGACGATCCGATTTTTCTGGCGATGAATCGGCGCGCGCAGCGCGAGACAAATGGCGCGCTGGGCCCATTTTGCGTGCGCTGTCACGCTCCCCTGGCCGTGCAGCAGGGATTGACCAAGGATGGTCTCAACCTCGGCGAGCTGCCGCAGGCCAAAAAAGGGGTCACCTGCTTCTTTTGCCACGCGGCCGAATCACTGGACGGCACGCACAACAACCCGTTGATGCTGGCCACCGACGGCCGGCTGTTCGGCCCGTTTGGCGACCCGGCCTCGGGGATTCCGCATCGCGGCTTTTACTCGCCGATGATGGACGAGACGCGCGCCGAATCGGCCGCCGCGTGTGGAAGCTGCCACGACATCGTGAACCAGCACGGCGCGGCCGTTGAGCGGACCTTCCAGGAATGGCAACAGACGCTGTTTGCCAAGCCGCCCCTCGGGCTGACGTGCGCGTCCGGCTGCCACATGACCGGGCGGGATGGTCCGGCGTCGACGGTCTCGACCAAGATACGCCGCCTGCACGACCATTCCTTCCCCGCGGTCGACGTGGCGCTGACGGCCTTCCCGCAGATGGACGCGCAGCGCCGTCAGGTGCAGCAACTGCTTGATAGCGAGCTGCAGGCGACCCTGTGCGTGGACAACAGCGCCCGCGCCATCGAGGTGACTCTCGACAACGTCGGCGCCGGCCACGGCTGGCCGAGCGGCGCCACCCCCGACCGCCGGGTCTGGGTCGAGGTGACCGCCAGTGCCGGCGACAAGGTCATCTATCAGAGCGGCGTGCTGGCGCCCGGCGAGACCCTGGAAAACTCGTCGGATCCCGATCTGTGGCTTATCCGTGACTGCATCTACGGCGAGGATCGCAAGGAGGTGAAGATGTTCTGGGAGGCGGCCAGCGTCATCACCAATCAGTTGCCGGGATCGGTGACTCCGGTCATCACTGATGTGGCGTCGTTCACGAAGTCGCACATCCGCAAGGTCTACCCGGGCGCCGGCGTGACACTGTCACAGGTCCCCGATCGCGTGACCTTGAAGGTCTTCATGAAGGCCGTGGGCGACGACATCCTTTCCGATCTGGTCGCCTCGGGCGACCTGGATCCCGCCATCCCGCCGCTGGTCCCCACCTTCCCGGTCGGGGGCGCCACCCTGGAATGGACGCCGCAGCTCGGCGCGCCGCCGCCCGATCTGCAGGCCGCCAAGCGGCTATCGTGCGTGACCGCCGGTCGCTACGTCGCGACGCCGAACCTCGCCGTCTCTCACGCCCACTGCGAGTGACGGCGCGCCAGCGCCGCCCGAGATCGCGCCCGCCTACCCGGAGATGCAGATCGGGAACACGACGTCGTCGCGCGCGGAACCGGTCTGAAGGTTCAGCGTCACCTCCCAGTACCCAGCCATGAATAGATAGAGGGGTGTGACCTCGTAGGTCCCGTCGCTTCCAGTCGGCGTCACCACCGCCTTGACGCCGGTGCCGTGCGCGTGATCGGGCATGAAGGGCGTGGCCTTCATGGTCACGCCGTCCGCTGGCATGCCGGCGCTGTCCAGGATCTGCACCGTCCACGCATTGTTGCCCTTGCTGGGGGGGCCCGGTTGACTCAGCAGCAGCTTGGCCGTGAACATCCCCTGCCGCGAGGTCTCGGACATTCCTGCCATGTAGGGCAGGGCGCGGGTCTCGGCCTCACACCGATAGAAGGTGCCACCGTCGGGGACTTGCGGCATGGCGTCGCCACCGCCGCAGCCGGCAGCCACGGCACCGACCGCATACAGGCAGACCAATGAAAACCTTCGCATGGCTGCTGTTACCTCGAGGAGCCTGAAGCCCGAGGATAGCACGCCCGATATGAGACGAAGGGGGGTGCGAAAAAATCACACATTCACAGGGCGTGCTCCGCGGCCTACGTTGGCCCGGTCTTCCCAGGAGGTTCTCGATGCGACGCATTTTTCACGGAAAATTGTTGGCGTGCCTGTTTGCGACCCTGTTGGGTACGGTCGGTTGTGGCTCGTCGACCTCTGGTCCAACCGGTGGTCCGGTCGCCGGCGCCGTGGACATGCACTGCACGGTCAACGGCGTCAAGAAGGTGCAGATCACCAGCATGGCCGCCTGTGCCGCGCCGTCCGGGAATGACGGCGCCGCGGAGGATGGACACGTCCACGACGACGGCGGCACGACCGCGGAAGACGGCGCCGGGGCCGAGGCGGGCGAGGAGATGGCCGAGCCTCTGCACAACGCAGAGGGGGACGACGACGACTGCAAGTATCACGTGAAGTTCACGACCACGGCGGTGCGAAAGGACGACGGTGTGACCTTCACGGTTGTCGCCACCAAGCTGGCGGATGGCGCGCCGGCGGCCGGGGCCGAGCTGGACGCGGAGGTGTTGCTGTCGCCGACGCACCCTGCGCCCAACAGTAACACCAAGACGACCGAGGGCCCCGCGGGGACCTACAAGATCGGCCCGATCAAGTTCGACGCCTCGGGTGAGTGGACTGTCCGCTTCCACCTGTTCGAGATGTGTTCGGACGCCAACCAGGACTCGCCGCACGGGCACGTCGCGTTCTTGATCGCGGTGCCCTGACCACCGCGGGCGAGCAGGCAGCCCAGAGTGCTTCGATAAGCGGACTGCCTACTCGCCCCCCCAAGTCCCCCCTTCCCGTCCTGACTCTCCTGGCAGGGGTAATAGCAACTGCGGTGCCAGGCGGAACGGCCGCCGATTCCGCGGCGGCGCGGCTATTGCTGCACAGTCTGCCCAGACGGACTGTACAACTTGATTGGACCATCGACGGAGTCACGTGCGTTTCGGCGATAAATCGAGGGGCACGCTGATTGCTTATTTAGGCGTGCATGACAATTACCGACCTGCAATCGGTGGACTGTTTTCAAGGCTGGGCGCTGGCACCGGAACGGGGCCCGCGTCCGCCGCTCACGCCGCGCGAGCGGCAGATCGTCGACTCCGTGCTTGGGGGGCGTACCAGAAAGGAGATCGCGTTCGAGCTGGGCCTCTCGGATGCGACCGTGCGCGTGCTGTATTCGCGCGGGATGAAGAAGCTGGGCCGGGCCAAGGGAAACAAGCGGAAATCGCCGCCCTGATCCAAAAGGTGCACCGGGTTGCACCGGGGTTGCAGCGAGCTTGCACCGAACGTGCACCTAACTGCACTCGGCCATTCGCGTGCGTCGCGAAAGCGTTTCCCCGTCGGCGCGCCAGGTTGACAATTTGTTTCCCTGGCTGGAAAATCCAGCTAAAGTGGCCGCTGTTCAGGGTCCACGGAGCGGGGGACGTGACCAACTCGAACGGCAACGCCAGTCAGAAAAACGGTCATTCCTCCATCAAGGCGGCTTTCTCTCCCGGCGACGTCGTCGCCAACCGCTACCGGATCGTGCGCGCGATCGGTCAGGGCGGCACGGGTGAGGTCTACGAGGCCCTGGACACCGGCCTGGGCGTACCGGTAGCGCTCAAGACGCTCAAGCCCAGCGTTGCGGGCGACGCCGTCCAGCTGGAGCGCTTCCGGCGCGAGATCCAGAGCGCGCGCAAGGTAACGCACCCCAATATCTGCCGCATCTTCGACATGGGGGTGCACACCAGCAACGGGCGCGAGCGCTTCTTTCTGACCATGGAGCTGCTGGACGGGAGCAGCCTGGCCCAACGCCTGGAGACCGGGGACACCTTCATCCCCGAGGAGGCGCTGCCGATCGTCGAGCAGATCGCCGAAGGCTTGCACGCGGCGCACCTCGCCGGGGTGGTTCACCGCGATCTCAAGCCGGGAAACGTCATGTTGCTGTCCCCGCCGACCGGACGCCTTGCCCCGCGGACTGTGATCACCGACTTTGGCATCGCCCTGTCTGACGAACAGGGGGAGATCAGGCTGACACAAAGCGGTGAGCTGGTTGGGACGCCGGAATACATGGCGCCGGAACAGGGCGACATGGGACCGGCGCGTCCGACCACCGACATTTACGCGCTGGGTCTCATCCTCTATGAGATGTTGAGCAAAGAGCGGCCGTTCAGCGCGGGAGCGACCCCGCTGGAGACGGTGCTGTTGCGCCGGCGCCAGCCGCCGCGCCCGCTGCGCGATTTCCTTCCCGACGTCGACCCGGTCTGGGAAGCCACGATTCACCGCTGCCTGGAGCGCGCGCCGGAACGTCGTTTCCAGGACGCCGCGGCCGTGGTGGCGGCGCTTCACGGCGCGACACCGGAGCCGCCGTCTTCCACCCCGTCCACGCCGGAAGGTGGATTCTTCGGCCGATTCACGCGCAAGCTCCGGTAGTAGCCCATGCCAGCAACCACCGTTCATCAGGCGAACACCACAGAGGGCGACGGGGCCAAGGGAGGCAGCGGCGGGTCGCTGCACCTGACCGTGATGGCGCCGAACGTCTTCGAGACCCATGCGCTGCCGACCGGCGGCGAGATTCGCATCGGCCGGGACGACAGCGTCCACGTGCGGGTGATCGACGAGCTGGCCTCACGCCAGCACGCCTGCCTCTACATCGACGCGTCCGGCCCGCTGACCATCGAAGATCTGAAGAGCGAAAACGGGACCTTCGTCCGCGGCGAACGGATCGAGCCCGGCAAGCGCATCTCAATTCAACCCGGCGAAGCGATCACCATCGGCTTTACCCACCTCATGGTTCAGCGCCGCCGCCCGACGGTTCCGACGCGTCTCTTTCACAGCCACGGCTCTTTTGAAGAGCGCCTTGAGGACGCATGCGCGCGGTCGTCCGGGACGACCGGGTCGACCCTGGCGGTCGTGCGTGTACGGATCGAGAATGAGGATCCACCCGGACACGGCGCGACGGTCGTCAGCGGGGCGTTGCGCACCGGAGACTTTCTGGCGCAGTACGCCTCGGGAGACTACGAGGTGCTGCTGATCGACACCGAACCGGAACGCGCGCGCCAGATCGCCGAGGACGCCGCCCGGCGTGCGCGTGCCGAATCGCTGGTGGTGCGGGTCGCGGTCGCCACCTATCCGGCTGACGGCCGCTCGGCCGAATCGCTGATCGGGCAAGCGAGCGCCCTGCTGCGCGGCCCGGAGAGCGAGATCAACCGCGGGCCGGTGCTCAAGTCGGAGAGCATGCGCAAGCTTTACCGGATGGCCGAGCGCGCCGCCGCCGGCCACACCGCGACTGGCCTCATCAACGTGCTGATCCTGGGCGAGACCGGCGCCGGCAAGGAGAACGCGGCGGCGGCGGTCCACCACTGGTCGCCGCGGGCGGCCCGACCCTTCGTCATCGTCAACTGCGCGACGATCCCGGAGAACCTCGTCGAGAGCGAGCTGTTCGGGTACGAAAAAGGCGCCTTCTCCGGGGCCGCGGGCCCGAAGCCGGGTCTTCTGGAGAGGGCGAGCTCTGGCACCGTCTTCCTC
>DASRQT010000053.1:0-6047 GCA_035696485.1 Polyangia bacterium | reverse complement strand
GCAGGCCCGCGATCTGCTGGACGAGATCCCCGCCGCCGAGCTGCCGTCGGCGCTGGCCTTCCTCGAGTTCCTGCGCGATCGCGGGACCAGCACGCTGCTTGGCAGCGGCGTGACCTCGGGGGCCGCGGCGGAACGGCACCGGGCGAGCTCGTCCATGGAAGGCGACGACGATCCGCTGGACGAGCCGGCCGTCGGGTTACGCTAGGTTCGGGACCCTAAAAGGGTCCCGCGCCCCCCGCGAAGAGCTCGGGCCGGCAAAGCCGTCCCTCCCTCACGCGACTGGCTAAGCTTCGGCGACCTTCTTCGCGGTGACGGGCTCGGCCGGCAGCGGCGGTAGCCATATCCAGCCGTCTTCGACCCGTGGCGTGGCGAGCTCGTCTCCCCGGGCGGCGGGCGCGGCCCAGGCGTCGCGCGCCCACAGAAATCCGGTAAACGCGCAGATGACGGCATCGAACAGGTGGTCGCTCTGGATGCACAGCTCCCGCCAGACGCCCGGCCCAAATCGCAGCTCGGCCGACAGCGCCTCGAGAATGGCAGCGCGCGTCTCCCGTTCGTGGAGATGTTTCTTGTAGGGGCGGGTGAAGCCCAGTGCCTGCAGCGTCCCCTTGGGATAAACCTCGAGCAGGTTGTCGTTGAGCCGAAACCGATCGGCCAGCGCCCGGGTGAGGTGGGCGGCGCGCGCCGCCAGCGGTCCCGTCCCCTGTCCCAGCGCTTCGCGCGGAATGATCCCCAGCCGGTGGGCTGTGAACACCTCCGTCGGTCGCTGCGTGTACGGCGTGATCGCGGGTTTGCCGCGCCGCAGATCGCGACCGCCCGGCTTGTCGCCGGCATCGCCGGCGGCGATGGCGCGCATGGCAACCACGGCTGGGTCGACGCACTCGGCCTGTCCCGGGCAGACGGCCACCTGGCAGCGAAGACAGGGCGGCAAGGTCAACGGTGCATCAACACAAAGCAGGGTGCCGTCACCGAAGCTGCGGATGGTCTCGACCAGCGCGTCGTCGTAAAGCGGCAGTGCCCCCAGCCGCGGCGCGATCTCGATGACGGTCGCTGACTGGCTGGTTCCGGTCGCGTTGTGCGCCTCCACGCGCAGGGTCGCGACGGCGGTCTTTTTTCCCTTGCCGCCGCCGAGGTCAACGCCCAGGACATGAATGAAATTTCGGCGCTTCACAGGTGTTTTCAGCGTGCGGGATTCGGGTGTGGGCGTCAACCTTTGACTTGGTCGGGAGCGCCCTATATCCTTTTGTCACCAACGCCTGGACCGGAGTTTCCGGCCGGGACGGAGGAAGCAAATGCGCCGGCAATTCTTCAAGTCGAAGATCCATCGGGCCACCGTCACGCACGCCGATCTCGATTACGAAGGTTCTGTGACCATCGATACCGCGCTCATGCGCGCAGCGGACATTCTGCCCTATGAACGCGTCCACATATGGAACGCCACCAACGGCAGCCGCCTCGAGACGTATGCCCTGCAGGGGCCGGAGGGTTCGGGCTTGATCTGCGTCAACGGCGCCGCGGCACACCACGCTCGTCCCGGCGACGTCGTCATCATCGCCACCTTCGCCGAGGCCAAGGACGAGGTCGAGGCGCGCGCCTGGAAACCGACCGTGGTGTTCGTTGACGGCAACAATCGCATCGTCAATCGCCACGCTGACGAGCTGCCCGGCCCGCAGCGCCGCCTGCGGCCCGTTTAGGTAGATAGGACCAGGACCCGCGATGTCGCGACCGGCAATCTCGCGGGTCGATGCGCTGCTGGGATTCATCGCCCAGAAGCCCGGCGATCCCTTCCCGCAATACGCGCTGGCGCTGGAATACAAGAACGGCGGCCGTCTGGAAGAAGCGTGGGTGACGTTCGACGCGCTGATGAAGGCGCTGCCGGACTACACCGCCGCGTACCTGCACGCTGGCAATACGCTGGTGGCGCTGGGGCGGAAGGCGGACGCCGGCGACGTCTATCGGCGCGGCATCGAGGTGTGCACGCGGCGCGGAGATAGCCACGCGCGCGGCGAGCTTGAAGGCGCCCTGGAGACATTGTGACCCGTATCAACGGGGATAAACCGCACGTGGTCCGTGGAAGGGGCGTGTCCGCAGACGATCACCGGTTCGCGCCCGGCGAGAAGGTGGCCAACCGTTACCGCATCGTCGACATGATCGGCGCCGGCGCCATCGGTGAGGTGTACGAGGCCTACGACGAGGCGCTGGCCGAGCCGGTGGCGCTCAAGACCCTCAAGCTTCAGGTCGCGTCCGACGGGGTCACGGTGGAAAGGTTTCGGCGCGAGCTGCTGCTGGCGCGGCGGGTCACGCACAACAACGTCTGCCGCGTCTACGACCTGGGGCGCCATGACCTCCGCGACGGCGTGGTCGTGACCTTCCTGACCATGGAGCTTCTGCGCGGGGCCAGCCTGGCAGACCACATCAAACGGCTGGGCCGGGCGATGACAATCGACGAAGCGTTGCCGCTGGTGGCGCAGATGGCCGCGGGTCTGGATGCGGCGCACGGCGCCGGCGTCATTCACCGCGACTTCAAGCCGGGGAACCTGGTTTTGGTGCCCGACGGGGTCGCCGGCGTTGCCGCGGGTTTTCGGGTCGTGACCACCGACTTCGGTCTGGCGCGGCGCAACCGGCTGGACGAGGAGGCCCTGACCAACACCGGTGAGGCGCTGGGGACACCTCTTTACATGGCGCCCGAGCAGGTCGCGGCGGGCGAGCAGCCCATCACGCCCGCGACCGACATCTACGCGCTGGGCATCGTCATCTACGAGCTCTTGACCGGGCAGTTACCGTTCAAGGGCAATTCCATCACGGTCATGGCGCTGAAACGGATCCGCGAGGCGCCGCCGTCGCCGCGAACCGTGGTCCCCGACCTGGACGCCCGATGGGAAGCCGCCATCCTGCGCTGCCTGGAACGGGACCCGGCGCGCCGGTTCCAGCGCGCGTCCGAATTGATGGCGGCGCTGACTGGCGGGGACCCGGACGGGGCGCCGCTACCAGACGACGCGACGGAGACGCCGTCGGGACGCGTGAAGCTGGGGCGGCTGCTTCGGCGGGTGGTATCGCGCAAGCCGCGGGGCTGAAACGACGGTCGGGAGCGGGCGAAGGCGATGAGGACGCGTGCCTGACGAACGAGACAAAGCGCCGTCGGTGACACAACCCGACGAGTGGCTACAGCGCTCGCCATTACTATCTTCGTCATCTTCGTCGACGCCGCACCTTCCGTTGGAAGCGCCGCAGGCGGAGGCGGCGGGGGCGCATACTATTACTCGTCGATAAACGGCCGCGTGACGAACCGGCAGGTGGTGCCGGCAAGGTTCCATGACGTCATGACCGGTCTTCGCGTCTGCGCGTCGATGCCCTGACTCGCTCTTCATCCGCGCTCAAGACATTTGCCGCGGTCCGCCAATCGCAGGACGCGGGAAAACTGCGTGGGTTGTCGTTGCTATGTCCATTCGACGGGAATATCGTCCCGCGTTGTCGTTCTGGCAGTGCATATTTTTTCACTGCCTCAGGTCTTGAAGGGGGGATGAGTGCAGAAGTCGTGGTCGGCGGCGGGGTCGACCGATCTCGACACGGGCGCGAGGATCGGCCGCTACGTCGTCCTTGAGCACGTCGGCAGCGGCGCCATGGGCGTGGTGTACAGCGCCTACGACCCGGAGCTGGATCGGCGGATCGCGGTCAAGTTGCTCAAGGTGCAGACCGCCAGCGCCGGTAATCGGGCGCCCGCGCGCCTGTTGCGTGAAGCGAAGGCGATGGCGCGGCTGGCCCACCCCAACGTGATCGCCGTGCACGACGTCGGGCTGTTCGACGATCAGGTGTTTCTGGCCATGGAGTTTTTGAGTGGCGGCACGCTGAAGGCTTGGCTAGCGGCCAAGGGACGGAGTTGGCGCGAGGTTCTGGATGTCTTCATCGCGGCGGGCCATGGTCTCGCCGCCGCGCACGCTGCGGGGTTGGTCCATCGTGATTTCAAACCTGACAATGTGTTGCTGGACAAGGAGGGGCGGCCGCGGGTGGTCGATTTCGGGCTGGCCCGCGACGCCGTCGGATCGGCTGACGAAGCGGGCGAGCTGGCGCCGGCCGACGCAAAGGCGGCGCTGGCCACGCTGTCCGGGACGACGACCGAGGGTGGGGGCCACCTGCAAACGCTCACGCGCACGGGGGCGCTGACGGGGACACCGGCGTACATGGCCCCCGAGCAGTTTCTGGGCGAACGCGCCGACGAACGGACGGATCAATTCAGCTTCTGCGTGGCGCTGTACGAGGCGCTCTATGGCGAGCGGCCGTTTGCCGGCGACGATCTGATCAGCCTCTCGTTCAGCGTGACCGAGGGGCAGATCCGGCCGCTGCCCAAGGATCGCGGCATACCGATGTGGATCCGGCGCGTGATTGTGCGCGGGCTGCGGCCAAACGCGGCCGAGCGGTTCCCGTCCATGGCGGCGCTGATCGGCGCGCTGGAGGACGATCCGGCGGTCAGGCGCCGGCGTCGTCTGATCGCAGGAGGCGCGGTGGGCGCAGTGGTGATCACCCTCCTGGTGGCGCGGCAGATGGTGTTGCGGAAGCGGCAGGAGGTTGACAAGGAGATCGCAAGGCACGTGGACGCAGCCACGCAACGCGCAGCGTCTGCCCGCGCGAAAGCGACCGAGGCGCGCGGGCTGCGGCAGCGGGCGTGGGCGGCCTTCGACGCGATGGATCGGGAGCAAGGGGAGGTGTTGTGGCGGCAGACGCGCGGGTTGTTGCCCACGATCGAGGCTGACTTTGAGAGCGCCGAAAAGTCATTTGAGACAGCGCTGGTACTGGACACGTCGCGGGATTCGGTGCGCGCTCAGATGACAGACGTCTTGTTTGACCACCTGCTGCTGGCGGAAGATTTTCGGTTGGACGCGAAGGTGGCCGGACTGTCAGCGCGGCTGGTGGCCACCGATCCTGATGGTTCCAAGCGGCAGGTGCTGTCGGCGCCAGCTGGGTTGTTGTTGCGGACCACGCCACCTGTCGGTCAGGCGAGGATCGAGCGATACGAGCGCGACCCCGCCACCCGGCGTCGGCAGGCGATCGAGGCGGGATCAATAGCCGTCGATGGCAAAGAGCATTCCTTGCCATCGGGATCGTATCGCCTGACGGTCAGCGGTCCCGATGGCGCACAGATTGTTTTTCCGTTCGAGATCGGTCGGGGAGCGCACCTGGCAATCGACCTTACGTTGCCGAGGGCCGCGCAGGTGCCCGATGGCTTTGTCTACATCGCACCGGGTGAGTTCTGGTTCGGGGATGCGGACGAGCAGTTGCGGACACAGTTCCTCGGCACGGTGCCGTTACACCGGCGCCGGACCGATGCATACCTCATCGCAAAAAACGAGACGACCTACGGTGAGTGGATCGCATTCCTCAACACGCTGACGCCGGTGGAGAGAGCTCGCTACGCACCTAACGTTACGACGGCGGTTCGGGGTTCCCTACGGCTGCGTGACCAGGCCGGTGACTGGCAGCTTGCTTTTCAACCGACAACCCAGCGCTACGTGGCGCGTGTGGGCGAGCCGATCAACTATCTCGGACGCAAACACCGTGCGCGACAGGATTGGATCCGTTTTCCGGTCGCGGGGATCGCTCCCACAGATGTCACGAGATACGTGGGCTGGTTGCGCAGTTCGGGGAAGGTCCCGGGCGCGCGCCTCTGTACCGAGCTTGAATGGGAGCGCGCCGCGCGCGGAGCTGACGATCGGGTCTATCCCCACGGTGACGAACTGAGACCGGACGACGCGAATTTTGACGCGACCTACGATCGAAAAGACCCAGCCTTCGGGCCGGACACGGTCGGATCACACGTCGACTCACGCAGCCCGTTCGGGATCGACGATCTGGCCGGGAATGTGTTCGAGCTGGCGATCTCGTCACAGCGGCAAGACCAGATCGTTATTCGAGGTGGTGCCTACTATTTTTCTTCATACACGTGCCGCAGCACGAATCTGGAGCCCGTGCCGTCGTCGTTTCGCGACGTCACAACGGGCTTCCGTGTCTGCGCATCCGTCGAGGGGGGACAGTGATGCGTGCAGCAACGATGAGCC
>DASRQT010000052.1:0-2408 GCA_035696485.1 Polyangia bacterium | reverse complement strand
CGGGGACGGTCATGGGCGGCGTTGTCCTTGGTCCCACGCGCACCGTCAACAGCACGAACGACATCGCGGCCGAAGCTTCCGGCCGGCGGGCGGTGCGGCTCGGCGCGACCAACGCCTACGTCGAATTCAAGAACCTCGCCGCCAGCAATTCGATCGTCGTTCGCTACTCCATTCCCGATGCCGGACCGGACAGCTCTGCGACGTTGAGCCTGTACGTCGACGGTAAGTTCCGTCAGAAATTGAAGGTCACGTCCCGTTACAGCTGGTCGTACGGCGGCGCCAACGATTTCGCCAACACCGGCATCCAGAACAATCCGGGCGCGGGAAACCCCCACCATTTCTTCGACGACACCCGCGCGCTGGTCGGGGACATTCCCGTGGGCGCCATGGTCCGCCTGCAAAAGGACGCCGACGACAGCGCCCCCCAGTACGACATCGATCTCATCGACATGGAGCAGGTGCCCGGGGCGCTGGGAAAGCCGGCTGGGTTCGTCTCCCTGACCGAGTGCGGGGCGATCCCCAACGACGGCGTCGATGATTCCGCCGCCATCCAGCGTTGCGTTGTCAGTAACAGAAACGTCTACGTCCCCGAGGGGACCTTCGACATCAAGAGCAAGGAGATCAGCTTGCCGGGCACAACCATCCGCGGCGCCGGGATGTGGCGCTCTGTCTTCAGCGGATTCTTCGCGCGTTTTGATTGTTACGCCGAAGGCTGTAAGTTTTACGACTTCGCCATCAACGGCGACACTACTGGGCGTGACGACTCGTCGCCCGAGACCGCCTTCACCGGCAACCGGATGTCCGGCGCCGTGGTCGAACACATCTGGGTCGAACACAAGAAGCTCGGCGTCTGGCCGGGCCCGAACACCAGCGGCCTCACGGTTCGTAACTCTCGCTTTCGCAATCTGTTCGCCGACGGCATCAACCTCGCCTGCGGCACCAGCAACGCCGTCATCGAGCACGTGCACGTTCGCAACAGCGGCGACGATGCCTTTGCCAGCTGGTCGCAGGGCAATTGCACACCCAACCGCAACAACGTTTTCCGGCACGTCTTCGCTCAACTGCCCTGGCGCGCGAACTGTTTCGGCATCTACGGGGGGAGCACGACGGTCGAGGACAGCGTCTGCGCGGACACGGTGCAGTACCCGGGCGTGCTGGTCGGCCGCATGTTCGACGCCGCCGGGTTCGGGACGACGAGAATCGCTGGCCTGACCTTGACCCGCGCCGGTGGTCCCATGTACGGGCAGCAGGGCGCTATCAAGCTGAACGCCGAACAGGGCGCCGTGCAGAATATCCAGCTCAGCAATATTGACATCGACTCGCCGACCTACAGCGCCATCCACCTCGGCGGCGGCAACACCATCGACACGGTCTCGTTGAGCAGCGTGACCATCCGCAATCCGGGGGGCTGCGGCATCCTGGCCCAGACCGGCGGCGCCGCCGACGCCAGCAACGTCGTCGTGACAGGGACGGGCTCCGGACTGTGCAACGAGAAGGGCTTCAATTTCATTCGCGGCGCCGGCAACTCCGGCTGGTGAACCTCACCGTTCCTTGCGCCCGAACGAGCGACGGCGCTACCTGAGACCGGATCTGATTCCGGTCCCCTCGCCCCGCGAAAGCGGGGAGAGGGGACGGGAGAGGGGCACCACTTCCTCTATAGGCGAGCATAGCGTTTCACAAGCTCTGCCCTCTCCCAGGCCCTCTCCCGCAAGCGGGAGAGGGTTCACCGGATCGGATGGCGATGCCCGTCCTGTGGGATCCCGCAAACGCGGGACCCTCCCAGGGTCTCGGGCTATGTGATCCGCTCCGGGTGGCTGTAGACGTTCACCGAGCTGCCGCGCACGAAGCCGACCAGCGTCACGCCGACCGCGCGCGCCAGATCCACCGCCAGCGAGGACGGCGCCGAGACCGCGCACACCACCGGCACGCGGGCGACCGCCGCCTTCTGCACGATCTCGAACCCGGCCCGCCCGGAGAACATCATCACTGTCCCGGCCAGCGAGCGCGCGCCCGCACGTAGCCAATGCCCGATCACCTTGTCGACGGCATTGTGACGGCCGACGTCTTCCTTGACCACCAGCAACGTGCCGTCCGGACGAAACAGCCCGACCGCGTGCAGCGCGCCGGTGACCTCGAAGATCGGTTGCGCGGCGCGGATCGCCGCCGGCAACGCCGACACCACCCCCAGCGGCACCCGAACGTCGTCGGCGATGGGGCTGATGCGGCGCCGCACCGCCGCGATGTTCTCGACGCCGCACAGGCCGCAGGCCGCGCTGGTCCGGATCACGCGCCGCGCGTGCGCGATCGACAGCTCGCGACCGGCGCGCGGCGTGACGACCACGATGTTGCCGCGATTGGTGCCGCCGTCGTCGGCGTGGTCAAGGACGCCGACGTCATCCATCGATTCG
>DASRQT010000051.1:0-3086 GCA_035696485.1 Polyangia bacterium | reverse complement strand
CAGACCGGCGGTGGTGTGGGCCAGCAGCAGATCGAGGATGTAGTCGCGGTCCTCGTCAGCTCGCGTGATCGGCCGGAAGACACCGACTTTGGCCACCGTGGCGGCCAGGCGATGCAGGATCCCCAGCGCGATCGTCGACTTGCCCGTGTCTGCTTCCGGCGCCGCGATGTAGATGCCGGCCGGCGACGCTGAACTGGAAGCGGCCACGCTGCGGGTCAGCCCAGCCGTCGCAGCCGGGGCTCGAGGTCCTTCTGGAACAGCTCCAGGAACCGGCGCTGGTCGTGACCGGGCGCGTGGAACACCAGGTGGTTGAGGCCCCATCCCACGTATTGACCAACCTTTTCGACGGCCTCGTCGGGATCCGACGAGACGATCCAGCGCTTGGCGACCTGCTCGATCGGCAGCTCGTTGGCGGCTTTCTCCATCTCGAGGGGGTCGTGGATGCTGGTCTTTTGTTCGGCAGTCAGCGACAGGGGCGCCCAGAATCGGGTGTTCTCCAGCGCGAGGTCCGCGTCGGTGTCGTAGGAGATCTTGATTTCGATCATCCGGTCGATGTCGTCGGGATTCTTGCCCGCGGCCTCCGCGCCCTCCCGCATGGCGGGGATGAGCTTGTCCTTGTACAGCTCCTCGCCCTTGCCGGAGGTGCAGATGAAGCCGTCGCCCGCGCGGCCCGCGTATTTGGCGACCTGGGGTCCGCCCGCGGCGATGTAGATCGGGATGCCGCCCTCGGGCACGTCGTAAATCGAGGCACCCTTGGTGTGGTAGTACTCGCCCTGGAAGTCGACCCGATCGCCCAGCCACAGCTCGCGCATGAGCCGCACCGATTCGCGCAGCCGGGCGTAGCGCTCCTTGAACTCCGGCCACTCGCCCTCGTATCCGGTAGCGATCTCGTTGAGCGACTCCCCGGTGCCGACGCCGAGAAAGATGCGATCCGGGTAGAGGCACCCCATCGTGGCAAACGCCTGTGCGATGACGGCGGGGTTGTATCTGAAGGTCGGGGTCAGCACCGACGTGCCCAGGATGAGCCGCTTGGTGCGTTCGCCGACCGCGGTCATCCAGGCCAACGAGAACGGGGCGTGTCCGCCCTCGTGGCGCCACGGCTGGAAGTGGTCACTGACGGTGGCGCTGTCCATGCCGTGTGCCTCTGCGGTGACAGCGAGTTCGACGAGCTCGCGCGGTGCGAATTGCTCGGCAGATGCTTTGTATCCAAGTTTGAGTTCAGCCACTCGTTCTTTCTACTCCTTCCCGCTCCTCTACAAACGGTCGCGACCCGCTACGCCCGGCTTCGCCGCGCTTGCGATCGCTCCTAGACTCGCGGACATGGCACCAGCGCCAACACTTGTTCAAATCAGCGACACCGTGCACCTCGCCCAGGGTGAGGCCGTCAACTGGACGCTGATCACCGACGACACCGGGGTCCTGCTTATCGACGCCGGCTATCCCGGCGACCGGGAGGCCGTGCTGGCCTCGCTCGATGCGCTCGGGTACGGCCCAGGCGACCTGCGCGCCATCTTGCTGACGCACGCCCACATCGACCATCTGGGCTCGGCGATCTGGTTCGCCAGCGAACACGGCACTCCCGTCTACTGCCACGCCGACGAAGTCGGCCACGCCAAGCGCGAGTACTTGGAGCAGGTGTCGATACTTGATCTGGCGCTGCGTATCTGGCGGCCCACATGGGCGGTGTGGACCGCCCACGTGGTGCGCAGCGGCGGCCTGATCCGCGATGGGATTCCGACGACCAAGGCGCTGACGCCCGAAATCGCCGCGGGGCTGCCGGGCCACCCGAGGCCTGTTTTCAGCCCCGGCCACACAGGAGGCCACTGCTCGTACCTGGTCGACGGTGTGCTGGCTAGCGGCGATGCGCTGGTCACCGGGCACCCGCTAATACGTCACGAGGGGCCACAACTGCTGCCGGCGATCTTCAGCTACAGCCAGGAGAACTGCATCCGAACCCTTTCGGCGTTGGCCCTGCTGGAGACCGAAATCCTGGCACCGGGCCACGGCCCGCTGTGGCGCGGCCCCATCCGCGAAGCGACCGATGCGGCACTGGAAAAGGCAGGCGCTCGGTGACGGTTGCCAAGTCGATCGCCCTGTTCGTTCTGGCGGCGCTGTTCGAGATCGGCGGCGCCTGGTTGGTGTGGCAGGGAGTGCGCGAACACCGCGGCTGGATGTGGGTGGGCTGGGGCGTCATCGCGCTGGGCGCCTACGGTTTTGTCGCCACCCTGCAGCCCGACGCCCATTTCGGTCGCATCCTGGCCGCGTACGGCGGTATCTTCGTCGCCGGCTCGCTGTTGTGGGGCATGGGTTTCGACGGGTTTGCGCCCGATCGTTGGGATGTCACCGGAGCCGTGATCTGTCTACTCGGCGTGGCCGTCATCATGTACGCGCCGCGAACTCACTGAGTCCCAGATGATCTCGCAGCGTTTCGCCGGTGTATTCGGTGCGAAAGGCGTAGCGCTCCTGCAGTAGTGGCACCACCTCATCGACGAACTCGTCGAGACCATGCGGCGTCAGATGCGGCACCAGAATGAACCCGTCGCAGGCATCGGCCTGGATGTATTCATCGATCTCGTCGGCGATCTGCGCCGCGGTACCGACGAACTGCTGGCGGTTGGTGACGGCGATGACCAGCTCGCGGATCGACAGGTGCTCCGCTTCGGCGCGTTCGCGGTAACGGCGGGCAACCGCGATCGGGTCGACGTGGCGGACGCGGCCCTGGGTGATGTCGCTGTCGACGACCGGATCGAAATCGGGCAGCGGGCCGTCAGGGTCGTAGTCCGTGAGATCGCGGCCCCAGACCTGCTCCAGCATCGCGATCGCGGTCGCTCCGCTGACCTGCTGATAGCGGATGTGTCGCGCCTTGTCCAGGGCGTCGGCGTCGCTGTCGCCGAGAACGAAGGTCGCCGCCGGAAAAACCTTGAGCTGGTTGGGGTCTCGGCCGGATGACACGGCCCGGCCTTTGACGTCGGCGTAGTAGCGCTGCCCGTCTTCCAGTGACGAGTGCAGGGTGAACAAGGCGTCGCCATACCGGGCGCCGAACGCGCGGCCGTCGGCGGAGTCGCCCGCCTGCAGCAGGATCGGAT
>DASRQT010000050.1:0-3556 GCA_035696485.1 Polyangia bacterium | reverse complement strand
GGCGTACTCCGTCCTTCAAGCGGCAGGATTTTCAGAGGCAAAGGAGGAGCCGGGGCTTTGGGAGGTTACCCTCCGTCGGCCTAAGGGGCCGCTTGGTCTGGATTTGCATAGAGGGCTCTCTGCGACGACACGAAGTCGCCTCCAACCCGAAGACATGTTTGCCCGAGGGACACTCGATGAGGGCCTGTTCGACGCGTCCGTGGTGCTTCCCGACCCGCATGACCTCTACGCCCACCTTCTCTTGCATCTCACGATTCACTGGGTGATCGAGGGGAAACTTCATCATGCAGAGGATCTGGAGGCAGTCCCTACAGCGCTGGGGCTTGATGCAGACGTCCTGGCGCAGCACATTGTCGGGCTGGGGCTGGGGCCGCATGCCGGGCTGATTCTCCCCGTGCTCGCGAACCGTGGCAGACACAGCTTTACGAGCCGGTTGTTGGCAAAACTGCGTCTGGACCTCCGATCACGCGTCGTTGTCAGTCTTTCCAGACGCCTCTCCGCGCAGTTCTCCGCAGGCAAATTGGGTCGCCGCAGCATTGGCTTTCTCCTCGCCCCCTCTTGGCTCGAGGCGTCACGCGAAGCCATCGCCAGACGCCTGCCGCAACGAGCCCGGTGATGTGCGAACTCGCCGATCTGCGGGTACACTGCTCGCCGCAATGGACGCCCACTCCAAGACCACCGCGCAGAAGACGCTCTGGAGCGCCGCCGGTGAGGCGTTCGTAGAGCTCGTCCGCCTGGTTCGCGTCCTCCCTGGCATCGAACTGAAGCGCCTCTCCCGAGGCCCGATGCCGCTGGTCGAGGAACTCCGCGCCCGCGCCCAGGCCGCCCCCCGCCGCCCCGCCGACCGTCGCGCCCGCCTCCGTCGCCTGATCGCCGCCCTGGACCGCCGCATGCCCGGCGGCGCGAACTGCTACCGCCGCGTCCTCCTCGAGATCAGCCTGGACCGCGGCGCCGCCGAGGAGCCGGTCCACATCGGCCTGCGCTCTAACGGTGGCCCCCGCTCCGGCCACGCCTGGCTGGGCGAAAATCGCGACACCGCCGAACGCTACGACGCCGAGATCGCGGTCTAACCCGCTGGAGGTGAAGTTGGGCCGCGCCATCGGAAGAGTGGTCATTCGCGTCCCTGAGTAGTGGCCGCCGCCAAGACCTTCTTGCGGACTACATTTTGTTGTGCTGAAAGACCATCGATCTTCAATTGGGCGAACGTCGTTGCGGCTCGCCGCCGAGGAAGAGCGAGCTGCGCTCGAAAACCTGGTGCAGCTGTACTCCTACGACTGGAGCGAGATTGGCCACTTCGACGTGGCAGAGGACGGACGCTTCAAGGCGATGGACCTCGCGCCGTACTGGCTCGATGAATGGCGTCACCCGTTCCTGCTCAGGATCGACGACCAGCTGGCGGGCTTCGCCTTGATCCACGAACGCAGCAGGCTCACCGGCAAGACGGGCGTGTTCGACATGGCCGAGTTCTTCGTGATGAGAAGGTTTCGGCGACAGGGGGTGGGCCTGGCAGCCGCTTTTGCGTCGTTCGACCGATTCAAGGGGCCATGGGAAGTGAGGCAGCGAGACGAGAACGTCGCCGCCACCACCTTCTGGCGGCGGGCTATCGGTGACTACACAGCCGGCAACTACCAAGAGGCGCGCTGGAACAGTTCAGAATGGATCGGGCTGGTCCAAACCTTCTCGACCGTATGAGCTGTTCATGAACGGGCCACGCAAGCATGCACGTTGATGGCGTTCTCAGGGCGCCGGCGTCTGCGGCGAGATGACGCCAGAGTTGGCACACACTACTCGCTGCCCTCGTCCTTTGCTGTTTTCGCCGCCAGTGCCGCTTCCAGCATTGGTATCTGCGCCAGGTCCTTCGGGCGCCTAGCAGCTCGCTTGCTTACAAGGACACGTTCAAGTGGCAGAACTTTGACCAACACGCCGTCCAGATCGTACTCGCGCGCTAGCGTGTACTCCTCGTCGAACGATCCCAGTCCCGACGCCATGATGACAAGGTCCACACGGTCGAGACCTTCTCCTCCGAGGGTCGCAGGCTGCATTCCGAACCCCGACGTATAGAGCCCTCCCGCCCTGCGAGCAGCCTCGCGAAGTTGGCTCTCGTCGACCCTCCCGAACCAGAGATCGAGATCCTGCGTGGTTCCGAACGCACCTTCAATCAACGCGGCGCCCATTCCAACAATCAAGTAACGACCTCCGAGAGCGTTCAACGCCCCGAGAAAGGCTCGCTCAGCGGGCGTGAGTACGAACTCGGACACGGGTAAGACCGCGGCGAAGGCGTTCCGAGGGAGACAGCTCGAGGGCTTGGAGGGAGTGGTACACGTCGCCGGCATCCATACCGGGGTGGTCGCCTGCGATGGCGTGCGCCTGGCGCCACCGCGCCTCGCTACGCAGAACCCATGCGCGCTCGCTCTCAGTGAGACCGTCGTCCCATTTCGTCACGTCGCTCACGCATCTCATTATGCCACAGCACGGGGTGGCGGTTCCTGTCACCCCCGCGGTTCGACGCTGATCAGCCCGCGCGAGTGCAGGTCCCCAACCAGCGCCAGCACGTCCTTCTCCACCGCATCCCGGGGCACGTCATACCGCGCCGCCACCGCCTCACACGCCCCCGCCAGCGAGCCGCCCTCCCCGCTGATCGTCCGCCAGACCTCGGCGCCGACGTGATTGAGCTGCCAGCAGGCCCCGCTGTCGAGGTCGACCAACATCGCGCCGTCCTTGGTGTCTCTCGACGCGACGTTCTTGCCGGGGCGAACCGTGTCGCCGAGTCCTGGGGCCATTTTCACGATGATATCGGACCGCCACCGCCGCGCAACGACTGGATTCGCCTGCGGTTTCGGACCGCCCGTCGAAGTGGTACACTGACCCGGATATGAGTACGGCTTTGCCGCGCGAGCGTGAGGCTTCCTCCGCAGAGCTGATTGCGACGCTGGAAGCGAACGTCGCGCGCGTGATCCGGGGCAAGGCGCAGGCGATCCGCCACGCGGCGACCACCCTGATCGCGCGCGGGCACCTGCTGATCGAGGACGTGCCGGGGGTGGGGAAGACGACGCTGGCGCGCGCGCTGGCCACGTCGATCGGCGGGACGTTTCACCGGATTCAGTTCACCAGCGACCTTCTGCCCTCGGACATCGTGGGGGTTTCGGTGCTGGACGCCAAGAGCGGGCAGTTCGAGTTTCACAAGGGTGCCATCTTCGCCAACCTGGTGCTGGCCGACGAGATCAACCGGACCACGCCGCGGACGCAGAGCGCGCTCCTGGAGGCGATGAACGACGGGCAGGTGTCGGTGGACGGGCGGACCTACCCGCTGGAGGCGCCGTTCATGGTCATCGCCACCCAGAACCCCGAGGAACACTACGGGACCTACCCGCTGCCGGAGTCGCAGATGGATCGGTTCCTGCTGCGGATCCGCATGGACTACCCGTCGGCCGAGGACGAACGGCAGATCCTGCTGCAATCGCCGGGGCGGGCCGGGCAGGCGCTGGAACAGCTTTCGCCGGTGCTGCGGATGGTTGACGTGCGGGCGCTGCAGGATGCCGCCGACCACGTGCACCTC
>DASRQT010000049.1:0-8011 GCA_035696485.1 Polyangia bacterium | reverse complement strand
GGTCTCCACGCCCGCGGGCGCGTTCAGCTTGCCGGCGGCGGCGGCCGCCAGCAGAGCGTCGTCGGGCATCGAACCCCAGATGAAGTACGACAGACGCGAGGCGGTCTGATACGGCCCCAGGCGAAGCACCCCGCCCTCCTTCACGGCCTTCTCGCTTGCCGCCACCTCCCAGTGATAGAGGAACTCCCACGATTGCAGCATGCCTTCGATCACCAGCCCGATCGCGTCCGCAAACGGCAACATCAAGGTGGTTCGACCCGCCGTGTACAGCTTGAACAGCCGGTCGGCTTCCTCGGTCGCAACCGGCCGGCGGAAGGCCCGCTGTCCAAACGTGGTGATGAACTGCCGCGCGCAGGCGTCGTCGCCGGTGGCCGGGTCACACGGGACCAGCGGCTTGAGGTTCTTCACCGCCGCCGCCGCCAGCGATTCGGCCGCCGAACGCAACAGCGTCGCGTCCTGAACCGCGACCGAACCGGGGCGCCGGAACACCAGGCCCAGATCGTGATCGGTAGGAAACTGAGTAGCGGGCTGCGTGGCGTCGCCCAGCAGGTCACGAACCGTGTTGTTGTACTCGCGGTTGGTGAGCCGCTGCAGCGGCATCACGCCGGCCGCGTTCGGATCCGCGACCACGCCGGTGCCACCGGGCCCGCCGCCGCCGGGCGGGGGATTACCGCCGGGAGGAGTGCCACCCGGGGTCGGCGACCCGGGATCGCCGACCTGTCCGGCGCAACCGGTCGCAGCCACCGTGACCGTCAGCAGGGCCGCACTGACCAGACGAAACACGTGCATTGCAACTCCTGTGGTTCGCGATGACCTCAGCCAACCCCAGCCCAGCTACCGACCACTATCGTAGATCGAACGGCTTCAATCCCCTAGTGGCCAATACTGGGTCCCACCTGCGGTTACTGGTACGCAAGCCCAGGGCCATTGCTGAAAGCCCGGAAATGCCCGGTTTCCGCGCCGCAATTGGCGCTTCATTGGACGCCACAAAGGACAGGTGTAAACCAGGCCTTACATATGGCCTCCACGCCGCTCGCGGTTTTCTACGGCAGCTTGGCGATCAAATCGCCGTGCGGCGCGGGGATCAGCTCGGTGGCGATCACCAGCGAGCGTTCCGTTATGTCGATGGCCGCTTCGACCGCGGCCTCGACCTCCGCCAGCGGGCCCGACAACGAGAAGAAGGCTTTGCCGCCGATGCCGCGACCGAGCTGCATCTGGACGATGCGGACGGCGGCGGCCTTGGCCGCGGCATCGGCCGCCACGATCGCGGCGGCGACGGTCGCCAGCTCCACCACGGCCAATGATTCGACGCCGTCGTGGGCGTTGGCTTCACCGCGCACGGCAGGCCCCAGCTGACCGTGCGCCTGCGCCAGGAACATCTTGTCGATGATGCGGTCGCTGGCGATCTCGAGGCCGCGCCGGTAAGCCTCGTCGACGGCCGCCACCTCGCCTCCCACCAGCACCAGGAATTTCCCCGGGCTGACCGGATGGCATTGGAGGAGGCGCACGGGCGATCGCTTGACCATCGCGTCCGCGACCTGATAGCCGCGGGCGATTGACGACAGCTCGATCAGCGCCAGGGATTCGTTCATACGATGCGGAAATATTCCTTCAGCGTGCAGCGGCGCTCGCGCGTGAAGTTCATGACCGTCGTCAGCCCCTCGCCGGTCGGCGACGCGATGGTGAACGAGGTGTATCCCTCACCGCCTTCGCCCAGGCCCGCCAGGTTGGACGCGTTCTTGACGAAGATCGACGTGTTGATGGTGCGGGCCATGGCGTGCAGGTGGGCGATGTTGCGCGAATACATGACGGCCGTGTGACAGAAACCGTGCTCGACCCGTTTGGCCATGGCGATGGCCTCGGTGGCGTCGGGCGTGCGCACCAGCGGCAACACCGGCATCAACATCTCCAGCTGCACGAAGGGATGCTGCTCGTCGACCTCGGCCATCACCAGGCGCAGGTCGTCGCCGGCGCGAACGCCGATCTGGCGCAGGATGACGCCGGCGTTCTTGCCGATGAAGTCCTTGTTCGGGTGTTTACCCTCGTGGAGGACCACCTTCTCCAGCTCGCGCAGCTGCTTGTCGCTGACGAAGTAGCAGCCGTTCTGCAAAAGCTTTTCCTTCAGCTTGTCGGCGATGGCGGCGACCGCGATCACCTCTTTCTCCGCGGTGCAGATGATGTTGTTGTCGATCGAGGCGCCCAGCACGATGTTCTTGGCGGCGACCTCCAGGTCGGCGGTCTCGTCGACGACGGCGGGGGGATTGCCGGGGCCGGCGGCGATCACCTTCTTGCCCGAGTTCATGGCGGTCTTGACCACCGCGGGACCGCCGGTGACCACCAAGAGCCGGATGCCCGGGTGGCGCATCAGCTCCTGGGCGCTCTCGATGGTCGGCTTGTCGATGCACGCGAGCAGGTTCTCCGGACCGCCCGCCTCGGTGACCGCTTCATTCAAAAGGTGAACGAACCAGGCGCTGACCCGCGCCGCGTACGGGTGAACGTTGAACACCACGGCGTTGCCGCCTGACACCATGCCGATCGCGTTGTTGATGACGGTCTCGGTCGGGTTGGTGGTCGGGGTGATCGACCCGATGACACCGTAGCTGGCGCGTTCGGTGATGGTGAGGCCATAGTCGCCGGAGAAGGCCACCGGCCGCAGGAACTCCGGACCGGGGGTCTTGTTGATGCACAGCAGGTTCTTCTTCAGCTTGTCGTCGACGCGGCCGTAACCGGTCTCCTCGACGGCAAACCGGGCCAGCTCACCCACGTGTTTGCGCGCGGTCTCGCGCATCGCCGCCACCCACCGCGTGCGCGCCTCGACGGTGGCAGATTCGTTCTGCTCGTAGGCGCGACGGGCGGCGCGTACGGCGGAATCAACGTCGGGGAACACGCCGCGCCGGCCGCGCGGCACGTTGACCTCTCGCTTGCGAACCGGCGGCGCTGCTGCCGCCGCCGACGCGTAGCCCGGTGGCGGATTCTGCACCGCCTCCATCGGCGTTTGCGGCAGCTCGCCGATCCGGGACAGCACCCGGTCGACGATCTCCTGGATCCGCGCTTCGTCCACGCGCGGCGATACTAGACCAACGCGACCCTTTGAGACAGGGTGAGCGGATGGCGGCAGATCTCGAGGCGCTCCTGGCTCATGCGCGCGCGCTGGTCGGGGTCGAGTTGGCTGAGCTTGCGGACCAGCTGGGGCTGCCGGTGCCGGCCGGCGCGGTTCGCACCAAGGGTTGGGCGGGACAGATCCTGGAACGCGAGCTGGGCGTCGAGGGCGGCGGACAGCGCGGCCCCGACTTCCAGGCGCTGGGGGTCGAGCTCAAGACCGTGCCGGTCGACGCCGATCTGGCGCCGCGCGAGTCGACCGCGGTCTGCCAGATTGATCCCATCACCATCGCCGCCGAGTCGTGGGACACAAGTTACGTCCGGCAGAAGCTGGCGCGCGTCCTGTTCATCGCGCTGGAGGTCGCCTCGCCCGGCGTCGGCGCCAGCCGTTCGGTCGGCGACCACCGCGTGGCGGCGGCGCGCCTGTGGTCACCGTCGCCCGACGACGAACGGGCGCTGCGCACCGATTTCGAGCTGTTCGTGCGCCGGTATTTTCGCCTCGGGCGCAGCGACGACATCACCGGCCACCTGGGCGCGGTGCTGCAGGTCCGGCCCAAGGGTCGCAACGCCGCCGACCGGCGCGCGGGATACGACGCCGAAGGGCGCGCCACCCAGGTGGGAAAGTGCGGCTTCTATCTGCGCCCGTCCTTTGTCGGCCGGATCCTGCGCCAGCCGTGAGCGACCGTGCCGTGGCTCGCTAGAACATGATGGCGTGCTGCACGACGAAGTCCTGGTGATCGGGGTCGAGGATGAAGGCCGCCGTGCTCAGCAGGAAGTCGTACCAGAAGTGAACGGCGGTGCCGGTCGCCAGCGTGAAGTTGCTGCGAATGTAGACGTAGCCGAGGTAGCTGCCGGTCGCCATCAGGTACGGAACCGCAAGCGCCGCGGTCCTGAACCCGGTCTCGCCGTTGAGAAAGTTGGTGACGTGCACGCCGCCGAAGATGATGGATGCCGCCAGCCAGCCGCCCCACAGCCCCAGCGACGTCTCGCTGAGCCCGGCCTGGATCACGCCGCGAAACAGGGCCTCTTCGCCGACACCGACCGACGCGAACATCGAACCGAAGTAGGCCTCGCCCAGGACGAAACCGGTGCGGGTTCCATAGTGTTTCCCGAGAAAGTTCACGCCGCCGCCGTCGGACAGCGAACGCATCCCGTGCAAATCGCCAGGCGTGACCAGCCGGGTAAAACCATACGCCGCCGCCAGCAGCACCGGCACACCACCCCATACCCAGGGGCTCTTGAGGACGTGGGGGTTGAAGGGAGCCGCGGCCAACTCGGCCAGTCCCTCGCGCGAAACCGGATATCTGTAACCGGCATCCCCGTGCATCAGGCGCGCGTCGCGATACGTGGCGAAGATGCCGTAGAACCACAAATTCTGCGCCGCGAGGGTCAGCGGGAGCATCAGCGGGTCGTCGTCGTCTTTTAGCCTGATCGGCCTGCCGCCGGGCGGTCCAGGCAGGGTGGGATTGTTCTCGTACAAAGCGAGCACGGTCCCGAGCAGCGTGGCCGCCGAGAAAAGGTAGGCCAACGCGCGCTTGGACTGCTGCAGGTAGAAATAGCCACAGCCTGGACACACGGCCGATAGCCCGGTTGCAAGCTTGATGCGCTTGCCGTACGGCCATAGCGCCTGGTACGCCGCCGCGGCCGCGGCCCGCACCCCGGGATCTGCGTCGGCCTGCGACGCATACTTGAGCATCACGGCGTAGTCGGGATTGCGCGTCGCCGCCAGCGCTCGCGCCGCCGCCGCGCGCACGCGCGGGTCGTAGTCGCGCTGAAGCATCACCAGGATCAGGCTCTGCGCCGGCGCCGTGTTGGCGGCGACCAGTGCCAGCAAGGCCGATTCGCGATCGGCGGGATTGGGCGAGGCGGCGCGCGCCAGCAACTCTTGCGACAGACCAGGCGGATCACCGGGCGCCGGTGGCAGCGGCACCTGCGCCGCCGCGCTTGACCATCCAGTCAGGCTGGGCAGCAAGGTGAGGAGCGTGATCGAGACCACCAGGCCGACGGCATGCATCGTCACCGTCGATGAATGCTTGGTGTTGTTCGCGGACCTCACTAAACTGGCGCTGGTCATGAACGGGCCGCCATCTTACACAGGGATCTGGCAGCAGTCGTCGCTTCTTGTCGTCGCTGCGGCGCTGACGGTGTCGGTGATCACGGGCGGTTGCTCGTTCATTTTCAGCGAGGGACCGCCCCATGGACACGAAGACCTGGTCTACTTCGACTGCGGGCAAGGTTTGGCGCCGCCTATTCTCGACACCATTGAAGCAGCGGGCTCAGCCTTGAGCGCGAACACGGCCAGCAACAATGACAAGCTCACCGACGGAGAACGCCAGAGAGCCATCGCGGTTGGCATAGCGCTGGCGGTAGTGACCGCCGCCTCGGCTGTCTACGGGTACTCCACGGTCGCGAGCTGCAGGCAGTCGCAGGAGCTACGGCTGGCGCGCAACATGCGTCAGCAATCGTTGCCGCCACCGTATGGCTTGCCGCCGTACGGCCAGCCACCGCCGACGTGGCCGCCGCCACGGTTCGAGCTCAAGACGCCCGCCGCGCCGCCGGCACCCGCGCAGTGACCGTCAGGGTGCCTTGACCAGTGCTATCTCCGCCACCTCGAGATCCGCCGCGGGCGGCTGCCCAATGGGAAACGGATGATCGCCGAACAGTGACGTGACAATTTCCTTGCCCGGCGTTTCATCCAGCACCATCGCCCCGGTCAGCGCCTGATCAGGCAAGACCTGCACCGACGGTTGCCCCGGCTCACCGCCGGGGAAGATGGTTCGTTCCTGCCCCAGCGCATCGCGCGCCCTGATCTCGAGATATCGCGGGCGGTCGGCGCGCACCGTGAACCGGAGCAGGTCACCCGAGCGCAGCGTGGTTCCCGGCTTGAACACCTGCACGTCCAGCCCCCGTTGCCACGAAATCTTGAGTCCCGACGAGTGCGCCAGCGAGGCGCCGCGCTTGCCGCCGTAGGGGACCGCGCCCGGCGGATCGACGCGCGGACGCGCCACCAGCATCGCCAGGCCCGCGATCGCCGCCACGATAGCCGCCAGGATCAGCGGCCGCCAGCGCCGGAGGCCGGGCCGCCCCGCCGGCGGTGGCGTCGCGACGGTCACCCGCCTTTGGCGTCGGTGCGCCCGAGCGGCAACACCATGTCGACGTTGACGTGCGGCCGCGGGATGATGTGCACAGCGACCATCTCGCCGATGCGTTCGGCGGCCCGCTGACCGGCCTCGGTCGCCGCCTTCACCGCCGCGACATCCCCGCGCACGATGGCGGTCACGAAGCCGCCGCCGATCTTTTCATAGCCGACCAGCTCGACCTTCGCGGCCTTCACCATGGCGTCGGCTGCCTCGACCACCGCCACGAATCCTTTGGTTTCGATCATGCCAAGCGCGTCTGCCATGGGATCTCCTTTATCGATCTACGAACTTCTCGCCGCTGCGTCCGGACAACCCTTCGATCGCGGCGATCGCCGCCTTGGCCGCCGCGTCGATCTCCGCCTCGCTGCCGGTCAGCCAGAGGCGCCCGAAGGCTCCGTACGGCTGCACCTGCACCAGGTAGATGTTGGCCGCCTTCTCGGCCTCGTTGGCCGCGTAAGCGACGTACCCGGCCGGCTCGGTCTCGAGGATGAACAGCGACTGCCCCGGCAAGATCATCATCCCCTGCGAGTTCCGGTTGATGATCTGCGCCTGATAGGGCTCGATCGATCGGATGATCTGATTGGTGACCACCTGCGGCTTGATGCGATCTTCCTCGCGCAGCTCAAGATGGGCCAGGATCGCCGCCCCCGCGTCGCGCACGTCACCCTGATCGTCGGCGTGAACCTCGAGCAGGCCGTAGGCACGTTCCACGATTTGCAGCGCCGGTACCACCCGGGTCGCCTTGAGGGCGATGTCGGTGACCCGATTGATAGCGATGCCGGGGGCGATCTCGACGAACAGCGACGCCTGCCCCGGCACCGGCAAGAACCCACGCGCAGTCTTTCCCATGAAGCTTGCAAGCTGAGCCTGCAGGGCATCCAGGAACGTGTAGCAGCGGAGGGTGGTGGCAGCCAATGCGGTCGTACCGTACCAGGCTGCCCCCCGCCCCTTCAAGCGAACCCTGGACCGGACAGCGTCGCGTCTCATCAGTATGATGCGCGCCCATGCCGTCGAAGACGTCGTTCGCCCTCGTGACCGCCCTGGCGTTGGTCGGCACTGGCCTCGGCGCCGCCGAGCTGGCGGCGCCTGAACCCTTGACCCTGATGCAGGCTCTGCAGCACGCCGCCACCGGCAACGTTGATCTGCAGCGCGAGCGCATCAACATCGATCTTGCAAGGGCCGGCGTGCTCTCGGCGGAAGGCAAGTTCGACCTTGTGTTCTCGGGCGACGGGACCTTTTCGCGCCAGCCGCCGGTGTCGCTGGGTGCGCTCATCAGCGACGTGTCCAACAGCGTGATCGCCAATCTACAGCTGGCGCGGCCTCTCGAGACCGGCGGTCAGCTGGCGCTCGGAACCCGTGGGCGCTACGTGAACCGAGGCACCGGCATCAGCTGCACCGACCCGGGCACCCCCGTGTCGACCTGCACCTTCATTACCGATCTGGCGTTGACCTTCTCGCACCCGCTCTTGCGCGGATTCGGCACCGAGATCGCCCAGGCCAACCTGAACAAGCAGCGCATCCAGCGCGACCTGGCCCTGCTGAACCGCCAGGCGCGCGCCTCCCTGGTCGTGCGCGACACCGTGGTCGGCTACTGGGAGCTGGCCTACCAGACCGAAGACCTGGCCATCCGGCGCTCGGCCGTCGAACTGGCGCGCCAGCAGCTCAAGACCACCCAGGCCATGATCGACGTGCAGCGCATCGGAAAGCTGGAGCTGGCCGCCGTGGAGGCCGCCATCGCCGCACGCCAGCAGGAGGTCGCCACCGCCGAGCAG
>DASRQT010000048.1:0-2607 GCA_035696485.1 Polyangia bacterium | reverse complement strand
TGGTCATTCCGGGCGGCAACCTCGGCAACGTCAGCGCTCTGGGGGCCGGCTTTCTGATGATGAAGGAGCTGGGCGTGATCCAGAAGCTGCCGCGAATCTGCGTGGCCCAGGCGGAGGCCGCCAACCCGCTTTACCGCGCCTACAAGGCTGGCTTCGACAAGTTCGAACCGGTGGCCGCCAAACCGACGCTGGCCTCGGCGATCCAGATCGGCAACCCGGTCAGCGTGAAGAAGGCGATTCGCACCCTGCAGCGGTTTGAAGGCGTGGTCGAACAGGCCTCCGAGGCCGAGCTGTCGGACGCGGCGGCGCGCGCCGACCGTACCGGCCTGTTCAATTGCCCCCACACCGGGGTCGCGCTGGCGTCACTGGAAAAGCTGGTCGCGCGCGGCGAGATCCGCCCTGAACATTGCGTGGTCGTGGTCAGCACCGCGAATGGCCTGAAGTTCACCGAGTTCAAGACCCGCTATCACGAGCGCTCGCTGCCTGACGTGCCGCACCCCAAGTACGCGAACCAGCCGGTCATCCTGCCCAACGCCTACGACGCGGTCCGCGACTCGGTCCGGCGGATCCTGGACCAGCCAGCGGCTAGCGCCTCCTGATCGGCTGGGCAAATCCTTTGCTTACGTCGGCACGTCCCTTGGTCGCGGTCGCCGCCGTGCTGGCGACGCTGTCATGCGCCTCGGTCACGCCGCGGCCGGCTGGACGTGAACCGGATCTGGAGTGGGTGTGCCGTCAGACCGACGTCATCACCGACTTCCGCGGTCGCATCACCTTCGAAGATGTTCAGCGAACGCTTTGCTACCTGGCCGAATGGTCACTGCCCGACTACCGACCTCATCTGCAACGCCTTCAGGACGCCGCGCTGAAGGAAGCAGTGCGCTGCCATCCGGGAGCGGTGGACGATGGACCTGCACCGACAACGCTCACTCAACTTTATTCGACGCTGAAGGCGGCAGCACATTCGCGCGATGACGCTGCGACAGGTTGTGTTGAAAGCGCGATGATCGAGGGAATGGTTGCTACGCTCGGCGAGAATTACACCTTTTCGCCGGCTGGGCAGGAGCTGCCAGACGACGGAAGGACCAGGTCACCGTCAATGTCTGTACTCAATCGATCGGTCGTCTACGCCAGGTTCGGAAAGTGTCTCGAGGGACGTAAGTTACTGTATGACGCTATCGCCAGCGCCCGGGCCGAGCACACGATCACCGGACTGGTTTTGGACGTGCGCGGAACTGATGGAGCGCCGGTGGACGACCTGGTGCGGTTCCTCGACATGTTCATCGATGAGGGGATCGTCGTCGAATGGCATGGTCGAAAACCCGGCCATCGTTATTTCGAGTCGGCGACCCGCATTCCGCCGGCGGAAACGCTCCCGATGGTCGTCTTGACGGATGCACGCACCGGTTCGGGCGCCGAAGCCTTCGCGGCGGGACTGCGCGCCCATGGGCGGGCCCTCCTGGTCGGCGGCCGAACGATGGGCAAGGCGCCCATACGTTCGGTGGTTGATCTTCCAAGTGGGTCTCGACTGGCCTACCCCGTCGGTGATCTCGTCGAACCAGGGAAAGGGTTCATCACGGGGCGCGGGGTAGAGCCCGATGTAAATGTGCGCTCGCCAACCCCCTCAGACGGCTCGGTGGACCCCGATCCATTGGTCGCCTTCGTCCTCACTGTCTTCGCGCAAACACCCGCCGCATCGCGCGAGGCCATGCTGGACACCGCCAACCGAATCTTGTCGGCGAGTCCCGAAGCCGCGGCGCCGAAATAGGCCAACGGTCAGTTGGTCTTGAGGCCGATGCCGTCGAGCCGGGTGCGCAGCAAATCGTCGCTGAGGGGCTTGACCAGATATTCGTCGGCGCCGGCGGCGTAGGCGGCCTCCATCTGGTCGGGATCGCTCTCGGTCGTCACCATTATCAGGCGCACGCGATCGAGACGCTTGTCGGTCCGGACGGTTTTGACGAAGGTGATGCCGTCCATGACCGGCATGCTCCAGTCGACGAACACGGCGTCGACCGGGGTGTTTTTGCGCAGGGACTTGAGCGCTTCCTTGCCATTGGAGGCTTCCCGGACGTCGGCCACCCCCAGGCGCCCAAGCGCCCGCGCCACCACCAGCCTCATCGCGCCAGAGTCGTCGACAATCAGGGCGCGTCGCAGGACTGACTCCTGCTGGCGAGATAGCGCGGCGCCCCCCGGTGAAAGGCCAATGACCGTCACGCGTCCGCCGGGATATTCCGACACGGTGACGTCGAAGCTGACAGAGCACGGTGGGGCGTCAAGAGCGGCGACGATGTCGGGTGGTGCGCTGCGAATCGGGTAAATCCGCTGGATGCGCAGGCGTGCGCTGCTCATGCGTCGGACCACCTTGGTGAGGACGTTCGCGACCTCGAGAAGGTTGTCCAGCAGATTTTGCGGCAGCTTCCCCGCGCGGGCAGCCTGCTTGACGATGTCAGCGGGGACCGAGGTCATCGCCGCCGCGATGCTGCCGGCGGCCGGCAGATCGAAGTGGACCAGCGCCGCGGCCGCCCCGTCATCGCCGGCGTAGACCGCCACCACACCCTGATCGACGGGCGCCCTGGCTTCCTGCTCTTTCGCTTGCACCGCGCGGCCCAG
>DASRQT010000047.1:0-22893 GCA_035696485.1 Polyangia bacterium | reverse complement strand
GACCACGTCGGCGGGCACATCAACCAGGGTGAGCTCCCAGCGCGCCTTGAAGGCCGGTTCGTCGAAGCACGGGAACACGCGCCGCGCGTCCGCGGCCTCGAACTGGGTGACGGCGATGGGGCCCGCGCGGTAAAGGCCGCGCAGCCCCGGCGTGAACCTTCCTGACCACGACAGACGCAAGGTGCTGGCGCCGGCGGGCACTGGTTCGTCGAAGGTCAGCGTGACGGTCTCGCTCTCGGCATCGATGGTGGTCTTCTGCGCTGAAATCGTCCGTCCACCCACCTCGGCGGAAGCGTTGCTGACCTCCAGGTCGACGGCGTGTAGATGAATCTCGCGGCGCGGCTCGCGCAGCGCGAGGTCGATCAGCAGCTGGCCGGTGAAACGATCTAGGGCGAGGTCGAGGCGAAGCTCGGTGGCGTAGCGGGTCGGGCGGACGTCGACGGGCAGGCGGAAATTTTTTCCAAGCGTCACAAAATCCTCATCGGTTTGGTGGGACCTCATTCATACCGTAATCTCGCCGCCGATGGTGCCCGTTCCGCCGCCCGCCAAAGAGCGGCACGACCCCTACGCCCCCCTGCGGGTGAAGAACTTTCGCTGGTTCATGAGCAGCGTCCTGACCATGGCCATGGGGGCCCAGATCCAGGGGGTAGTGGTGGCCTGGCAGATGTACGCCATCACACACGACCCGCTGTCGCTGGGGATGGTCGGCCTGGCGGAGGCGGCGCCGTTCATCGGCCTGGCCCTGTTCGCCGGCCACATCGCCGACGTGGTGAACCGGCGGCGCGTGGCGCTGATCGCGCTGACAGTCTTGCTGCTCTGTGCGGCGGTCCTGGCCTTCGTCAGCCGCAGCGAGCTGACGGGTGCCGACGCCGGCCTGGTGAAGTGGGGCATCTACGCGGTCATCGTGGTGTGCGGCGTGGCCCGCAGTTTCCTGTTGCCCGCCCGCAACGCCCTCTCCGCCGAGGTGATACCCCGGCCGCTTTTCGCCCGCGCGGTCGCGTGGCGGACTGGCATCTGGCAGATCGCGGCGGTGGTGGGCCCTGCCCTGGGCGGTCTGTTCTACGGTCTGTTCGGTGCCCGGAACTCGTACCTGATAGCCGCGGCCCTGATGGGGATGGCCGTGTTCTCGATGCTGCGCATTGACGTGGCGATTCGCGCGGCGGCCACCACCCCCGCCACCCTCATGGCCAGCTTGCGGGAGGGGCTAGGCTTCATTTTCCAACGTCGGCTGTTTCTGGGAGCCATGACGCTGGATCTACTGGCCGTGCTGTTCGGGGGCGCGGTGGCCATCCTGCCCATCTTCGCCGAGCAGATCCTACACGTCGGCCCCGAGGGTCTGGGCATGTTGCGCGCCGCTCCGGCGGTGGGGGCGGTCGTCATGTCGGCCTGGCTGGCGCTGCGGCCGCCGCCGCGGCCGGCCGGGCCGTGGTTCCTCGGCTCGGTGGCGCTGTTCGGCCTGTGCATGATCGCGTTCGCCCTGTCGCGATCATTCTGGCTCTCGCTGGCCTTGCTGGCGGCCGGCGGGGCGGCCGACATGATCAGCATCTATGTCCGCCAGACCTTGATGCAGGTGATGGTGCCGACGAACATGCTGGGACGCGTGGCGTCGGTGAACCAGATCTTCATCGGTTCGTCGAACGAGATCGGCGCCTTCGAATCGGGGCTGGCGGCTCGCCTTCTGGGCACGGTTCCCTCGGTGGTGTTCGGCGGTCTGGCCACGCTGTCGGTGGCCGCAATGACGGCATGGCGGGTGCCCGAGCTGCGACACCTGGACAAGATCGAGGAGCCGGACGATACGGTCAGGGATCGAACGTCCGGACCGTCTTGATGTTGGTGAACTCGCGCAGCCCGAAGACGCCCAGCTCGCGGCCGTAGCCGGAGTGTTTGATGCCGCCAAACGGCAGATTGGGCTCCGACGCGACCACGCCGTTGATGAACACACACCCGGCCTCGAGATCGCGCACGAACCGTTCCACCTCCTGCGCGTCGGCCGTCCACGCGCTGGACCCGAGGCCAAAGCGGGTGGCATTGGCTAGCTGGATGGCGGCGTCCAGATCGGGCACACGGAAGAGCGCGGCGACCGGGCCAAACAGCTCGTCCTCGGCGGCCGGCGAATCGAGGGGGACGTCGGCCAGCACGGTGGGCGCATAGTAGTTACCGGGACCATCCAGGCGGCGGCCGCCGGTCAAGACGCGGGCGCCCGCCTTCACCGATCGTTTGACCTGGTCGTCGAGACCGTCGAGGATCCCCGGCGTCGCCAGCGGACCGACCTGGGTCTCGGGTGCAGACGGGTCGCCGACGCGCAAGGCCGCCATGGCCGCGACAAAGCGTGGCGCGAACTGGTCGTACACCGACGCCGCGACGATGAACCGTTTGGCGGCGATGCACGACTGGCCGTTATTGATGGTGCGCGCTCTCACGGCGCTTCCGACCGCCTTCTCCATATTCGCGCTGGGCATCACGATGAACGGATCGCTGCCGCCCAGCTCGAGGACCGTCTTCTTGACGTGTTTCCCGGCAGCGGCGGCGATGGCGCTGCCCGCGCCCTCGCTGCCGGTCAAGGTCACCGCCGCCACGCGGTCGTCGGCGATCAGGTCGGCCACGCGATCAGAGCCGACCAGCAACGTCTGGAACACCCCCTCCGGCGCGCCGGCGCGCGCAAACAGATCCTCCAGCGCCAGCGCGCACTGCGGAACGTTGGATGCGTGCTTCAGGATCCCGACGTTGCCCGCGACCAGTCCCGGCGCCGCGAAGCGGATCACCTGCCAGAACGGAAAGTTCCAGGGCATGATCGCCAGCACCGGGCCGAGCGGTTGAAACACGATCATGTCCCGCCCGGGCTCGCCGCCGTCGCGCGCGACGATCTCGGGAGCCAGCAGCCGTTCGCCATGCTCGGCGTAGTACTGGCACCCGCGGGCGCACTTGCCGGCTTCCTGTTCGGCGGCGGTCAGCAGCTTCCCCATCTCCCGGGTCATCAACTTCGCGAACGACGCCTTCTCCTTGTCCAGGATCTGCCCGGCCCGTCCGACGATGGCCGCCCTCTCACCGACGGGCCGCGCGCGCCAGCGCCTGAAGGCGGCGGCGGCGCGATCCAGACGCTGTTCGACCTCCGCTTGTGCCATCGGGTTGAATGTGCGAAGCGTCTCGGCCGTAGCAGGGTTCATGCTTACGATGCTCATGATCTCAATGTAACGGTCGTCATGAGCCGGCACCAGCGCAGGAGAATCCATGACCACGACGAATAAGGACGCGGACAAGCGGCGTTTTGGACCCATGAAGATGAAGAGCCAGGTTGAGGTCCCCGTGATCGGCCAGGGAACGTGGATGATGGGCGACCCTGCTGACCGGGCGCGCGAAGTCGAGACGGTACGGACCGGTATTGACCTGGGCCTGACACACATCGACACCGCCGAGATGTACGGGGACGGCAGCGCGGAAGAGATGATCGGCGAGGCGATCGCCGGCCGGCCTCGCGACCAGTTGTTCATCGTCAGCAAGGTTCTGCCCCAACACGCCAGCCGGGCCGGCACGATCAAGGCCTGCGAGGCTAGCCTGCGGCGCCTGCGCACCGACTACGTGGATGTGTACCTGCTGCACTGGCGCGGGTCCCACCCCCTGGAGGAGACCTTCGCCGGCATGCAGCAGCTCCTCGGGGCCGGGAAGATCCGGGCGCTGGGGGTCTCCAATTTCGATCTGGATGACATGGAGGAAGCGGTCGATCTCCTGGGCGACACGCCCCTGGCCTGCAACCAGGTGCTGTACCACCTGGGCGAGCGCTACGCCGACGCGCGGCTGCTGCCGTTCTGCCAGCAGCACAACATCGCGCTCTGCGCCTATAGTCCGTTCGGACACGGGCGCTTTCCAGGACCCACCAGCAAGGGCGGGCGCGTGCTGGCGGCCATCGCGGAACGCCACCGGGCGACGCCGCGGCAGGTGGCGCTGGCGTTCCTGGTGCGCCAGTCGCCGCTGTTCACGATCCCGAAGGCCTCATCGGTGGCGCACGTGACGGAGAACGCGGGGGCGTTGACGCTTGCGCTTTCGGCCGACGAGATCGCGGCGGTCGAAGAAGCGTTCCCGGTGCGCACCGACGGCGGGTTGCCGATGCTGTAGGCTGCGCGCGCGCTTCGCTAGCGATACAGATCGAGGAACAGCGCGGCCCAGATCATCCCCTGGTCGGCGTGGTACAGCATCGCGCGACCCTTGTAGGGTTGGGCATCCGGCGTGTAGAGCTCGAGATAGTTCTGGTCGCGTTCTATCAGCGCGGCCATACGGGTCCGGTGCGCTTCCATCTTCGGCCGGTCGATGTCGGCCAGAAGCTGCAAGTAAATCGCGCCAAGCTGGGTCCAGCTGGGGTCGCCTTGATAGTTGGGCGTGAAAAAGCGCGGGATGGGCAGCTCGCTGTGCGGCTGTCGGCGCTCGAAATAGCGCAGCGGGATGGGTGTCGTGAAGCCGCGCGCCTCGAGGGTCGCGAAGGCGCGCTGGCGCATCTGCCGGTCGGGGAAGAGGCCGAAGAAGAATGGCCAGACGTTGGCGTCGCCGGAGGGAATGTCGCGGCACAAGGAATCGCGGAAGAAGTCTCCCGTCCAGTGGTGATACATCATCATCGCTTCGACGTCGGTGCCGGCGAAGGGGTTGGGCAGCTCGCGGTATTCCGGCAGCAGCCGCGCCAAGAGCGCGATCATGCTGTTGGCGAACACCGTTGAACGGCCGGTCATGCAGTCGCGCGGCCCCGAAAAGTAACCGTCGGCGGCCGCCATGCCTCGCTGCGGATCAAACACGATGTTGTGAAATCGGACGATCTCCGAGGCCAGCAACGCGCGGTGGCGGGTGATGAGGTGCTGCGCCCCCGCCTCGTGCAAGGCGAACAGCGTCAGCGGCAACGAATCGCAGGCATAGGCATAGACGTCGCGAGGGAAGCGCCGTCCGAAGATGGTGGTGGTCAAGCGGCCTGCGCGTTCGAAGCGTTGCAGGCCCCAGTCCCACGACGCGATGACGCGATCCCGGAAGCCGAGACGGGACAGCGCCGGCGTGCACATCGCCAGGTCGCGCGTCCAGAACTGCTTGAAGTGACCGGCTGACCCGGCGAAGAAGTCACCGGTCCAGCAGTCGTCGATCACGGCTCGACAGATGTCGTGGGCGTTGCCCGGATAGCGCTTCCATCCGACGAGAGCCCGGGCGATCGAACGGGCGGCGACGTTGGCGCCGGCGGCCAGAAGGATCGGATCCATCGGCAGCGGCGCGGCTTGAAAAGGGCTGGCAGCGGACAGACGCAGGCCCGAGTGGGACGGTGCAAGCGGCAGCGACAGCGATGGCGACGTGGCGGACGGGACGCTCAAGGTATTTCCTGGTTGGGCTCCCTTAAATATTCAGTCCAAACAGCGCGTTCGCAACGTCTTCTTGCGTTTGCCGCGCCAGGTCGAGTAGACACGCGCTCATTTGCGGGTAGAGTGGCCGCGCCTCCTCGTGGGGAGCCCATGAATCTAACGCGCTGCGACCTCCACTTGCACTCCAATGCGTCCGTGGGCATCGAGTGGTACACCCGATTCTTCGATTGTCCCGAGAGCTACGCGGACCCCATCAAGCAGTACGAGATCTGCAAGGCGCGCGGGATGTCGCTGGTCACCTTGACCGACCACGACACCATCGAAGGCGGCCTCAAGCTCATGGATCGCCCCGACTTTTTCCTGTCGGAGGAGATCACCACGACCTTCCCGGACTCGGGCTGCGTGGTGCACGTGCTGGCCTGGAACATCACGCCCGCCCAGCACGAAGCCATCCAGGAGCGACGGAGCGATATCTTCCGCCTGGTCGAGTATCTAAACAGCGCCGGCATCGCGCACGGCCTCGCGCATCCCCTGATGGGGCCGAACTGGAAGCTCGACGCGCAGGTGATCGAGAAGCTGCTGGTGCTGTTTCCGACCATGGAATCGATCAACGGCCTGACCGACGCCCGCATCGAGCCTGATCTCCCCGCGCTGCTCATGGGTCTTACTGGTCCTCGCCTGGACGCGCTGGCGCAGAAACACAACTTGCTCGCGAACGGGAGCACACCCCACAAGAAGGCGTTCACCGGCGGGTCGGACGACCACGTGCATCGCCGCTGCGCGACCGTCTACACCGAGGTTGACGGGGCCTTGTCGCCGAAGATGTTCCTTGACCGGTGCCTGGCCGGCCAGGCGCGGGTGGTGGGCGAACAGGCTCACCTGGACGCGATGGCCTTGACGGTTCATCACACCACCTACCACCACCTCAACGAGCGTCGCGTCGATCGCCCCGACTATCGCGACCCCTTCGTCGAGATGATGGACGTCATCGCCGGGCGCGAGCAGCGCGATGACGGCCAGGCCGATGGGCCCGGCAGACACCCGGCGGCTGGATTTTTGGCCAGTCTGGTGTCGGGCGCGCGGCGGGCGTCGCTGACCGTCGGCAAGGAGCTGGACATTCTGGAGGTGCCGGTCGGTCAGGCCGACGAGGACGATGCGCGTCTCATCGGCAGCATCGCGCGCCTAGGCGACACCGTGGTCGAGAACGCGCTGGACGAGCTGATGGCCGGGGCGCACGACTTCGACCTCTATCGCATCTTCGCGGCGGTTCGCGACCTTGCGGGCGGTCTGGTGACGGCGGCACCGGTGTTTGCGGCGGCGGATCACTTCGGCAAGCAGGAGCAACAGGTCCGCCGCATCTGGGAACAGTGGACGGCGTGGCCATTGCCGCCGCGACCGGAGCGGCTGGCGGTGTTCAGCGATTCGCTGGAACAGGTCGACGGCGTGTCGACGTGGTGCAAGCGGTTCGTCGGGCAGGCGCGCGCCGCCGGCCGCGACGTCCTCATGCCCTATTGCGGCGAGCTTCCCGCTCACATCGAGAACAACGGCAGCTTTCACGTGTTGCCCTCGTCGACCAGCTTCCGGCTGCCGCTTTACGCGCGGATTCGCTTCTACGTACCGTCGCTGATCGACACCTTGCGCTGGGTGTGGAGTCAGCGCATCTCGCACGTGGAGCTATCGACGCCGGGGCCGATGGGCCTGGTGGGGTTGCTGGTGGCGAAGGTGCTGCGCCTGCCGGTGACCGCCAGCTATCACACCGAGGTCCCCGCGCTGGTCGAGCCGCTGGGCGGCAACGCGCTGATCGCGCGGGCGGCGAAGCGATACCTGTCGTGGTTCTATGGCCGGGTCGATCGGGTGTTCGCGTTCTCCAGCGGCTCGCGCGACGCGCTGATCGCGATGGGCGTCGCGCCCGACAAGCTGTCGGTGATGCCGGTGGCGGTTGATCCGGAGGATTTTTCGCCGGCTTACCGTTCCAACGCGGTGTTCGAGGTGCTGAACCTGGACGTCGGCGGGCGGCCGGTGGTGCTGAGCGTGGGCCGCATCTCCGAGGAGAAGAACCTGCCGATGGTGGTGGAGGCGGTCGAGCGGCTGCAGGGGAGGGCGCTGCCGCCGCTGTTGCTGATCGCGGGCGACGGCCCCGAGCGCGGCGCGCTGGAGGCGCTGTGGCGTGACAAGGACTTCGTCCGTTTCGTCGGCTTGCAAAATGGCGAGACGCTCAAGCGGTTGTACGCGTCGGCGCGCATGTTCGTCTTCGCCAGCCGGGTCGACACGCTGGGGCTGGTCAACATGGAGGCGATGTCCAGCGGGCTGCCGGTGCTGGTCCCCTCCGACGCCTGCTTCGCCGAACTGGTGAAGCACGACGTTTCGGCCGAGTGCTACAAGTTTGGCCCCGAGGGCCTGGCCGCCGGGATTGCGCGCATCCTGGACGATCCGACGCGCGCCGAACGCCTGGCCACCAACGGACGGCGTGCGATGATCGACCGCTGGAACGAAGCGCCGTTTTCCCGCATATGGAAGTCGTTCACGCAGCAGGTCTGACGGCGGCGCCCGCGCTGCTGGTGTCGCTGCACGACGTATCACCGCTGACGCTTGAGCCGAGCCAGGCGGCAGCGCGCCTTCTGCAGGACCTGGGGATCGCGCCGGCGCAGCTGACGGTGTTCGTGATCCCGTTCCACGAGGGGAAGACGCCCCTTGATCAACATCCGGCGACCGTGACGTTTCTTCGTGGATTGGCCGATCGGGGCGCGCGCCTGGTGATGCACGGCCTGACCCATCGCATGCCCGGGCGGGCTTGGACGCCGGCAGGCCTCTTGCGCGCTCACGTTTTCGCGCGCGGGCAGGGCGAGCTGTACCGCTGCACGGCCGCCGACGCGCAGGCGCGCATCGACCAGGGCCGCGGCATTCTGGCGCGCGCCGGCCTCGAGGACGCGGCGCGGGCCTTTATCCCTCCGGCCTGGTTGCTGTCCGCCGCCGCGCGCGCGGTGGTCGCGGTCGCGGGCTTCGAATTCTTCGAGCTCTACGGCGGCATCATCTGGCATGGACAGCGCCTGGCGCGCCGGGTGATCGGTTGGGGATCGCTCGGCGAGCTGGAGGCGCGGGCCACCGCGCTCTACGCCGATTTGCAGCACCGGCTGCCGCCGGTCGACACGCGGCTGGCCGTGCATCCGGTCGATGTCACGAGGCCCAGCCAGCGCCGCGCCATCGCGCGCGTTGTCGGGCGCCTGCTGCCCGATTTTCGTCCCCTCAACTACACCGGCTATCTGGCCCAGCGCTCGTGACGTCTGGCGGTGGCCCGCCGCTACTGGCCGCGGATGGCGGCCAGCGCGACCACGCGTTCCTTGAATCCGTGCGACAGGTGCCGCAACATCGCGTCGTCGACCAGCAGCAGCGCGCGGCCCTCGGTGCACGCCTGTTCCGCCTGCGCCGGCAGCGACGGTCCAACCGTCAGCCCCAGGCGCCGGGCCAGCGCCGACGAGAACCGCAAGATGTTGCCCAGCGATCGCCCGCCTGCCGCGTCGTAGGCGCCGCAGCGTTCAATCGCCTCCGAGACCGGGTGCGCCAGCTTCCAGCTCTTGGCCACCGCGCCCCCGACCGCGCGATGGGTGGCGTCAATGGTGCTCAACCAGGCGGCGTCGCCCAGCAGCGTGCGCTTGCCGGCGCGGATCAGCTGCTGCTCGATCTCGATCAGCAGCGATCCCACCAGCGGTTTGCCGGCGTCGTGCAGGAGGCCAGCCAGGTAGCCGAACTTGGCTTCTGATTCCCGCCCGCACATGTCGCATAGCTCACGCGCCAGCAGCGCCGTCGCCAGCGAGTGCTGCCAGATTCGCCGGAAGGCGTCGCGTACGCGCTGGTGTCGCCCCTCGATCATGTCGCGCGTCGCGAACTCGACCAGCGCGTTGTACAGACCCTCGGTCCCAAGGCGCGCGATCGCGATCTCCAGGGTCGTCGCCGGCATGAGGCTCGGGAACACCGGGCTGTTGGCCAGGCGCATGATGCGCGAGCGCAGCGCCGGCACGTCGCCGATCACCCGCGCCGCCTCGCCGAAACCGAGGCTGGATTGGCGCAGCAGCTCCATGCACCGCATGGTCACGGCAGGCAGCGCCGGCAGCTCGAAGCTGTTGGTCATCAGGCGATCCAGCACCAGGCGCACCAGCCGGCTGGCCAGATCCAACCCATCATTGACGGCGCCCGACGGGACGTCGACGGTGGTGTCGCCGGTCGGCGCTCCCGCGTGCGCCGGCGGGGGCGAGGGCAAGGGCAGGGGGCTGCCGGCGGCGATCTGATAGCCTGCGGGCGACGAGATTGCCCGTTCGCGTGCCGCCGGCGACGCGGCCGCGGCCGGTCCGGTCCACGCGGGCGTCATCGATCGGTGACGCGCGCCCGAGGTAGACGACGGCTGCGACGTCGAGACCGGCCTCCCCGCGTTCTCCAGCGCTTCCCGGAAGTCCTTCATGCTCTGGAAACGATCTCTGGGTCGCTTCTGCAGCGCGCGCAGGACGACGTGGTTCATCACGGAGGAGACTTTCCGGTTCAGCGACACCAGCGGCACCGGCGGTTCGCTGACGTGGCAGATGATCATCCGCCCCAGCGTATCGGCCGCGAACGGCGGCCGACCGGTCAGCATCTCGTAAAGCACCACGCCCAGCGAATAGATGTCACTGCGTAGGTCGAGCGTCGCTTCGCCGAGGCACTGCTCCGGCGACATATACGCCGGCGTCCCCAGCACGGAGCCGGTCTTCGTGTGGTGACCGATCGGGGAATCCGTCCCCAGCAGCTTGGCGATGCCGAAGTCCAGCACCTTCACGAAATCGGGGTAATCTGGGTGATTGCGCAGGAAGATGTTCTCGGGCTGGAGATCACGGTGGACCAGGCCCCGGTCGTGCGCCGCGCCCAGCGCCGAAGTGACCTGGCGGACGATGTGCACCGCGCTCTGCTCGTCCATCTGCTTGGCGCGTTCGATCCGCGCCGCCAGCGTCTCGCCCTCCAGGAGCTCCATCACGATGCAGTGCAGGTTGCCGAACTGCCCGAAGTCGGTGACCTCGACGATGTTGGGATGGCGGATGTCGTTGACTGAACGGGCTTCGGTGAAGAACCGCGACACCACCTCCTCGTCGGACGCGATGTTGGGATTCAGGATCTTGATGGCGGCGCGGCGGCCGATCAGCGCGTGCCGGGCCATGTACACCGTGCCCATCCCCCCTTCGCCGATCGCCGCCAGGATGGTGTAGGACCCGACCGTCTGCCCGATCATGTTCTGGAAGTCGGCGCCGAACTGGGCGCCGATCGGGACCACGGCGGGTGCGAAAATCGCTTCGGTCGATCTTGACTGCACGGGGATCGGGGCCGGCGCCGGGTTCGGCCGCGCCTCCGGCACGACCCGGAGTTTTGTCACCTGTTTCCTGGCCATCCGCGTCTACCGTATTGCTTTTCGTCGACTTCGCCGATCTCCTAAAGGTTTTCCTGATTCTGGACGACGAAAAAGGCGCGTGAAGCGCAAGGTCACGTCTACCCATGCCTACAGTTGTCACTGACCCCGGACCCGCTGCCTTGCCTCGTGACGTCCAAGTCCCCGATCCCGCTGCCCCGGTGCGGGCCGCCGTCGCCGAGCGCCTGGCGGCCGGCGCGCTGGAGTTGCCGCTTTTGCCCCAGGTCGCCAGCCAGGTGGTGTCCCTGGCCGGCAGCGACAAGGCCGACGCGGGGCAGCTATCGGGGTTGATTCACCGCGATCCGGCGCTGGCCGGTCACGTGCTGCGCATCGCCAACTCGCCCGCGTACATGCCCAAGATGCCGATCGTGTCGCTGCAACAGGCGGTCGCGCGGCTGGGGCTGAACCTGGTCACGGAGATCGCGCTGGCGGCGTCGATGCAGAGCGGGATCTTTCGCGTCCCCGGTTATGAGGCCGTCCTGAAACAGCTGTGGCGGCACTCGCTGGCCTCGGGGGCGTTCGCCAAGGAGATCGCGCGCGTGCGCCGCTCCAACGTGGAGAGCGCTTTTCTTAGCGGGTTGCTTCACGCCGTCGGCAAACCGGCCTTGCTGCAGCTCTGCACCGACCTGGCCAAATCGTTGCGTGTCGAGCTGGCAAAGCCCGACGTGTTCGCGCTGCTGGACGAACATCACGCGCAGGTCGGCATCCTGATCGCGCAGAAGTGGGGGTTGCCGAAACCGGTCACGGCCGCCATCGCCCACTACGCCGACTACAAGGCCGCCGACGCCTTCTCGTCCGATGCGATGATCACCTGCCTGGCCGATCGCCTGGCCACCGACCTGCTGGTGCCGGGCGCTTTCGACGACACGTCGATTCGCCAGCACGCCGTCTTCGCCGATCTGAACCTCTACCCCGACGACGTCACCGCCTTGCTGGGCAAAAAAGAGATGGTCCTCAAAATTGTCGAAGCGATGACGGTGTGATCGGATGACGGCCGCCGCCACCGGCTCCGAGACGCACTTCGACGTGCTGGTCATCGGCAGCGGGCCGGCCGGCCAGAAGGCGGCGATCCAGGCTGTGAAGGCTGGCCGTCGCGTCGCCATGATTGAACAGGAACAGGGCGTCGGCGGCATGTGCGTCCATCGCGGCACCATCCCCAGCAAGACCCTGCGCGAGAGCGCGCTGTCGATCTCGCGCCTGCGTCGCAGCGCGGAGATGCTGGACTTCAAGCTGCGCGAGGGGGTCGAGGTCGCGTCGCTGATGACCCGGCTGGACCAGGTCGTGAAGGCGCACGTGGTCTACATGGGCCGTCAGATCGACAGAAACGGCATTCGCCGCTTTCACGGCCGCGCGCGCTTTGTCTGCGATCGGCAGGTTGAGGTGCTGGCGGTCGACGGGTCGCGACAGCGCCTTGCCGCGTCGGTGTTTTTCATCGCCACCGGTTCTCGCCCGCGCACCCCGCCCGAGATCCCGATCGATCACGAGAACGTGCTGGACAGCGACTCGATCCTTTCGATGATGTACCTGCCGGAGTCGCTGACGGTCCTGGGCGGCGGCGTGATCGCCAGCGAATACGCGTCGATCTTCGCGCACCTCGGCGTCCGCGTCACCATGATCGACCGCACCGATCGGCCGCTCAAGTTCATGGACGGGGATCTGGTCGCCAAGTTCGTGCATGCGTTCGAGCACAACGGCGGGCGATACCTGGGTGGGCAGACCATCTCCTCCGTCGAGTGGGACGGCGTCTCGCGGGTCACCACGCGGCTCGGCACCGGCGAAACCGTGGAGAGCGACAAGATGCTGGTCGCGCTGGGGCGGGCGGCGGCCATCGAAGGGCTGGATCTGGCGGCGGCCGGCCTTGCCCCGACCGCGCGCGGTCTGCTGAAGGTGGACGAGCATTGCCGGACATCGGTGCCGCACATTTATGCCATCGGCGACGTGATCGGGCCGCCGTCGCTGGCCGCCACGGCCATGGAGCAGGGGCGCCGCGCGGCCTGCCACGCGTTGGGCCTGCCACCGGGCGGCAGCGCCGAGATGATCCCGATCGGCATCTACACCATCCCCGAGATGGCCAGCGTGGGCCTCGGCGAGGAAGAGGCCAGTCAGCGCTACGGCGGCGCCGCCGCGGTGGTCGGCCGCGCGCGGTTTGACGAGGTGGCGCGCGGGCAGATCTCCGGCATCCAGGACGGCTTGCTGAAGCTGGTCGCCGATCCGACCGGCCACAAGCTGCTGGGCGTTCACATCGTCGGCGAAGGCGCGACCGAATTGATCCACGTCGGCCAGATGGCGCTGCTGGCTCAATCGGGCGTCGACGCTTTCGTCGAGAACATCTTCAATTTTCCGACGCTGGCCGAGGCCTACCGCGTCGCCGCCCTCGACGTTCTGGAGCGGCGCTAGCTCGCCAGTCCACCGCTCGACTTCAACGCGCACATATCGGAGACTTCCGGCACATGAAGCTCAGGCGCTTTGGCCGGCTGGGGTGGTCGGTCAGTGAGATCGGGTACGGGATGTGGGGCATGGGCAGCTGGTCGGGCTCGGATGATGGGCAATCGCTGCTGGCGCTCAAGCGTGCGGTGGCGTTGGGCTGCAATTTTTTCGACACGGCCTGGGCGTACGGCAAGGGACGCAGCGAAGGCCTGCTCGGGCAGCTGGTGCGCGAGACCGATGACACGAAGCTCTTCACGGCCACCAAGATCCCGCCCAAGAACCGCCAGTGGCCCAGCCGGCGTCACCATACGCTGGACGACTGCTACCCGCCCGACCATATCGAAGAGTACGTGCACAAGAGCCTGGTGAACACCGGCCTGCCGGCCGTCGATCTGATCCAGTTTCACACCTGGGAGGACGGCTGGCTGTCCGACGGACGCTGGTGGCATACCATCGACAGGCTGCGGAAGGAGGGACTGTTCACGGGTGTCGGCATCAGCATCAACCGCTGGGAACCGTGGAACGGCGTCGAGACCGTGCGCAGCGGCGCGGTCGACGCGGTCCAGGTGATCTACAACATCTTCGATCAGAATCCCGAGGATCAGCTGCTGCCGGTCTGCGCCGCGCACGACGTGGCGGTGATCGCGCGCGTCCCGTTTGACGAGGGGACGCTGGCCGGCACGCTGACGCTGGATAGCCACTGGCCGGAAGGCGACTGGCGCAACACTTACTTCGTCGCGGACAACCTGGCCGCGAGCGTGGCGCGCGCCGACGCCCTCAAGCCGCTGGTACCCGCCGGAATGACCATGCCCGAGATGGCGCTGCGATTTATCCTGAACAACCCGACCGTCAGCACCATCATCCCGGGCATGCGCGCGTTGCGCCACGTCGACGCCAATATCGGCGCCAGCGACGCCGGGCCGCTGCCGCCGCCGCTGTGGACGGCGCTGCGTGGCCACCGGTGGGATCGCGACCCGGCGCCCTGGTCGCCATGAAACGACCGCGCCGTCACGACGCAACCGTGAGAACCGCGGCGCCACGGACGGCGCCGTGCTTGAGCGCCTGTAGCGCCTCGTTCGCAGCCGTGAGATCGAAGGCCTCGGTGTGGGTGCGCACACCGACCGCCGCCGCCTCGGCCAGAAAAGCGCGGCCGTCGTCGCGGGTGTTGTTGGTGACGCTGCGGACCACGCGCTCGCCGTAGATGAGGGCGTAGGGCAGGGAGGGGATCGGGCTGCCGTGGATCCCTCCCAGCACCACGGTGCCGCCACGATCGATCGCAGCCAGCGCCGCTGGAACCAGCTCGCCGGCCGGCGCGAAGATGATCGCGGCGTCGAGCGCCACGGGCGGCCGCCGGGTTGCGTCGCCCACCCACGCCGCACCCAGCTCCGCCGCCAGCTTGCCGTGGCGATGCTGATCGCGTGTGCCGACGTACACCTCGGCCCCGCGCGCCCGCGCCAGCTGAATCGCGATGTGTCCGGCCGCGCCGAAGCCGTACAGCCCCAGCCGCGCCCCACGCCAATCGCGGACGCCGCAGAGGCGTAGCGCGCGGTACCCGATGATGCCCGCGCAGAGAAGTGGCGCGGCTTCAATGTCGCCGATGTCATCCGGCAATGGGTAAACGTAGTCGGCGCGTGCCCGGCAGTGGGTCGCGAAACCACCGTTGACCGTCCACCCGGTGAACACCGCCTTCTCGCACAGATTCTCTGCGCCGCCGAGACAGAACCGGCACCGCCCGCAGGTGCTGTGCAGCCAGGCCACACCGACCCGCTGGCCGACCGCGACCGAGCTGACCGCCGCCCCTCGCGCCGCCACGCGACCGACGACCTGATGACCGGGAATGATCGGGAGCACCGCCCGCGCCAGCTCGCCTTCGACGACGTGCAGGTCGGTCCGGCACACGGCGCAGGCGGCCACCTCGACGACGATCTCGTCCGCGTTCGGCTGCGGCGTCTCCAGCTCTTCCAGCGCCAGCGGCGCCGAGTCGACCGGCGCGGGGTTTCTCAGCAGGCAAGCTTTCATCTTCGCCGATACCCACCCGCCGAAACTAGCGGGTGCCGCCGTACGACCGGACGATCACAAAGGCGGCCAGCGATACCGCCGCCGACAGCACAAGCAGCAGCAAGTCCAGCCATCGCAGCAAGGGTCGCGGCCAGCGGACGCGGAAGAACCCGATTACGCCTCCGGCCAGCAGGCCGCCGATGTGCGCGCCGTTGTCGAGGTTGGCAAATAGGCCCAGCATCAGAACCAGCGCCACATTCATGAGCAGATTTTTCGCGATGGTCTTCTGGCCGGTTCGCCAGGCGAAGACCACCGCGATCCCGATGAGTCCCATGATCGCTCCCGACGCTCCCGCCGAAACCAGCGGTCGCCCCCTCATGTCGGCTATCGCCGTGGACAGCATATTGCCGACCGTGCCGGTGACCACATACGACGCGGCAAACAGCCCGCGGCCGATGGCCTTCTCCGACACCGCGCCGATCTGCGACAGCACCCACATGTTCATCAGGATGTGCAGAAGGTTGACGTGGATGAACGCGGCCGACAGCCACCGCCAGTGCGTGACCTCCGCGCCCACGCCCGCCAGATTGGCGCCGGCCGTGATGAGCTCTTCGGTGTTGAAGCCGACGTAGTGCCGCGTCGGAATCGCCATCAAGGCGTAGACCAGCACGTTCGCGACCAGCAAACCGGCGGTCACCGGGGTTTGGGACAGACGGCGAAACCAGGACATCACAACCGTTCTCTAGCGGGTCGCCCGCCCGCGCGCAATCAACCGCACGGCAGGGGCCCAGACTGCGGGAATTTCTTGCTGCCTGCTCCCGTTATGCAAAACGACCTGCAAGGAATCCGACAAAATACCCGTTCCGCCGACAAACCGACGCAGGCGGGCATCCTCCGTTGCTTGACACTGTCTCCAAGGAGGTACAAAGGAACAATCCATGACGTCACACCCCACTAGGACCCCCCACAAAAACCCGGTCCGCGCCGCAACGCTGGGCGTTGTGGCCGCCGCCCTTCTTTCAGGCGCTGCCTTCGGTCTCGCCGTCGGCCCCCGGGGACTGGCGCCCGTCGCCCACGCCGCGGCCCCGGTTGCGGTCACACCCAAGACCGAGACGCCCAACGAGGCGCGGGTTTTGTCGCGCGCGTTCTCCTCGGTCGCAAAGGCGCTGGCGCCGTCCGTCGTCCGGATCGAGGTCGAGGTTGAAAAGCCCAAAGTCGCTGCCGGCCCTCGCGGCCGCCGCGGCGCCGTCCCGGAAGGCAACGGCAACAACGAGATTCCGCCGATGTTCAGGCACTTCTTCGAGAATGGTCCTGGCGAAGGGTTCCCGATGCCAAACCCCGGACCCAGCCACGGCGTCGGTTCCGGATTCGTCCTGGACACCAGTGGAAACATCGTCACGAACCGTCACGTGATCCAGGGCGCCACCAAGGTCACCGTCACCTTCAACGACGGCAAAGAATACTCGGCCAAGGTCATCGGCAAGGACGCGCAGACCGACGTGGCGGTGGTTCGACTGGAAAAGTTGCCGCCCGCGCTGGTCGCCGCGCGCATCGGCGATTCCGACAAGCTGGAGGTCGGCGAATGGGTGGTCGCGGTCGGCAGCCCGCTGGGGCTGGAGCAGACGGTCACCGCTGGCATCATCAGCGGCAAGGGCCGCCCGGGCCGGCGCGTGCAGATGTCCGGAAAACGCGTCCGCGGCTACATCCAGACCGACGCCAAGATCAATCCCGGCAATTCAGGCGGCCCCCTCGTCAACCTCGACGGCGAGGTCGTGGGCGTCAACACGCTGATTCAGGTCGGCGCCGGCGGCAGCTACGGTTTCGCCATTCCCGTCAACGAGGTTCGTCGCGTGGCCAGCGTCCTGCTCAAGGATGGGCGGATGCGCTACCCGTACCTCGGCGTCATGCTGACGGACATCAAGGATCTCGACGACACGCAGAAGTCCAAGCTCGGCCCTGCCGCCGAGAAACTTCCGGGCAACGGCGCCTTCGTGGCTGAGCTGACTCCCGGCGCGCCCGCCGGCCAGTCCGGGATTCGCCCCGGCGATGTCATCACCTCCATCAACAACCAGAAGGTGATGACAGCCGCCGACGTCGTTGACACCGTGTCGGCGCAGTCAATCGGCGCCAAGGTGACGCTGGGATATTTGCGCGACGGCAAGTCCGGGTCGACGCAGGTCACGCTGGGTGAATTGCCCGACGAGGACGCCCGCCAGTCAGAGCCTTCGGGAAAGATCGGCCTCGCGCTGCAGACGTTGACCGCCGATGTGGCCTCCTCGCTGGGGATGGACCGCGCGACCAAGGGGGCCGTCGTGACCGACGTGGCGGCGGACAGCCCGGGGGACAAGGCCGGCATCAAACCCGGTGACGTCATCGTCGAGGTCAACCGGGCGCCGATCGGCTCCGCGGACCAGGCGGTGAGCGCCCTGCAGGGGGGCTCCAAAACCGGCTATCTGCTGCGCGTGCGCAACGCCAGCGGAACCCGGTTCGTCACCGTGAAGTGACGGCAAGGGCAAGACGACACAGTAATGGATGAGGGCCGCGCTTCGGGCGGCCCTTTTCTTATATTGACGCTGCCGTTGTAGACCGCGGACTCGTGCTTAGTTTCCCCATGCGAGGAGCATGGGATGAAAGGTTTGGGTCTGGTTGGCGCGGGATTTTTGGCGCTGCTGGGCGTCACGCGCCCCGCCATCGCTAAACCTCAGCCGGTAACCCCACCGGCCCCGATTGTCAGCCAGGCGCGCGTCATGTCGCGCGCTTTCTCGGCGGCCGCGCGCGCCATCGGACCCTCGGTGGTTCGCCTCGACGTGCGGGTTGGCGATGAGGACGTCACCGCGTCGGGCATCATCATCGACACCGTCGGCAACGTCGTCACCAGCAATCACGTCCTCGACGGCGCCTCGGCCGTCACGGTGGTGCTGGTCGACGATCGTCGCCTGGAAACGGTGGTCGTGGGCAGGGACGCCCGCACCGATGTCGCGCTGTTGCGGATGGTCCAGCCCCCATCCGATCTCAGCGCGGCCCGCTTCGGCGATTCCGACATCGTTGCCGTCGGCGAATGGGTGCTGGCCGTGGGCAGCCCGCTGGGGCTTGATCAAAGCACCACGGCTGGAATCATCAGCGGTCGTTCGCGCGCCCCGCGCAGTCCCGGCACCCCATCCTCGAGTGCGTTTGACCTGCTGCAGACCGACGCCAACCTCAGCGCCGGCAGCGCGGGCGGACCGCTGGTGAATCTGGACGGCGAGGTGGTCGGCCTGTCCGCGCTCAGCAGCGCCGGGCCAGGCGGCAGCTACGGTTATGCCGTCCCCATCAACCAGGTCAGGCGCGTGGCGCAAATGCTGGCCAGGGACGGCCGGGCCGAGCACCCATACATCGGGGTGGCGCTGCTGGACCTCGCCGATCTGGATCCTGCCGAACGCGCACGCCTGGGTGGCGGGCTTCCGTCCCAGGGCGCGGTTGTCAGCCGCATCTCGAAGGGCGCCCCGGCGGCCCGCGCCGGTTTGCTACCCGGCGACGTCATCACGTCAATCAATAACCAATACATCCCCGCCCCTGCCGCCGTCGCCGACTTTGTGTCCGGGCAGGACGTCGGCGCCAAGCTGATGGTGGGATTCGTCCGAGACGGCCGTGAGCGGACCCTCCCCGTCGCCTTGGGAGCGCTGCCAGCAGCAGATCCCAAGCGCGACTAGGCCGACCCGCTCTCCAGTGTCACGTGGGTAATTTCAGGGGGGACGCCGAGGCGCATGGGCGGACCCCAGTAGCCGGTGCCGCGACTGACGTAAATCTGGGAACGCCCGTGCTGGAATAATCCGGCGACGAAAGGCTGTTGCAGCCGCACCAGGTAATTGAACGGCCACATCTGGCCACCGTGCGTATGCCCGGACAGTTGCAGCCCGACGCCCAGTGGCTCACCCAGGACTATTGAACGGGGCTGGTGGGCCAGGAGAATCAGCTCTCGTTGCGGATCGCGTCCGGCAACCGCGCGCGCCAGCGCTTGTGAATGAGAGACGCCCCCATACCGCTGGGCTGAATAGTCGTCGACGCCGGCGAGATCAAACGCCGCTGACCCTTCACCAATTGAGACCCGCTCGTTATGCAACACACGCAGGCCGATTCTCTTTAATTCCTGGCTCCAATCCTCGGCGCCCGAGAAATATTCGTGATTGCCGGTCACGAAGAAGACGCCGAACCGCGCGCGCAGATTCGCCAGCGGCGCCACCGCGTCACGAAGGTCCTTGACCGAGCCGTCAACCAGGTCGCCGGTTATCGCGACGATGTCGGCCGACAGTTCGTTGGTCCGGCGGACGATTTCCTCCACGAAGGCACGGCCGCGGGTCGGGCCGACGTGCATGTCGGTCAGCTGGACGATGCGGGTGCCGTGTCGCTCGCGCGGCAGGCGCGACAATTGAACCCGCACCCGACGCACCTCCACCGGTCCCAGCGCTGATCGCATGCCCAGCAGGGCCAACCCGCCTGACAGACCCAGCGCCCAAGCTCCCAGGAATCGCGCACCCAGGATTCGCGCCACCAGGGTGCGGCGCCCCGCATCGACGACGTCGCCACTCCCGACAAGCTTTGAACCCGACCAGCGAAGGGCGCGCAAGATGTCGCCGCCCAGCAGGGTGATGAAGAGCAGGAACATCACCCCGATCCAGGTGTACGCAGGCCAGACCAGGAATCTTCGCAGCGCCGGATAGAGGCGTCCGACGAACATCGCGGTCGGGATGGCGGCGCCAAGTGCCAGCAATACGCCGAGCGCGATGGTATTCCATGGCGCCGGCAGCCGCGTGTCGCGCACCAGCCGCGCCCACAGGTAATAGTGGAGGCCGCCGATGACGCCGATCAAGATGGCGATGAAAAGGACCAGACTACCGAGGCGGCCCATCAAATTTCTCTTTTTCTGCTGCGCTCAATTACGGAAAAGCGCGAGCTATTTGTTGTTCGAGTTGTGTTCGTTTCGAATCGTTAGTGTGCGGCTAGCATTGCACGGGTATCCCTTTGCGAGTAGTGTGCGCGCGCAACTAAGGGAGACTTGCCGATATGCCGAAGGGTCCATCCAATATCCGCGACATCGTGTCGCAGTTCGTGATCCGATTGTCCGACCTGATTGAGCAGGACGCTGTCTCGCGGGCGCGCGAGGCCGTCATATCAGCCTTCGGCGGTGGCGCCCTGGGCAAGCGGGGGCCGGGCCGCCCACCGGGTTCCGGCGCAGGGGCCGGGCGTCCAAACGGACATCTGCTCCTGTCGGGGCGAAAACGTCGCAAGGCGCCCATCCAGCTCTGTCCCGTCCCGGGCTGCACCGACCGGGCCGCCCCTGTCTTCGGCATGGTCTGTTCCAAGCACAAGGACCTCCCCAAGGCGGAGATCAAGAAGTTTCGGGAAGCCCGTCGGGCCAAGAAATCGGCGAAGCATACGAAATCGAAGCCCGGTACGTCCGGGAAATCGAAGACGGCCTAAACGCGTCCGCCCGGAATCGGGCGTTCACATCGGCTTTCACGACAGGTGTGGCGCTGGCGCCACGGGTTCGTCGTCCGCCGCCCGGCAAACTCCCGCCGCGACGGGAGCGGGTGTTGGCACTGCCGTTGCGTATTGGTGCCCGCATAGGAGGCGCCGATGGCCACTGCCAGCGTGTTAATTGACTTCGATGCGACCCGACGAACCCACAAACCAGCGTCCACCACCCCGGAGTTTGCGGCCCTGACCGCTCCGGGAATCGCAGGTGGCGCCTTCGCCCGGATGGCACCAGCGACCCAGCAGGCGCTTGCCAGCCGGTCAACGATCAAGGACCTGCACCGGGGCTCGGTCCTGGCCGCCGAAGGGGGGCTACCCAGCAATGTCTTCGTAATCATCTCGGGCCGCATCCGCGCGGTCAGACGTGGTGAGAGCGGACGGGAGATCACGGTGGACGTTTTTCGCCCCGGTGATCTGCTGGCCGATCCCTTGCTGGCGCCCGAGCAGCCGCTGGTGAACAACTGGGAGGCCGTCGAGGCGACGTCCGTTCTCGTCATTCCGCGCGACGCCATCGGCGCCGAGCTGGATCGCAACCCGGAGCTGTCGTTGGTGCTTTGCCGTCAACTGATGCGGCGCCTGAACGCCTCGCACGAGCTGGCTTTTGGCCTGGCGCTATCTGATGTGGAGGGGCGGGTGGTGGCGGCGTTGCTGGCGCTCGGGCGACAGGAGTCCTCGCAGAACGGGCAGGCGGAGTCGGGCCAGGGCGACCTGCTGATCCGCCAGCGCCCGACCCAGCAGGACCTGGCGAACCGGATCGGGGCCTGCCGTGAGACCGTGTCCCGCGTCGTCACCGCCCTGACCCGGCGTGGCCTTGTAACCCCGCAAGGACGCGGGTTGGTGCTCAGCAAACGCCTGCTGGCCGACGGCTAGCATCTACCATGGGACCTCAAAGGGGTCCCATACCCCTCGCGATGGGATCCCGCCCCGCAAGCTTGCCGGGTTCCCACGCGTCAATCCCGGCGACCCAGAAATTGACGGTTCGCCCAACACAGGTGAAAATACACGGGTTTTGGCCAGCAATCCGAGAAACATGGCCGCCGGCGGAGCCGCCCCTTCGCTGGCGGAGGTGGACATTCGCACCTCCATTCGGCCGACGGTCGCGACCATAGATCTGGGCGCCGTGCAGCGAAACGTCCTGCGCCTGCGCGAGATGGTCGGTCCCGGCGTGGCCATATGGTCGGTCATCAAGGCCGACGCTTATGGTCACGGGGCGGTCGCCGTCGCGCGTGCGCTGGAATCGCTGTCCAACGCGCTCGCGGTCTCGCTGGTCGAAGAGGGGCTCGAGCTGCGCGCGGCCGGCGTGCGCGCCCCGATAGTGGTGCTGGGCGCGGCCTTCAATCGTCATCACAACCAGGTGCTCGACGAACGGCTGACGCCGGTGGTCTACGATCCCGCTGACCTCGATCGGTTCGCGGCCGCGGCGAGCAAGCGCGGGAAACCGGCGGCCATTCATATCAAGGTGGACACCGGCATGAGCCGGCTCGGCGTATCGACGGCGGAGCTGCCCGATCTGCTGGACCGCGTGGGCAACCTGCCCAGCCTCACCCTCGCGGGATTGTGCACGCACTTCGCCTCCGCCGACATGCCCGACAGCGCCGCCACCGACGAGGCGCTGGCGCGCTTTGCGCCGTGTCTCGACCTGGTGGCCCGGCGCTGGCCCGGCACCCTGACCAATCATGCGGCGAACACAGCCGCGGCGGTTCGCTTCCCGAAGACGCGGCTCGATGCGATTCGCCCGGGGCTGGCCCTTTACGGCACGGTCCCTTCGCCCCACGTCTCGGTGCCCGGCCTCGAGCCGGCCCTCCGGCTCAGCACCCGCATCATGGCGGTGCACGAGATCCAGCCCGGGACCACGGTCAGCTACGGTGGGCTGTGGCGCGCGTCGCGGCCGTCGCGGGTGGCGACGCTGCCGCTCGGCTATGCCGACGGTTATCCCCGCCACGTGCGCGGCGCCCAGGTCCTGGTGAAGGGGACGCGGGTTCCGGTTGTGGGCGCCGTGTGCATGGACATGTTCATGATTGACGTCACCGATGTTCCCGGTTCGGCCGTGGGTGATCCGGTGACGCTGATCGGCCTCGACGGCACAGAGCGCATCACCGTCGAGGATCTCGCCGGCTGGGCGGGGACCGTGAGCTATGAGATTCTGTGTGGTATCTCAAAACGCGTGCCTCGCGTTTACTTGAACATTTCCATCACCCCGCCGCCACC
>DASRQT010000046.1:0-11738 GCA_035696485.1 Polyangia bacterium | reverse complement strand
AGCCGCCGGCGCCGGTGGCAAAGGCCCGCTTGACGAACTGGTCGCTGGTCATCGCCGTCAAAATCAAGATCCGCGCGGCCGGGTCGCGGCGAATCATCTCGTGCGCGGCGTTGATGCCATCACCATCGGGTAGCGCGACGTCCAGCACGACCAGATCGGGCTTGGTCTCCTCGATCAAGCGCAAGGCCTCGCGGGTGTCCGCCGCCTCACCTGCGATTTCGATGTCTGACTCGGGCGCCAGCGCCAGCCGCAGGCCCGCCCGGAACAACTGGTGATCGTCGACCAGAGCGACTCTAACCTTCATGGAAGGTCCATCCGTGCCGTCGAGCAAGCTCGCCGGGGGTTGCCACGCAACTAAGACTTGTTGCTGGGGTCTTTCTTAGTCTTGGTCTCTTTCTTGGCGGAAGGACTGTCACCCTTGGAGGCTTGATCGCCCGCCTTGTGATCCTTCATTCCGTCGCAGGCGTAGGCCGCGCTGGAGATGGAAAACGCCGACAGCATGGTGAGCACGAGTAGCTTTTTCATGGGCTAATTCTGAGCACAGCCGCCCCCGAAGTCCAGCGATTCGGGAATTGCGACCTTCCGCGGCCCGGGTTGCGCCGGGGCTCGCGATGAGGCAGGTATCAATGGTCATGCTGCGCGAGCCGACCATCGAGAAAAAAGGCTATGCCGACCCACGAGCAAAAAAGGTGCTGCTGGACGCCCTTCGCGGCCGCGGCGGGAAGCTGACCCGCAGCGATGCGATGACCATCTCGGGCCTGCCCGATGACGAGACCGGCCGGGCTTTGACTGTCCTTCTCAAGGAATATCGCAGCCATCTAAGCACCACCGACAGTGGCGAGCTGCTCTATGAATTTGATCCGGCATTCGCGCGCCGCGACGCGGTGAAGTGGCGCGACGCGGCAGCCGCGCTGGCCGGGCGGTTGTGGAAGGGGTTCACCTTCCTGTTCAAGAACGCGATCGTGACCACGCTGGTGGTCTACTTCGTGGCCTTCGTGGCGATGTTCCTGGCCTTTGTGCTGATCCGCCGCGGGGACTCGGACGGCGACGACGACGGGATCGGTATCTGGCCGCTGCTGTGGATGTGGGGGTGGAACGGCGGGCCCGAGCACCAGCGGCAGCGGCTGGGCAGGGCGGGCCGCCCGCCCCGAAAGGCTTTTTACAAGAGCGTCTTCGAGTTTGTCTTCGGGCCGCCGGCAACGGCGGTGGACCCGCTCGCGGACGAAAAGGAGATCCTCAGCGCGATCCGGGCGCGGGCCGGTCGGATCGCACCCGTTGATCTGGTGCGCCTCTGGGGCTGGGATTTTCCGCGCGCCGAAGAGGAGGCCACGCGGCTTTTGGCCGATTATGGCGGCGAGCCGGAGGTGACCGAGGACGGCGTCGTGATCTACGTGTTCAAGGACCTGCGCAAGACGGCCGGCGCCTTGACGCCGTCATCGCCCGTGCCTGCGGTCTGGGAGCGCGTGGAACACCGGCAACCGCTGAGCGGCAACGCACCCGGGACAGATGTGCTGATCGGGGCGTTCAACGGGTTCAACCTGCTGGCACCGCTGTGGATCGTGCCGCTGTTCGAGGCCAAGTTCGGCGTGTCGACGGCCGGGTGGGAATTCTTCGTGCGTGATTTTCCGCTGGCGTTCTCGGCGCTGTTTTTCGCGGTTCCCTTCGGTCGCTGGGTCAAGTCCAAGCTGGAAGCGCGGCAGCAGGCCGCCCGCAATACCAGACGTGAGCTCTTGCGGCGCATCTTCGGAAGCGGCGGGCGGGCGCTGGAGCGGCAAGAGCTGGCGCCCACGCCGGCGCTGGGCGCCGTGCTGGACCAGGATCTGGTTCGGCTGGGTGGCGACGTCGAGACCGACGATGAGGGACGCGTGCGCTACGTTTTTCCGCGCATTCGGCAGGAGACGACCGCGGTGGCGCACTCCCGATCGACAGCGTCCGCCCGCGAGCTGGACCCTGGCGCGATCGTCTTCTCGTCCGCCGACTGAGCCTGGGCTACGGCTTCGGGATTCGCAGCGTCTTGCTGATCATCGCGCTGCCGTGGATGAAGTAGAGCACGGCGACCGGATGCAGCTGCCAGGGGCCGAGCTGCAGCGCGCCCAGCGGTAACTCCCCTGCGGAACGGCCCGCCGCCGCTAGGGCCGCCAGGATGGCGGCCAGCAGCAGGCTGGTGGGAATCGGCAGTCCTTGAAAATGAGTGACCTTGCCCTGGTCGTCGGACAGCGACGACGCGCTGACGTTGTAGCGCGCCAGCCGGCTGATTCCGCAGCCCACGAAATACACCAGCAGGGCGGCGTCCCAGCCGCCGCGCAGGCCGGTCGCGAAGCCCATCGCTGCCGGTGCGACCCCGAACGAAACCACGTCGGCCAGCGAGTCGAGCTCCAGCCCCATCGGCGATGCCTTGTGCCGCCAGCGCGCCACTCGACCGTCCAGGATGTCCATGACCAGCGCGAATGGAAGCAGGGCCGCGCCCAGCCAGTAGTAGCGGAGGTTGTCGGACAGAAGAAACTGCATGAAGGCCAGCACGGCGCCGGTGCCGGCGAAACCATTCCCGAGCGTGAACGCGTCGGCGAGGTGCAGCTGCCGCAGGAGAGAAAAATGGTGGGGCCCGCTTGGTGGTTGAGCCATCACGACGGAGGTATCATGATTCTCCCATGAATCGCGCCCGCACGTGTCTCGCCATGCTGGGCGTGATGGCCGTCTGCGCGACGGGGGGAAGTGGCTGCGGCAGCAAACGGACCACCAACGATGGGGCCGCGGGCGAGGTAGCGGCCGGCGACAGAACGTCGCGCGACGTCTCCGCTATCGGCGGCTCGTGCAGTACCGGTTTGCAGGACTGTCTGGTCGGTAACAAGTGTGACTTTTCCTGCGATGGCGCGACGCTGGTCATCGGGTGCCGCGCCGACGACGGCGGGGGTGTCGACCTGGGCATGGCGTGCGGAGGGACCCGGTTGTGCAAGAAAGGCAGCGGTTGTTTCGCCGCTGCTGCCAGCGCCGGCGGCAATGCCGTCTGCCGGAAGTATTGTTCCACCGACAATGACTGTCCCACCGGTCAGTGCCAGACGGCGACCATCACCATTTCCTGCGCGGGTGTTGCGTCGATGGCGACGATGAGGATCTGCTTCTAGAGCTGATCTTCGTCGTCGTCGTCACCGTCGCTTGCGATTTCCCGCTCGCTCTCGCCTTCGCCCTCGCCTTCGCCCTTCTCCGAACCTGCTGACCGCTGCGTGTCCGAGCTCTCCGGTTTGTTGCTCCGGGTACGGCGGCCGCCGCTCACCTGCCCGCCCTTGCGGCCGGCCTCGCGCGCCTCGTTCGAATCGAACTCGTGCGCGGTCCCCTTTTGATGAGCTGCTTTTCCCCCCTGCGAGGAGATCTGCCTCTGTCGCTCCGGATCCATGCCCGCGAATCCGCGTCCCCGGCTCTCGCGCCGCTCTTCTTGATCGTCTTTAGATGCCATTGCCCGCTCCTTCCCCTGAGGGGATTCCCACGAGGGCGCCCCCCCAATGCTGTTCCCCGATCAGCCGTTCGAAAGGAAACATGCTCATCGGACCGCGAACGGAACAGACCCGGCCGGAAATTACAGGGTTAAAGGCGGGATAACGGGACCTTGGTGGCAGGGATCCTAATCGGTAACCTCTTCGAGGTCGGTTTCCACCACACCAGGGGGCAGAGGAGGTGCCGCGCCGGGTCGGGAAGGGGGGTCAATCGACAGCACTTTGACCCGGTAGGTCAGATCGCGCCCCACCAGCGGATGCATGAGGCGGACGGTCACCTTGTCCCCGGCGGCGGCAATCACCTTGAACGAAATGGACTCGCCGGACGCGCTCTTCGCTGCGAAAACTAAACCCGGCGCGGGCATTTTCCCGCCCGGGAACTCGCTCGGCGCCATGTCCTTGGTGGGCAGTGAGGCTTCGGTACCAAAGCCCTCGGCGGCCGGAATCTCGCCTTGACGTTCTTCCCCGGGAGCCATCCCTGCCAGGCGCTTTTCAAGGCCCGGTAACATCTTGCCTGACCCGTGCTGGTAACGAAGGGGGCCGCTCTTGGTCGACGACTCGATGACGTCCCCGCCTTTGACCCTCAGCTCATATTCGATCGAGATCGTGAGACCGGCCGCTACTCTCATCGCGCTAGCGTACCCGGGCGGGCGTCACTTTTGAAGCGCCGGCGTGGCTACCAGGAGACTTCGTCGAGATATACGTCGCCGTTCCAGACCTGTCCCGCCGGCATCGACAACCGCAGGCCGATACGGTCGGCCGTCGTGTTGGGCGCGTAAGAGACCCGGTTCCAGGTTCCCACGACCAGGTTGTCGGTCGTGGGCCCTGAAAAGAACTGCACACCTTTCATCGCGACACCGAAGGCCCTCGTCATCGCGGGGAGCGGCCGTCCGTCCAGGTAGACGTTGTAGACGATGGTCTTGCCGGTGAAGTCGGTCGCGGCCGACAGCGGAACAAACAGCTCCCCGGCGCTATCGACACCGTAGTTTGCGACAGACTTGAGCGCGCGGGTACCGCAAAATGCCAGCGTGCCGTCGTTGACCGGTGAGCCCAGCGCGGTGGCGGCGAACTGGTTGGCCATCCATCGTTGCTCGGTTCCGTTCTCGAAGCTGAACTGGGCGCCACAGGCAGCGATGCAGTTTCCGTCGACGCACTGATAGGGCGCGGCACATTCGGCGGCGCTGATACATGCGGTGAAACAACTTCCTGCTGCGCACCGGTAGCGCCCGCACGACGCTGACGGGCGCACCAGGCAAGCGCCGCTGCCGCTGCAGGTCTTCTGGGTACGGTATCCGGGGCCGTCACAGGCCGCCGGCGCGCACTCGGTCCCCTCGGGATAGACGCGGCAGCCCCCGAATCCGTCGCACCTGCTGTCGAGGCCGCACAGTGAAACCGCGCTCTCACTGCAACGGTGCTGCGTATCGACGTCGCCGGCGGGGGTCGGGGTGCAGACGCCGACGCTGCCGGTGAGCGCGCAGGACCAGCAGGTTCCCTGGCACTCACCGGCGCAACAGACACCTTGTTCGCAGAAACCAGAGTTGCATTCGGTCAGCGTGTTGCAGCTAGCGCCCAGCGGCTTTTTTCCGCACCCGGTGACCGGATCGCAAGACTTGCCGGCGATGCACTCCTTGTCGGTTGCACAGGTGGTGAGGCACCGGCCGTCAGGGCCGCAGGTGTAGGGATCGCACGCTTCGCTGATGGGCTCCCGGCAGCTTCCACTGCCGTCGCAACGGCGTGCCACGGTCAGAACCGATCCTGTGCAGGATGGCTGCTGGCAGACGGTTCCGGCCGGGTAGCGTCGGCATGCGCCGGCGCCGTCGCACGCGCCGTCACGACCGCAGGTGGCCTCGCCTTCGTCGGGGCATTCTCCGCGCGGGTCGGTGCCGACCTTGGCGGGAAGACAGACACCGAGGCTGCCGATGATGACGCACGACCTGCAGGCCTCCTTGCACGGCTGATCACAGCAGACGCCCTCGCTGCAGGCTCCGCTTTGACACTGGCCGGCGCGGGTACAGGGCAGGCCATTTTCGCGCACGGTGGGCGGCGAGTCGGTTTCAGCGCGCGCGTCGGCCGCCGGTGGCGGAGCATCCTTGCCGTCATCGGACATCGCGTCGCTGCGTCCGTCTCCTCCGGCGTCCAGCGCGCCGTCCTGCTTTGCCGGGGGTGCCGAGCTGCAGCTGATACCAACGACGCTGAGGAACACGGCCAGGGCCGCCGCCATCCTTGAACTGCCCGCCACCGTCTGAGTAAAGCTTATGGCGCTGTCCTGTCAACGCAGGGTCAGAAGTGGCCCGAAAACACCAGCGCGCTGCCTCCGGGCAGGGGCGCGGGTGACACCGTCATGTCGCCGCCGCTGCCGCCGCCCCACACCAGAATCCCGACCCCGGTGGCGCCGAGCGCAGCCGCCAGGCCGAAGAGCGCGTATGACGCATAGGCAAAAGGGCGGGCGATGTCGCAGGCGTCGTTGGCGGTAGCAGCGCCGGCGGACGAGGAGCCCCGCAAGTCGCTGTCCCGGCAGGTCTTCATCTTTTCGCGGGACACGACGTTGAAGATGACGCCGGTCGCGAGCGCGACGCCGCTTCCGCCAATCACCAGCCAACCGGCGGTGCGGTGGCCGTCGGATCGCGCCGATTCGGGGGCCGGGGCGTCACGTGGTTTCCCGGTGGTGAGATTCGCGTCGGCGGCGGCCGGCGCCTTCGCCTGCGCTGCGTTGGGCCCGGACTTCTCGAGATAGATCTGGCGGCGAAGATCGGCGACGTCGGCGTCGAGGCGCGCGATGCGGGCTTCAATGTGACCGCGATCGGGGGCGTCCGGCAACAGCTTCAGGTAGGCGCGGAACGCGTCTGACGCCAGCGACAGATCGCCTGATCGTTCGGCGGCGGTGCCCAGGTTGTATGCGGTCGCGGGGTGGGGAACGAGGCGCAGCGAACAGGCATATTGCCGCACCGCCGATTCGCGATCCCCGCTGGCCTCGGCGCTCTCCGCCTTGGCGAACCACTCTTTTGCCAGCGACCGGCGCACGACCGGATCGTCGGGCGGCGTTTCCGGGCAGGCCTGCGCCCACGCCTGCGCGGCGGACGTCATCACGACGGCCGCGACGACGCCCGCAACGACCATCGCCCGCACGGCACGGCTGACAGCGAATCTCGGCGTGAGCCACCCTTGGTGTCGCAACGTGGTTCTGCTGTCAGTCGAAGGGATTGCGGCGGTGATCAGAAGAAGTCTCCTCGACCTTGGCTGACGGTGAGTCGGGTGAACGGGAGGTCTTGGGCCGTGCGGTCGCGCGCGTCGCCTTGACGACGACGGCGCGGACACCGGCGCGGCCACCCGCGCGTGAACTGCGCGCGGTGGTTGCGACTGGCGATCGGAGGGACGGGAGTTTGGCGCGATCGGTGTCCTTCTCCGCAAGCCGGGCAGGGGGCCGGGACTCGGCCGGCGCCGTTTCGGTGCGTGCCTGTGCCGGCGGCGGTGCCGCAGGCGGGGCCTCCGGGTCTCGGATCGGCGTGGACCACGTCAGCTCGCCGGTCGGCACGGCAGACGGCGGAGGGAGCTCGATGATCGGGGCAGGTTCGGGGGGCACGCTGGCCGCAGGAAGAGTCACCGGCGCGGCTGAATAGGGAAGTATGGCGCCCCGGCTGCGCGGGCCGGAGATCACCAGCAGACCGGCGACGCAGATCATGGCCAGGGCCGCGACGCCGCCGTAGACCCACAAGCGATCGTGCGCCGACGGCGTCGAGGGCTGGACGACGTATTCGGCCGCCGGCAGCACGCGGCTGTCGTTCGACCCTTCGGGCGTCAGCCGCGAGTTTGGCGCGCCGTCGCCGTAGCCTCCGCCGCGCAGCGCGACTGTCGGCCCGCGCGTCCCCAGCTCGGCGCTGGGCGGCTGCAGGAGGAACTCGCCCGTGCCTCCGGTGCCGGGTTTTCGATTCGGCGACGCTTCCATGTCCATCGCCGAGCTGACGGTTTTTTTCCACTGCATGTAGTCCGCTGCGAACAGACCCTTCATGTAGGTGGCGATCTGTAGCGGGCTGAAACTTTCGCTGGCGAAGGCATACCGTTCCAGCGCCAGCGCCATCTCCTGCGCGGTCTGAAAACGCTGCTGCGGATTCTTGTCCAGCGCGCGCATCACGATCGCCTCCAGGGCGGGCGGCACGCGCACCGTCTCCGACGGTAGCGGGATCGGTTCATCGACGATGGCGCGCATCGTGCCGAGCTCGGTCTCGCGATGAAACAGGCGGCGGCCGACCAGGACCTCCCAGAGAACGACGCCCAGCGTGAAGACGTCGCTGCGCGGGTCGACGTCCTCGGCGGACGCCTGCTCCGGCGACATGTACTGGATCTTGCCCTTGAGGCCGCCGGGGCTGGTTTGCGTGACCCGTCCCAGCGCGCGCGCGATACCGAAGTCGATAACCTTCACCGCGCCTTCAAACGAAATCAGGATGTTCTGCGGCGAGACGTCGCGGTGAACGATGTTCAGCGGCCGCCCGTCGGAGTCGCCGAGGTTGTGCGCGTAGCCGAGGCCGTTGGCCGCCTGTGCGACGATGAACGCCGCCTGCGCGTGGGTCAGCGGGCTCTTCTCGCTGATGGCCTTGCGGAGCACGGCCGACAGCGGCTTGCCCTGCACCAGCTCCATGACCAGAAAATATTCGTCGCCATCGTGGCCGACCTCGATGATGCGCACCACATTGGGGTGGTCGAGGAGCGCGGCGATACGCGCCTCGTCGAGGAACATGCGAATGAACTGACTGTTCGAGGCCAGGTGCGGGAGGATCCGCTTGACGACCATCAGGGTTCGGAAGCCGGACAGCTCACCCGACAGCGCCAGGTAAACCTCCGCCATCCCGCCGGTCGCAAGTCGGCCGATCAATTGATAGCGGCCGAGATCGCCAAGGCGCCGATCTCCACCGGAATGTCGGTCGTCCATCTGCGTCGGTGGTGCCACGCCCGTCTAAGTGCAGCAGCTTCGCTCGCGTCGGTCAAGGAGATGCATGGCTCTTTTTGGAGCCACTAGATGTAGGCCGGCCCACCTACGTTGTTATCCTACGAGTGGGATAACGTACGTAGGTGCGGCGCGCCAACCGGATCTGCGCGTTGAACGGGCTACAGCGACGAGGCTTCGGTGGTTTCTCCCAGCACCGAATCGCGCGGGCGGTCGTTTTCCAGCAACTCTTCCTGGGTCGCGATCATCCGCTGCGCCAGCGCTTCCAGGATTTCTTCGTCGAACAGCTTCTTCACCTGGGGGAACAGCTCCTCTTCTTCCTCTTCGACGTGATGCTCGATCTGTTCTTGCAGCACCTTCACCTTAGCTTCGAAGGTCTCGTCCGACGGTTCCAGCGCCAGCAAGTCGGCGATGACACGCTTGGCGGCGAGGTGTTCTTCCAGCGACTCAAGCAGGAGGTCTTCCGTCTCCTTGGCTTTGACCGACGGATAAAAGTCTCTCTCCTCGATGCCGGCGTGGATCGCGAGCTTGTCCGCGATCTGTTCAAAGATCGCCCGCTTCTTCTGGCTGCCTCTCGCGTCTTCAAACTCCTCGAACAGATCCTCCACCTCACGGTGCTGCGATTTCAGCAGATCCACCGCGTTCATGTTCTCTTTCGCGTTCCCTTGCTTAGCCATTGTTGCCCTCCTATATGTCGCCGACAGGACTACCCGTAACAGCAACATGGGGCCGCCGACCAAACCGGCAAGAGTTGCACTAAAAAGGAACCGGGCCGAACAGGTACGTGCCGTCCGCTTGCTGGGCATCTCCGACCACGCGGTAGACGATCAGCGACGGCTGGGCTCCGACCACCGTTACCGGTGTCTTGACCCTCTCCTGCACGCGCACGGGACCGTCCGGAGGCCACGACCGTCCGCCGTCGGACAGAGCCGCGTATTTCAGCGTCACCGTGTCGAACTGGTCGTGTTCATCGCCGAGGATGATCCCGCGATCACCAACCGCCGTGTAAAAATCGATGCCGCGGGCGAACATCTGCTGGTCGCGGCAGCGATCGGGCGACGCGAAAAACGCATCCCGACGGGCTTCAGTTTCCTCCGAAGGTTCGGTCCAGAACAGAAGTCCCGCGCTCTGCGTGAACATGGGCAGAAAGACCCGGCGGCGGTCGTTGGAGTTCAGCGTGCAGGTGCCGAGACCCTCGTGGTTGACCAGCTGTCCGCGCAACAGCTCATCCAGCCAGACCGTGTAACGCAGGTCGGGCGAGACCACCACGCCGGCCAGAGATCCTTGGTGACTGAAGACCGTGAGCGCGGTTGAAGGGGGATCGGAATCCGTCAACAGGTGAAAGGCGGAGCCGTTGTTGCCGTCGTCGGTGAGATATCCGACACCCTGGTGCGTGGTGCTGCCGAGCAAGACGTAGCTGCGCAAGGCGGAGGCCAGCATGGTGACGCTGCCGCCGGCCGGGAAGCTGGCCACGTGCAGCGACCCGGCGCCGTCCTGGTTGCGAGCAAAGTAGACCCTTCGACCATCGGCGGCGATGGTCCAGAATTGGATGTCGGCGATGATCTCGTGCGGGGCGGTGCTGGCGACGTCGCGGGTGGCGACCACCTGCATCGAGGGTGGACCGGCTGCAGCGGTCACCGTCGACAAGGCGAAGGTCTCGCCGTCGGGCGAAAATCCCATCTGCCAGCCGGTATCGTGAACGATCAGCAGCGGCTCCGGTGAGGTGTCGCTGACCTTTATCGTGGGCAGGATGCCGCCGGACTCCGTCTCGAGGAGGCCGACCAGGATCTCGCCCTTGTCGGCGCTGGTCGGATCCGTCGCGGGCTTGACCAGACACGATGCCGCCGCGGTCTGGTTGTGGCCGCGGCAGAAGATGCCGTGGGGTGGGGTAATCTGCCGCCCCTGCGACCAACCGGGTCGCCAGGCCGAGATAGGGCCGACAAAGTCGCCGGCGGCGTCGGTCATCGAGTCGCTGTAGAAGATCAGCGTGTCGCCGTCGAAGGCGTTGGCCGTGGTGCCGTCCAGGGTGGTGGTCAGCCGCAGACAGGCTGGGCTGCTGCCGTCGCACGGGGGCACCTGGCCGGTCGAGGCCGCGGTCACGTTGATCACCCAGAGCTCGGCGACGTCCTTGATGCCGGTGGGCCTGGCAAACGCGCACCAGCGGTCGCCGTTTCCCGACGGTGGTTCCTGGTGTGTGCATTTGCTCTTTCCCGTGCCGCTGAGCTCGTCGTCGGGGCCGAGCAGCTTGCGCGGCGGGGGCACACCTGCGGGCAGCGGTTGGCCGGTCTTCTCGATGACGACGTTACCGTCGGCGGCCGAGATGTCGCCTCCTGCGTCGGCGTCCGACGGGGCGTCTACCGGATCGTCTGGAGCCGCTTGGGGCGCCGGCTCGATCGCGGCGTCCGATTGCATGATTGAAGGCGCACCATCTGACTCCGCGTCGACTCGGTTGCCGCTCGGCCCAGCGGAGCAGCCGGTGAACGCCAGCGACGGCAGCATCGCGATCGCGGCCAGCGCCAGCGCAGCGAGGTACGACTTCATCCGTTCCGCCGCCGCCTTTGTTACCGCCAACGCGCCGTCGAGTTTACTATGACGAGAAACCCGATGTCCCGGAATTTACCTTCGTTGTCGTTGTCGGGCGCGGTGGTCGCGACGCCCACAACGGCGTCCGCCGGTCCGCGCCGGACCGTGCTTCATCGCGATGCGCTCGGGTGGTTGCGCGAGCAGAGCGTCCTGGACGGCGCCAGCGTTGTGACGTCGCTGCCGGACGTCTCGGAGATTCCGGCGCTCGGCTTCGACGGCTGGCAGCGTTGGTTCGTGGACGCCGCCGTCGCCGTGATGGGCGCCGTTCCTGATGACGGCGTGGCCATCTTTTTTCAGAGCGACATCAGGCACGCCGGCCTCTGGGTCGACAAGGGCGCGCTGGTCAATCGTGCCGCCGAGGTGTCACAGATGAAACTTTTGTTTCACAAGATCGTCTGCCGCAAGCCAGCCGGGACGGTGACCTACGGGCGCGCCAGCTATGCGCACCTGCTTGGGTTCGCGCGGCGGCTGCGACCCGCGGTCCAGCGAGCAACGGCCGACGTTCTGGCCGATGGGGGCTTTAGGCCCGGCAGCAGGTCGATGGGGGTCGCGGCGTGCCTGGACGCCTGCCGTTTCGTTGTGCGTGAGACCGGGACACGCACCATCGTCGATCCCTTCTGCGGGTTGGGCACGGTGCTGGCCGTGGCAAATGCCCTGGGCCTGGACGCCGTCGGCGTGGATGTCTCGGCGCGCATGTGCCGGAGGGCCAAGACCCTGGAAATCGACAT
>DASRQT010000045.1:0-3733 GCA_035696485.1 Polyangia bacterium | reverse complement strand
GGGATGTAGGCGCCGATCTCCATGCCGTTGGTGAGGCGCACGCGCGCGACCTTGCGCAGCGCCGAGTTCGGCTTCTTGGGGGTCGTCGTGTAGACGCGGACGCAGACGCCGCGACGTTGCGGACAGGCCTTCAACGCCGGCGAGTTCGTCTTGCGACGAATCGCTTCGCGGCCAAATTTTACGAGCTGATTGATCGTGGGCATGCGGGTGGAGACCTCTATCTGCGAACGACTCTGCGAAATTCCCGACGGTCAGGCGGTACCCACTTCGGAGTACCCCGGTGCGGGAAGGCAGGGATTATAGGTAGGCCGATCAGAAAGTCAACGGCTAGAGTGACTTAGACGGCGTCCCGAGCCTCAGTCGGAGGCTACCGGCTCAGCTTGGCGGCGGCGCTGGCCACCGCCGACACGGGCGCCAGCACCTGGCGGACCAGGGCGCGGGCCGTGTCGCTCTGTTTCAGCACCTCGGCGGCAGCCGGTCCCGAGCGGTAATAGAGATCCGCGGCGGCGGAAAACAGCGCGCTCCTGCCGAGGAGGCGGTCACGTATCTGGCGCATTGCGGCAACCTGCGGCTCCATCTCGGACCCGTAAGCCGCCGTGGCAATGAAGCAGCCGGACAGCTGGGCGTAACGTTTGACCTCGGTCTTGAAACGAAGGGTGGCGATCTCGGACTGCTGGTTGCAGCCATCGATCGAGCGCATACCCACTGAATACTCGCTCTTGGGTTTGAGATCTCTGACCGTGAAGGTCCCCGGCGTTCCCGGCGCGGTCGGGACCACCACGCGAATCTTGGTCGCCTGCGCGAACTCGTCCGCGGTCATGGTTGCGCCATTGCGATAGCGAACGTCGTAACCCATCACGGTGGCGCCGTTCGCGGCGCTGGCGTTGACGAAAGACACGTCGACCGAAAATGGGGTTACCGACCCATCTACCAGCTGCAGCTCGCCCACCGGTCCCGGCGCCGGCGGCGCGGGTTCGCAGACGGCAGTCGGACAGCCCTCGACACTGACGTGGACGCGCCCAGGGCCCGCGGGCCCGTTGATCTCGAGCAGGCGCATCTCACCCGAGCCAGGCACGGTGGTGGAGATGGTCGCGTCTCGCGCAGAGATCTTTCCGTCGGTTCCACGCCAGTCGCCGTAACCGGCGATCTGGCTGGTCGACGCCGATGACCGGCTGCCCGGGTCGATGCGGATCGGAACCTTGTAGAGGACGGAGGGTTGTCCGAAGTTCCCCGGAATACCGTTTTGTGCCAGGCGAGGATCGGTAAATGAAGGGTGATCGTGCTCGGCGTTGGTGTCGTATTCCTTGTTGACCTCGACCATCACCACGTAGTCCCCGGCCGCCAGGCTGGAAGGAATCCTCCAGGTTCCGCCGTAGACGCTGCCGTAGGGCGGAGTCGCCGCCGCCACCGCATCAAGGTCGTTGGTCGCGGCGTAGTCGCGAGCGCTGATGCGACAGGGCGATCTTGGATCACCCGCCCTGGGTTCGATCACGCCACCGTACTCGTCGCAGTCGCTGTTCTGGAATGACGACGGGTTGAGATCGTTGCGCGGGGGGTAGTACGTCTTTGCCGCGCTGAGCTTTCCCTTGCTGCTGTTGAACACGCTCGGGCACGTGATGGCGTCGACCGTCTCGCCCATCTGGATGCCGGCTTCGACGCTCTTTGCGCCCATGGCGAGAAACGGGGTGCAGAAGAACATCTCGGGCGACGACGTCGCCTCGTGCCAGCCCAGCCAGCTTTCGCATTCATCGCCACAGCCACTCTCGTCCTTCATCGTGATGACGTCGTACGTCTTGCCGCGCGCGTAGGCCCAGATCGGTAGCGCCATCACCCGCTTGCCGTACGGGAACTTGGGTGCCGACAGGAAGTCCCAGCGTCCGGGGCGATTTCCGATTCCGCGCACCGCAACGGCGTTGGTCACCATCAGCGTGTCGATGAACTGAGAGCGGTTGGCGCTCTCCACCCAGACCGCAATCTGCGGCATGAGATCCATGCGCGTGACACTCTGGATGCAAGCCTTACCGCCTGCGTCACGGAAGCAGTCCGGCTGGAACGCGTAGCGAAGCTGCGCGCACTGCGCTTGCGCCCGGGCCGGGACAGCTGTCGACAACATCGCCAGCCACAAGCCGCCGGTACAGACAAGGGTGGGCAGGCAACGCACGGCTTTGGTTATTCTGACGTTCCCGCAAGAATGTGGCAAGCATCGACTCCTGGCGTCATGGCGTTTCCAATCTGGCCATCGGTCTGTCCATCGATCTGTCCATCCTGCAGGGGGCTGCAGTAATGTGCGCGGATGCGGATCGGCATAGACCTCGGCGGAACGAAGATTGAAGGCATGGCGCTGGGCCCGGACGGCCGTGAACGGGCGCGTCAGCGAATTGAAACGCCACGCGAGTATCCCGACGTACTGGCGGCGCTGGCCGGCCTGGTCGAGAGGATCGAACGCGAAGCGGGCGGCCGCGGGTCGATCGGCATCGGGACGCCGGGATTTCTCCAGCCGGGACGGGGATGGATCCGGAACTCGAACCTGCTTTGTCTGAATGACCAGCCGCTTGATAAGGACCTTGAGGCGGCGTTGGGGCGACAGGTGAGGTTGGACAACGATGCCAACTGCTTCGTGCTGTCGGAGGCGATCGATGGCGCGGCGGCCCGCCCTGCCGACGCGGATCCCCAACGCGTCGACGTCGTGTTCGGTGCCACGCTGGGCACGGGGGTCGGCGGCGGGTTCGTGGTCGACGGACGGGTGGTGTCGGGCGCCAACGGCGCCGCCGCGGAGTGGAGTCACACCACCTTGCCGTTCTTGCGCGAGGGAGAGAAGTCGCCCTATGGGTGCTTCTGCGGCCACCCCAACTGCATCGAGTCGTTTACTTCGGGACGAGGGCTGCTCGGCGCCTACGCCGAGGCCACCGGCGAAAAGTTGGACGCGCCAGAGGTCGGCCGCCGCGCCGCCAAGGGCGACGCCGGCGCCCACCGCGCCTTCGAGATCTACGAGGACCGCCTGGCCCGCGCGCTGGCCGGCGTCGTCAACCTGACCGACCCGCGCGCCATCGTCCTCGGGGGCGGCATCTCGAACAACACCCGCATCTTCGAGAGCGTCCCCAAGCTCTGGGAGCGCTACACCGTCGCCAAGGACCTACGCACGAAACTGGTGCGCGCGGCGCACGGCGACGCCAGCGGCGTCCGCGGCGCCGCATTCCTATGGCCGGGCTAGCCCGCGGCGCGCAAGGCTTGCCCTCTCCCCGACCCTCTCCCGCAAGCGGGAGAGGGAGTACGGATCCCGATCTGGTCCCCTCGCCCCGCGCAGCGGCAATGTGGATAGAGGGTTAGGGAGAGGGGTCCGGCGGAGTAAGCCTACTCGTCGGGATTGAGCGCGACGGCCGCGACCATCGGTGGAGGCGGTGGCGGCATGGCCGCGATCTCCTCGGCAGTCGGTTCGTCGACGTGGACCGACAGGCGCTTGTACGCCGCCAGGCCGGTGCCCGCCGGGATGAGGCGGCCCATGATGACGTTCTCCTTGAGGCCGCGGAGGTAGTCGACCTTGCCCTGGACGGCCGCTTCGGTCAGCACCTTGGTGGTCTCCTGGAACGACGATGCGGAGATGAAGCTCTCCGTCGACAGCGACGCCTTGGTGATCCCGAGCAGCAACGGTTCGCCCTGGGCCGGCTTGCCGTTCTTGACCATCACGCGCTCGTTCTCCTCCTCGAACACGTACTTCTCCACGTGCTCGTCGACG
>DASRQT010000044.1:0-19770 GCA_035696485.1 Polyangia bacterium | reverse complement strand
CGGCGCACCAGCCGCGCGAAGCCGTCGCGGGGCTGCGCGGACGCGGCGGCGAGCGCGTCGTAGATGGCGTCGACCGCCATCTGGGAGGCGACCTCGCCGGCGGCGGCGCCCCCCATACCGTCGCAGACCAGCATCAGCGCCCCCTTGTCGCCGAGCGGAAAGCGCAACGCTTCCGCCAGATCGTTGGAACGCGTGCCGGTGGTCACGTCGGCGACCAGGAAATTGTCCTCGTTGTGCTCGCGGATCAGCCCAACGTCGGTCTTGCCGAATACCTCAAGCTTGATGTCCGGGGGGCTTGGCATCGATTGTGGTCGCTACGCCGGGATTCCCTCTCGTATAGTTCGCCTCATCCGAGGGCGAACCGCAAGAGCGGCCTTACCGATCCCGTCGGACAACCCCAATTCCCGCCATCGAGTCTGAGAGGCATCGCCATCACCGCTGCTGCGCCCCCGGCCGATTATGTCGCAGGGCATGTCGATGGGGTTTGCAAGCGGCGTAATCCTTTGATAACAGGCGGGCCGGATCCCCTGTGCCAGCCCACCGCCTCCCATCTGACGTGTCACGATCAATAACAATTTCCAACGCGACGGTCAATTCCGGCGCGTGCAAACCGAAACCGGGGTTGCCAAGCTACGGCCTGCTGGTGCTCTCGACCGCCATGGCTTTCGGCTGCGGCCCGCTGGTCGAAAACGCCCCATTCCCGGCCCGCCCCGACTCGGTTCGGCCGGCTGATCTGCTGGGTCCCTACGACGGCATCGTCATCGACGCCGACTCCGAGCGGCCCATCGCCGGCGCCCTGGTCGCCGCATCGTGGGCGTTCGAGCGGGGAATCGGCCTGCAGGCGCCGCTGGGCTCGCAGGAGGTCGTGACGGAGACGGGGGTCGACGGGCGCTATCAAATCGCGCGGCTGCCCAACCTCCCGTCGGGGTTGTCGACTCGGATCCGCCGTTTTTCGTTGATCGTCTACCACCGCGGCCACGTCGCCTGGCGCAGCGATCGGCGTTTCCCGGGCCGGGAGGCGCGCCGGGACTTCAGCCAGCGCGGCAACCGTGTTCGCCTGGAGAAATGGCAGCCCACCTTTCTCCACAGTGAGCACCTTGTCTTCCTGGGCGGCGGCACGCGGGTCAGGACGGCGTCGGCCTGGGAGCTGCAAAACGCGGCGCTTGAAATGGAAGGCGAACGCGCAACCAGCCCCGGCGGTGTCGCCGCCGCGGCCGCTGCGGCCGCCGCGGCCGTGACCCCACTGGATAGCTCCAGCCTGCTGACCCAGGACGAGATCCGCGGTGTCACCGGGTACGTCGGGAAGTTCGAGGACGGCAAGTTGACCGATCTCCCGACGACCGAGTTTTACGACAGCCGGCACTTCAAGGCGCAGGGCAAGCCGGAGAGCTTCGACGTCGGCCTGCGTGTCTGGCGCCTGGGGACGGCGGCGGCCGAGGTGCAATACCAGCGGCTTTTGGCCGAGCTTCCCGGCGCGACACCCAAGGACGAAGTCGGGGATGCGTCGCTGCGGGCAAAATCAGGGCAGATTCACGGGCTGGCGTTTCTGGTGCGCAGCCGCGGCATCGTCGTCTCCCTGACCTGCGGCGCCGCGCAATGCACCGAGCCGGGGCACATTCTCAAACTGGCCAAGCTGGTCGAATCGCGTCTACCCGAGCTGCCCGTGGAGGTGCCGAGGAAGGTGCTTGCCCCGCCCGCGGACCCGCCCGTCCCGGAACCTCCGGCCGCGCCGCCGCCCCCCGAGAAGCGGCCCGCCGAGAAACGCAAATGAAGCGCCGCACGAACCCGCGGTCTCGCTTCGCCGCCGGCATCATCGTGGCCAGCGCCGCCGTGACATTGTCGTTTGCCATCCACGGTCCGGCGCAAGCCTACGATCCGGCGACAACCCACGCCGGTCTGACCGAACGGTCGGTGCTGGCGTCGGCGCTGAACAAGGTGCTGGCGCGCCGCCTGGCCAGACCCCTGGGTCTCTTCGAACCGGTGGCGCTGGACGTGCGGTTTATCGACCAGGTTCGCGACCAGACAGGTCGGTATGTGATGTCCCGGTTGATGGCGCTGGACCCGAGCCACGGTTACCGGCCCTCCGATGACGGCGTCAACAGCGCCCTCGGTTGGATCGTCGCCGGATCGGTCGTGGCCGGGACGCCCGCCGAACGCGGCCAGAACACGTTCTTCGACCCCGGCCGCGGCCGCGGGCTGCACCAGGGGGGCAGCGTCTCGGAGATGACGCATTCCTTCCGGCTGATGCTGGACGGCGGGGGCAGTCTGCGCCGGATCGCGACCGGCACGAACTTCAACTTCACCGGCATGCCGTCGACGGAATGGCTGGTGTCGCCGGACAATGACGTCGGACTGATCGTGTTCTACGAACAGCTGGATCGGGCCGTGTCCGAGGCGCAGCCATTGGCGCGCGGCAACGCGCTGGCGCGGGCGCTGCTGGCTCTGGGCGGCACCCTGGCCATCTTGCAGGACGCGGGCGAGCCGGCGCACGTGCGCAACGATCTCCGGGGCTCGTTCCTGGGTTCGCGCTGGGGCAGCGTTTTTGATCGAAGCTCCGAGTTCGAACGTTACGTCGCCGAGGCCTACGGGCGGATCGGTGTCCCGGCAGCGGCAAGCCCGGTCAAACGTCCCAATGTCATCGCCTTCATCTCGGCCCGGGACGCGCAGGGACTGGCCGACCGGACGCAGCGACGATTTTTCTCTGCGGGCACGCTGCCCGAGGACGGCGTCGTCGATCGCGACACGACCACTCAAGATGTCGTCCAGCAGGCGCGCGACAGTCTGGTCTATGGGCTGCCCGCCATTCCGCGGCTCGACCTGCGCGAGCTCGGGCGGCGGCGCTACGTCTACGCGACGGGTGAAGATTCCAGCCACGAGCCGGTCCTCACGGCGACGCCGCCGGCGCGCGGCGCGCGGCGCCGGGTGCTGGCATACGAACGGGTGCCCGGGCGGGTGCGGTTTACCCTGGACGCGGCGATCTACGACGACAGCGCGCGCGCCTTGCTAACGGAGATCGGCGCTTACGGCGCCGGTTTGATCGACCACCTTTTTCGCGCCGACCTGACCGTGACGATCAACGCCGGCGCGGCCGAGCTGTCGCTGCAGGGAACAAGCGGTGCCCTCAAGGCGGGCAAGGTCCGGATTTACGCCGAGGACCAGTCGGGCACGCGCCGGGAGCTCCGTTCGGCGCCGCTGCCGGCCGGGGCGACCGTCAGCGTGGCGATCCCCGCCGGGACCCGCCGCCTCGCTGCGGTTTTGCGCGGGGAAGATGACGCCGGGCCGCTGGTTGCGGTCGCGGAGCAGCTGACGCCGTAGGCTCCGTGACGACCGGCAGCCGCAGGCGGGGTGTCGCTGTCGGCGTTGCCACCGCGGCGCCGGTCAGCGCACCGAGCAGCAGCTCCGCTTCGTGCCGCGCGTCCTCGTCATCCTCCGCTGCCGCCGCCGCGACGGCCCTTCGCAGATCGTCTGCGATCTGAGGGTGCCGTTCCACGGCTTCGCGGCGCGCTGTCGTGGCGGCGGTCGCGTCCCCGGCGGCGTCGGCGGCGCGCGCGGCCCATGCCAGCATTCGCGCCGATGCCGGGCCGACCTCGAGGGCGGCGGCTCGCCCGAAGCTTTCGATCGCGCGCTGCGCATTACCGGCCGCGCCCAGCAGCAGCCGCCCGAGATCGAACCACGCCCACGGATTGGCTGGATCAATGCGCGTCGCGGCCGTCAGCGCGTCGATCGCTTCACGTTCGCGCCCGAGGCGCCGCAGCGCGGTTCCCCGTTCGTGCTCGGCCTCGGCCGACCCGGGATCCTGCCGCAACGCCCGCTCCGCCTGACGGAGCGCTGTTCGTGCCGTGACCTCCTCACCGTCGGGCTCGAACGCATCCGGCGCGAACTCGCCGTCGGGGCCATACAGCACCTTCTCCCTGGCCACCATCGCCGCCAGCCACCGTTCGAACGTCGATCCCGACAACGTCCGCTCGTCTGAACCGGCGCGCAGGCGCAGCACCGCACCCGAGCCCGAGCCCACATCTGATGAGAACGCGAACCTGTCACCGAGCGCGGTCTCGGCGAAAATCAGCTCCGCAGCGCCCGGTTCCACCGCTCCGTTCGCGCGCGCGTTCAGCGACGCCAGCGAGATGACCGCGTCGGGTCCCACGCCGGCGATGACGATGCCCTCGTGAAACAGATCGGCGCCGTCGAACGACAGCAAGAAATCGCGCAGGGGCTGCGGCAGGGCGACGCCCACCTGCAGCTCGGCGGCCGCGATCGCCTCGGGCGTCGACGGCGGTCCGGGGCGGATGAGGCCGTCGGGAAGGCGGGCGATCGCCTCGCGAAACTTCTCGAAGAACACGCCGGACTATCGGGCCGCAGGCCCGAACCTCACTTGCGGATCAGGTTCGACGGCAGTGAACCGCCACTGGCCGCCACCGTGGCCGCCAACCGTGATGTCACGCCGATGATCTGCATCTTGCCGCTGGCGCCGCCGCGGCGCGAACCTTCGCTGCGCCAGACCAGCACCGGATCGGTCGTGAGGTGGTTCGCGTTGTCCAGCTTGACCTCGGTGATCTCGACGATGCGCGCGCCACCGTCGGACAATGCGACCACGTGAACGACCAGATCCAGGGTGCTGTTGGCCAGCTGAGGCACACCGCTGGCGCCCAGGTTTTGGGTGGCCAGCGCCTCGACACGCGCCAGCGCCTCCGACGCCGAGCGGCCGGCCATCCCGAAGATGACGCCGTCCTGGCCGCGCGCCGCAGCCAAGAGGATGTCCAGCACCTCGGGTCCAGCGGTTTCACCCAGCAGGAAGTAGTCGCCGCGCAGGGCCGCCGCGACGCGGATTAGCGACGGCAGGTCGGCCGTGGGCGTCAGCTCCGTCCACCCGGGGCGTGCGCGGCCGAGGCTGCCACCGATCGCGACCACGCGCTTGTCCGACGAAATCCCTGCCGCCAGCGCACCCAGCAGCGCGGTGATCGCGCCGGCATCGCCCGTGACGAGGATGTTGCGCTGGCCGGCCAGGGCAGCCTCCAGTACGGTCTGCGTCTCCTTGGCCATCGTCCCGGCGGGACCCAGGGCAGCCAGGGACTGGTCGGGCAGCGACGCCTTCCGGATCGAAGCGCACACTCCCGTCGCCGACGCCGGCGCAAACAGCGCCGCGATCCGCGTGCCGTCGACCAGACGCACGTCCACCACGGGGTTATCGGGCGGCGGCGGGGGAACCGCCGTGCTGGCGATTCGCCACAGCACGTCGGCCACGGTGTTGGGGTCGCCCAGCGAGCTCTCCAGCTTGGTCAGCTTGCCGCCGCGTTCGACGAACACGCTGTCGGGGCCGGTTATCAGGATCTGCGTGATGCCCGGATCCGCCAGCAACGCCTCCAGCCCCTCATTCAGGGCGGCGATCCCGTGCTCGGCCGTCGCGCGTTCGGCGGCGCGTCCGGCGAAGTCACCGCCGCCCTCCACCGCGCGGCCGCTGCCTGTCGATGTCGGGCCGGTGAAGCTGCCGTCGGCCACCGCCGCGTCCACGCGGTTGCCGGTCGTCACCCGGCGTCCCGGACCATCGTCAAAATCACTGGTCCGCGAACCTTCGAACAGCGCCGGTCCGCTGCTTGGACCGAGATCATCCTCCGAGCCCGAGACGTCGGACGGTGACGGCGGCGCCAGGTCACCACCGATGTCGACGCCATCGTCCTCGAGTCCCAGCGCCGCATGCGAACCCGAACGACGTGGAGGCGGAGGCGGCGGCGGCAACGGCATGCGCCCGGAACGCGGCGGCTTCATGGCCAGACCCAGGCTCTCGTCGTCGTCGGCACCAACCTCGCTCGGGCCATCGCCTTCGATGCCGATGGTCCGATCGGACATCCCAGCTGCCCCGCCAGCTGCCCCGCCAGCGGAGCCGCGCGCCGCGGGAGGAGGGGGCGGCGGTGGCATCGGTAGCCGGCGTGATGCGCTGACGCCCGCTCTGCCCCCGTCGCTGTCCATGTCCACGTTCACCGCGCCGTCGCCGTCGAGAATGATCAGAAAGTCGCCCACGTAGATCTTGTCGGACGTTGACACGGACGTTGGCTCGGCGATCTTGCGTCCGTTGACGTAGGTGCCGTTGGTGCTCTTGAGATCGACGACCTCCAGCTCGCTGCCACGCGCCACCAGCTTGGAATGGCGTTTGGAAACGTTTCCTTTCGGGAGGACGATGTCGTTTCCCGATACCCGCCCGATGGAGACTTCGTCCTTATCGAAGGAGAGAGCCCTGGGCTCGCCCCCCTTCTCTGTGAGCGTGAGCTTGATCATGAAGCCTGCGCGAAGTTATTCCGCTGAACGCAAAGGGTCAAGAATTGCCGCCGCCGTCGCCGCGTCCAAATGAGGTCGCAGGGCGGGCTGCTCCCTCGGCGCCGGCAGCAGCCGCGGCCGCCGAGGGTGGGGGTTGGGTGGGCGCCGACGACGAGGCGGCGGGAGGGGACAACACGGCAACCAGGGGTTCACCAAACACCGTGACGACGCCCAGGACGAAAAGAACGACGATTCCCGCCGAGACGGCAGCGGAGGTTCGGTCGCGCGGCGACATCGCGGGTGGTTTGGCCTTGGGGGCACCGACCATCCGGCGCAGTATACAGTCACCAGGAGATGACATGAGAGTTTCGACACCACCGCTTCGTCCGCTCCGGTCAACGGCCGCCTTTCTGCTGACCGGCGCCGTTTTGATCTTGCTAGGCGGGACAGGGCAGGCCGGGGCGGCCAAGTATTTTTTCCAGGTACGGGACGTGAAGGCCCCACCGGGGTTCGACCCTGCCCTGAAGGCGTTCGTGGCCGAGGCGGTCAAGGCGGAGCTGGCGTCGCGCCCGCTCTGGGCGTCCGATCTGGGCGGCGCGGAGGGAGAAGCAGCGGTGGTCGCCGAGCTCAAGAAGCGAAATCTGCGCGGATTTGATGTCACAGTGCGGCTCGAGGACGTCAAGAAGGAGGTCAAGGAACCGAAGCTCGGCGGCCGCCTGAAACGGATGTCGGTCGGGGTGCGGCTGACCGTCTTCGGGACCGGCATTCCAGGCGCCAAGCTGGCATTCGCCGGCGACGGCGAGGCCGCCATGGAGGCCGAGTTGACCGACAAACGGATGGACGCCGAGTCGGCCGATATGGCCAAGGAGGCGACCAAGGACGCCATCAAGCAGGCGGTCGACCAGGCGGAAGCCAAACTGGCCCTGGGAAAGTCGGTCCCCCTCAACGAAAGTAAGCGGAAAAAGCCTAAATAGTGTGCCTTCCGGGGGCGCTGCGGGTTTGATAAGGTAAGGGGGCACGCGGTTTAGGATGTTGGCTGTCCTTTTCATAGTCGCGGCGGCCGTAGCGGCGACATTCCTGCTTTTCGTGGTGCTCCCCCGGTTGCGCCTGGGCCCGGGCAATCAGCTCCGCCAGCCCCCGGTCCTGCCAGTGGTGGCCGCACCCGCGGCGGTGCCCCGGACGCGATCGGGCCTGATCTGTCCCGCCTGCGGTAGCGAGTATCCTGACGGGTTGAAGTATTGCCCCAACGACGCGCGGTCGCTGGTCCCGGTGAGCGATCCGGTGGCGTCGCGCCTGGACGAACGGTCGATGAAGTGCCCCATCTGCCGCCGTTCGTTTGAGGACAACAAGCGGTTCTGCCCCTACGACACCGAAGAGCTGGTGGCGGCCAACATCGCCTCGAACCTGTCCGACCCGGAGGGGCGGCGGCTGCTGCCACCGATTCCCCATTCGATGGTGAAGATTTGCCCGCACTGCGGCCAGCGGTACGAGGGCGACGCCACGTTTTGCGGTCGTGACGGGTCCGAGCTGGTCAACGTGAACTGACGCGTCGTTAGGGCTGACCGCTCTGTCGGATCAGGGCCGGCCTCGGGTTGACCATGCCCGCGACCAGAAGGCGGCCGGCCTTTCCGTTGCCGCGCATGCGCAGCGCCAGCTCCTTCACACTGTGCAGGTCGAGGCCATTCTTTCGTAGCTGACCGAGGTCGACCTCGATCTCCTCGGGGACGGCGCGGTCCAGTGTCTGGGTCGTGGCATTGCGTTTGGTCCCTTTGGTGTCGCGCACGATCACGCTGACGTCGCACTTCGACTGCGCCCCCTCGTACATGGCGGTGAAGCGCCAGCGTTCTCCGAACTCCGAGAAGTCGACGCTTCCCAGCGGCACCAGCATTTCGGTCCATTCCTTGGAGCCTTCGGGCCAGTGGAACTGGCCCTGGGCGGCCTCGAAGAACTTCGTCCGCGCCTCTTCCACCTGCGCCATCCGGTGCCCGCGGAAATAGGAGCCGGCTGCGAAAGAGGCGCCCAGCATCGCCGTCACTGAAACCACGGTGACCGACCACCAGATACGCCTCTTCATCGCAGCCTCCCTTCGTCCCTCTGCCAGGTCAAAGCGATCGGAGGAAGTTCAGGACGTCCTGCTTGCCGGTGGTGGGCAGCGCGTTGAACTTCGCGATCACCTTGTTGGCCTCCCCCCCGCAGACCTGTGTCTGCGTGAACGGCTGATACCAGAGACCGTTGGCGTTGAACTGCTGGTAGTCCTGCGTCGTCACGCAGTCGTTACCCGAGCCAGTATGGGCCTGGATCGCCTGGAAGAGGTCCGACGTGCGGCCGTCATGCAGGAAGAACAGCCGCTGGCCCACACCCCACAGGGGCGCGGTGCGGAATTCGTCGGGACCCGCGGCGCCCTGATTCACGCCGTCAGCCAGGTTCGAGCCCATATGGTGGACCGCGAAGTCCGAGAAGGGGTTGTAGGTGACGCCGCCCATGCCGGTAAATGGCGAGTCCGCGGTGGTGAGCGAGGGGCTGTGACAATGGGCACAGCCCACGCTCACAAATGCCGCCGAACCACGCTGTGCGGAGTCCGACAGCGGCGCCGGCGTGGGAGCCGCAGCGAAGCGCATGAAGTTCGCGAAGCTCAGCATGTCGGACACGCCTTCCGAGGTGCTGATGCCGTCCTCCGGGGTCTCGTTGAACACGCAACCCTCGACCGCCGAACGCTCGTTGGTGAACCCCTCGTTGGAGACGCCCTGCTCGACGTTGTAGGCCTCGGCCGAGAAGATCAGCAGCGACTTGTTCTGCGCCTTCCAGCCGAACTTGGTGACCGTGCCGTCGTTGCCGCTGGTGTTGAGCTTGCCGTGGATGCCGAGCGCGGCCTTGGCCGAGGCGTTGGCCGCCAGGTTCGCGCGCAGGGTCGCATCCGGCGTGTTCTCGACCAACCCAAGGCCAAAGATCGGAGTCGGAATCCGGAAGCTGGCGTTGTTCCGCGCGAGCTGCGTCGCAAAGTCAATCTGGCGCAGATCGCAGCCAGGAGCATCCGAACGGCCCCTGATGGTGAAAAGACCGGTCACGCCGCCATCCAGCGGCGCGTTGTTGGCGTTCGACACGGCAATCAGCCGCAGCTCCCGAACCGGGCCATTCGCCTTGATGAACGACGGAATGATGTTTTGGGCGCCCTCGCGGAGCGCCGCCGAAATTTGTGGGTTGATGGCAGGGCTGGTGCCGCCGGTCGTGGGCTGGGCGTGGCATTCGGCGCAGCCGGTGGCGTTGAACGTCGGGCCAAGACCCTCACCCGGCTGTCCCTCGGCGGCCCCGGTAACCGAGTCGAGTTTCTCGAAGTTCACTTTCCCTTCGGTGAAAACCGCCTGCTCGGCCGCGTTCAGCGTCGCGACCGGGCCGCCGGCCCCCGGCGGGCCTCCGCGTGGACCTGGATCCGCGACGCCCGCGGGAGGACTCACAAGCGCCGCCTCCTGCAGCTCGACACCTTCGGTGGAGTCAGTGACTGCGGTCAGGTCTTCGGTCCGGTCCGCGCAGGCCAAACCACCGGTCGCAATGGCAGCAAGAACGACTCGCAAGGCTTTTCCGATTCGAAATTTCATTGTCTCGCCTCTCTTGCCAAGTCGTTCGGGCTGCCTAAGGTGAAACTGCACCGGTGCGCCCGACGCCTGGCATGCGGGGGAATGCACACGCCGCTCCAACCTCTGCCGGACCTGCTGGTACATGGATCCAGGTACTTGCCGGTTTTTCGGGGGCACTCTCCCGTGTTGACCGTATCTGCGTATCGGATACGGTCCCGATAGCGCGTTTCAACTGGCGCTGGGCGGTGAAGCTGTCTTTGTTACACTTGGGCATGGTTCAGGTTCGAGGCTTGATTGCGATCGTTGGCCTGGTCAGCCTGGTATCGTGTCGGCGGGTCGCGCCCGACGCGCCTCCGGTGGCGAAGCAGGGGCCGGGCACGCTGGAGATCCTCAAGGGCGGGCGGTGGCTGTTCACCTACGCCGAGGCTGACGGGCAGTTCGCGACCACCGACAAACCCGAAGCGATCCCGGAGCTGTCGCGGGCCATCGCCCGGGTCTTCGACCCGTCGGACCCCGCGTCGAAAACCTCGGCCAGCGGCCAGGTTTACATCGCCGACCTCAACCAGCTCTTGAAGTCCGGGAAGACCCAGGCGCGTCCCCTGTCGCGGGAGGCGTTCGAGACCGCGGCGCTGGCGCAGCTGCCGCCAGGAGAATCATCGGCGCTGGCTGCCCGCCCGCAGAATCCCGAGCCCGCACCCGCGCCGGCGCCGCCGCGTGGCGACGGCGGCGTCCAGGGAACGCCGGTGGTCACGCTGTACGGGACGTCGTGGTGCGGGGCGTGCAAAACGGCGCGGCGGTACTTCACCGAGAAGAATGTGCCATTCGCCGACAAGGATATCGAACGCGATCCCGCGGCCGCGCAGGAGCTGGCCGAGAAGGCAGCCAAGATGGGGGTTCGCGCCGACCGCGTTCCCATGATCGACGTGCGAGGTCGCCTGCTGCTGGGATTCGACAAGGCGCGCATTGAAGCCCTGCTGGGAGAATCGACTTGAGGTGGCGCAGGTGGTTGCCAGCCGTTGCGGCGCTGTTGGTCCTGCTGGCGGTCCCGCGGATGGCGGATGCGCGTCTGGTCGACCTGCACGCGGGGCTGCGCGGGGGCGCGCTGGTCGGGTGGGGGTCGGATTCCAGCACGCCGGATTTCTTCGACAAGACCCGCGGCGGCGTGCTGGGGTTCGAGATGGGCGTCAAGCTGCTGGTGCTCGATCTGTCGGTGAACTTCCTGCAGGTCATCAACGGCAGCGGTCGGGTCGGGACGCTGACGCAGTTCCTGCTGGGGGTCGAGCTCGACTTTCCGGTCGGCAGCGGTCGATCGAACGTATCGCGGAATCGGACCATCCTGAGACCGGGGATCAACGCGGGATTCGGCTTCGGAACGCCGGGGCCGGTCAGCCCGCCGCTGACCAATTCGCAGATTTCCGACAAGGGATTCGTGTCAAACCTTAAACTAGCACTTGAACATTTCCTCAACCCCTACGTCGGCGTCGGTGTCGAGGGGGATGTCGGGTATCACTACTTCCTGGGCGGCATGGTGGTCACCAGCAGCAAGGACTTCTCGAGCGGCATGCACCTGACCGCCCTGGGCACCGTCACGCTGCACCTTGGCTACTGAGCGCGGACGTACCCGCCCTAGTGTTCGAAGTAGGGGGTCAGGGCACGGTCGATGCGGGCGAGGAGGTCAGCCACCAGCGGAAGCTGGTCAGAGGGCACGCCGGTTCCGAGCCGCAACAAACCCTGCACCTCCCGGAGGGTGGCAAAGGCGGCGAGGGACTGCAGGCGCTTGAGCACGTCGACCGCCTGTCTCCGGGTGGTGAAGGAGCGGATACCGTCGAGGTCGAGGAGGTTGCCGTGCAGCTCAGTGACCAGAAGCCGAGACACGTCATCGTCCAGTGGCGGTGGCGGCGCGGGCGGTGGGAACGGGGAAGCCGGATCGACGGGCGGCGGCGGCGGGAAGAGCTGGAAGAGCACCATCTGAGTGATGGTGTCCACCCCGGAGCCGTACGAGGCAGCGCCGTCCAGGTTGGCGGGCGGCACCGGCACATGAAGGCGGTCGAAGGCTATCTCGAGTGCGTCTCGGCGGTCGACCGCGTCCTCCGCCCGCTGGATGAACTTCACCACTCCGGCAAGGTAGAAGTTTGCGGCGTCGGCGAACACCGGGATCCCGGTGCTGAGGTAGAGATCGACGAAGGTGTTGTACGCGAAGCCGTACCAGCGACGAAGTGGATCGGCCGAGCGGTCAAAGCGCGCGCACCGGGCGTCGACTTCCACATCCTCGTCGGTGCAGAAGGGTTGGCCGGGGAGCTCGGCGGTGATCCCGTACAGGTAACGGATGGCGTCCCGATCGTAGGGGCCAGGGACCTCGGCGGCCGTTATGATGTCGGCGCCGGCGACGTAGTCCATCACCGAACTCGTGGGCGGCAGCAGGGTGCCCTTGAAGTTGTGTCGCAGGCCCAGCGTATGGCCCACCTCGTGGGCGACGAAGAAGGCAACGTACTTCTCGATGCTCTGCTTGCGCGAGGTGGGGACGCCGAGGCCGACCTCGACGACCTGCCGTCCTTGGTTGCGGTCAATCTCGGGCCGCAGGTCACAAAGCGGATGGGCGGGGAACGGCTCCCAGACCAGGCTCGGCAGTTTGCGTGCGTCGACCGGAGCCGCTGCCGGTTGGGGTGGCCCCGGCGGTGGGAACAAGCTCAGAGCGTACTCGACGAAGCCATGGTTGAAGTAGACGCTCGCGCCCCGAATCTCGCCGGTGTTCGGGTTGGTGCGCAGGTCAGCGAACGCGAAGTTCACCGCTGGGTTAACGTCGTAGATGAGGTAGTTTTTGTCGTCGTCGGCGAAGGAATCTTTGGGATCTGCCAGCTCGGCGGTAAGGGCGCGGAAACCGAAGGCCGTGTTCCAGCTCTCGATGCCGGCTTTGATCGCGCCGACGAGATCAACGCCCACAGCGGCCAACTCAGGCGAGCGCCCCAGCTCGGCAGCTAGCGGTGAGATTAACCACTTCACCGGCGGAGCGCCGGGCCGGATGTTCCACTTAACGGCGACCTGCGATGTCTCGCCGGCGTTGGGCTCCAGCGTCGGGTCAGAGAGGAAGTAGTGGCTCTCGCGCGGCGGCTCCGTGGCCCTGTAGCCCTCGCCCTCGCGGTACTGACGCAGGGAGAGCCCGAGCACGCCCGAGGCGCGGAAGAAGTTGTGTTCGACCCGGTCCCGGTTGTCGCGCGGCTGGTCGGTGTAACCGGTGAAGGCCTGCTCGAACATCGCGCCGTCAGGGAGGGAGCGGAAGCGCTGCGAGAACGCGAGCTCGACGATGAAGCGGTCCGGGTAGCCGCGCATGAACGACCCAAAGCCGTCGCTCACCAATCCAAAGTGGTTGAGACCCGCGGCCGGATCGACCACCACGTAGTCATCGAGGACCAGGGGAACACTGGCGCGCGATGAGACGTTAACGATCGGGTAGGCCTCGATGATCTGGTCGATCCCGAAGGTGTCGCTGGTGCGTTTGCGGTTGTCGACGTCGAACACGTAGAGCTTGCCGTTCTGAATCTTGAAGGACACAACCCGCGTCCCCAGGCTGCGCGCCGCGCCGCCCAGCACTGCATCGGGGAACCATTGCTTGATGTAGGCGGAGAGAAAGAACCGGCGTCCGAGCTCACGCTTGTGAATCGCGAGGTAGAACGACTGGCTGGGATCGAACGCGCCCGCGGGAGCGCTCGACAGCATGCTGCGGACAGCGGTTGTATTGTCGCTGCTGTTGTCGTTCTTGCCATCTTGGTCGAGTTGGTCGCGCTGGATCGCGTAGAAGGACACCTGATCGGTGGAGAGCGACGCGGTCGGGGCGGGAGCTTGGCAGCCGACAACGAGCGCAAACGCGACGGCCAGCTGGGCGGAGGAAAGTGGCAGGGGGTGGATTCGCATGGCGTTCCTTTCGAGGTGCCGCAAGTACGACCTGCCGCACAACTCTTCAACGCCTCACGCCCTCGCATATTCTGAACCACGAGGCGCTGTGCAGATCATTGCACGGCAGGCACGTCGGCAAGACGACGCGAATGCGCGATCAGGGTTTGGCGCGCGCGAGCAGTTCGAGGAAGGCGGCGGGGGAGATGACCTCGTCGGTGCGGCCCAGGGCGGCGCCGGCCGGGGAGACCAGGCGAATGGCGGGCAGGGTGTCGACGGCATACTTCTTCTTGATGAGGGGCAGAGCCGGGTCGTCGTCCTCGCGGGTGAGATCGATCTTGAGCAGCGTGAAGTCGGACATGGCCAGCGCGACCTCGGGGCGGGCGAAGACGTGGACCTCCAGCTCCTTGCAGGGCAGGCACCAGGTGGCGCTAAAATCGACCAGCAGCGGCTTGCCTGTTTGCCGGGCCGAAGCGACCGCGGCGGGCTCGTCGTGCATCCAGGCCAGGGTGACGTCGCCTTTGGGCGTCAGCACATAGTTGGTCACGGCGAAGAGGCCCAGCGTCGTCAGGGCCACGCCGAGCCCCTTGCGCATGCGGCGGACGCCGGCGTCGTGGAAGCTGAGGTGAACCGCGCCCAGCGCCAGGCCCAGGGCGACCACCGCCAGGGCGCCCATGAGAAAGAGCGGCGTGCGGCCGGTCAGCTGGCCCAGCGAGGGCACCACCAGTTTGAGGTAGTAGAGCGCGGCCGTGAACAGGGCGATCCCGAAGACGCTCTTGACCGCGTCCATCCAGGTGCCGGAACGGGGCAGCGACATGGAAAAACCGGCCAGTATCCAGAACGGCACGCCGAACCCGACGGCGTAGGTCGACAGCAGCGCGAAGCCGTAGACCGCGTCGCGCGTGGTGGCGACATAGGCCAGGATGGCCGCCAGCGGCGGGCCGGTGCAGGGCGCGGCGATGATGCCGCCGACCAGCCCCATCAAGAACGCGCCGCCGAAGCCTTTGCCGCCGACCCGAGACAGGCGGTTCTGCACCGAGGCGGGGACGGCCAGCTCGAAGGCGCCGAACATCGACAGCCCCATGGCGACGAAGAAGATCGCCAGCGGGACGATGACCCAGGGGTTGGCCAGGAAGGTCCCGAAGGCCTTGCCCAGCAGGGCGAACACGGTCCCCAGCGTTCCGAACATGGCGGCGATGCCGGCCACGTAGGCCGTCGCCAGCAGCAGGGCGCGGGCGCGGCTGACGCCGGCCTTGGCGCCGAAGATGCTGATGGTGATGGGGATCATCGGGTAGACGCACGGCGTGAGGGCGGTCAGCAGACCGGCGGTAACGGCAAAAACGACGGTGGGTGGCGCAGCCATCGGCTTGATTATAGACGCCGGCGACGGTAGACCGTTACGCATCTGCCGGACGGCGACTCCGGACGTCAATAACTGATGGGCGCTCAAGGGAAATCGTCCGAGGCTGACCTGCCGGGGCTGCGGCGCGAGATCGACGCCATCGATGACCAGATCCTGGCGCTGCTCGACCGTCGAGCCGAGGTCGTCCAGCGCGTCGGAGCGGTCAAGCGCGGCCGCAGCGAGACCTTTCACGTCCCCAACCGCGAACGCGCCGTCCTGGAACGGCTGACGGCGGCGGCCACGGGTGCGTTTCCGCGCGAGGCGGTGCGGCCGGTGTTCCGGGAGATCATGTCGGCCTGCCTGTCGCTGGAAAGCCCGTTGCTGGTCGCGTACCCGGGGCCGGAGGCGACGTTCAGCCACCTGGCCGGCAAGACGCGGTTTGGCCTGTCGGCGAAGTACATCCCGGCGGCCAGCATCGGCGAGGTCTTTCGCGAGGTGGGGCGGGGGGCGGACTATGGCGTGGTGCCGGTGGAGGAGGCGTCGGAGGGACTGGTCACGCACGCGCTGGACCATTTTCTCGATTCTGATCTGCTGATCGTCGGCGAGATCGTCATCGAGGCGGCGCACGCGCTCTTGACCCACACCGGCGCCACGTCGGGGATTGAACGCGTGTACGCCCACCCGGTGGCGGCGGCCCGCTGCGCGGCGGGGCTGGTGGAGGCGGTCCCGGGCGCGGCGGTGGTGACCGCGCCCTCGGCGGCAGCGGCGGCGACGCTGGCGCGCGATGACGCCAAGGGGGCGGCGGTGGCGCCGGCGCTGGCGGCGGAGATCTTCGACCTTGCCGTGGCCAAGGCCCGTCTCGACGACGGACCGACCGACATGGCGCGGTTCCTGGTGCTGGGCAAGGAGGCCGCGCCCATGACCGGCGCCGACGCCACCAGCCTGCTGCTGGGCCTGGATGACAAACCCGGTCGTCTGGCCAAGGTGCTGGAGCGCCTGGGGGCCGCCGGGGTGAACCTGCGGCGGATCGCTTCGCGTCCGACCGACCGCCGTGGGCTGCAGGACCTATTCTTCGTCGACCTGGACGGGCATCGCCTGGAGCCGGCGTGCAAGGCGGTCCTGGAGACGCTGGCCGGCGAGCTGCCGCTCTTGAAGGTGCTGGGGTCGTATCCGCGCGATGTCGGCGAGAGACGGGCGTGACGGACGGCGCGGGCGCCCGAAGTGGGTCGTGGACGGATCCGCCGCTCGGGCGGATGGCGGTCATTGGCGTCGGGCAGATCGGCGGCTCGGTGGCGCTGGCGGCGCGCGCGGCCGGCGCGGTGACCGAGGTGGTGGGTTTCAGCCGGAGCGCGGAGACCATGCGCGCGGCGCGCCAGCTGGGGATCATCGATCGCGCGGCGGTCACGGCGGCCGAGGCGGTGGACGGCGCGGGCGTGATCGTCCTGGCCACCCCGGTGCGCAGCCTGGGGAGAATCGCCGCCCAGATTGCTCCGGCCATCGCGGCGCAGGCGCTGGTCGTCGACGTCGGCAGCGTGAAGGTGGCGGCCCTGCGCGCGCTCGAGCCGGTGTTGCCGCGCGGGGTCTTCATCGCCTGCCATCCACTGGCGGGAACCGAGCAGGAGGGGCCCGAGGCGGCCAGCGCGAGCCTGTTCGAGGGGCGGCGCTGCGTGATCTGCCCGACGGCCAGCACGGCGGTCGACCGGCTGGAGCTCGCGAGGCGACTCTGGACGGCGATGGGAGCCGACGTGGTGCTGCTGGACGCGGCCCTTCACGACCGCGTGCTGGGGGCCGCCAGCCACCTGCCGCACATCGCCGCCTACGCGCTGGCGGCGGCGGCGGGAGGGGTCGACGCGGCGATTCTGGATGAGATGGCGCACCTGCCGACCACCAGCTTGCGCGACACCACGCGCGTCGCCGCCTCCAGCCCGGCCATGTGGCGCGACATCTTCCTCGACAACCGCACGGAGATGTTGCCGCTCATCGATCGCCTGCTGGCGGAGATCCACGCGCTGCGCGCCGCGATCGACGCGGGCGACGACGGGCGGTTGGACGCGCTGCTTGTGGAAGCCAAGGCGCGCCGCGATCGCGTCGTGTCGAAGTGACGGCGGCCGCGAGCACGGCGACGGGTTGGTCGAACTGCGTCGCCGCGGCACTGCTGGCGACGCTGGTTGGCGGCGCTGGCTGTGCCACAGCGACGGTTCCGGCCGGCGCGACACCTGGTGGGCCGCATCTGCGCAACGCTCCCGACGACAGCGAGCTCGGTCGCGTGGTGCCGCTGGGGTCCGAGACGGTCGTCGAGCTGGACATGATCCAGCTGCGCAGCAACCCGTGGTCGCGCACGCTGGTCAACGGCATGGCGCCCGAAGAGCGGCAGGCGCGGGCGGCGGCGCAGGGGTTCGACGACATCGCCGACGTGGACCACGTGGCGCTCGCGGTGACCGAGGTGCCGGGTGCGGAACCCGCGGTGCTGACCGTGTCGCAGGGGCGGTTTTCGCAGGATCGGGTCGCGCGCGCATTCGCCGGCGGGGGGCCGGCACCCCCGACACCCTGGCGCGGAAGCCCGCTGTGGCAACGGGGCGACCGCGCCATCGCGTTCGTGACGCCAAGGACTTTGATCGCGGGACCCATGACGATCGTGAGGGCCGCCATCGATTGCGCGTATGGCGTGGTCCCCGATGTTTGGACCGGCGAGCTTGGAACCTTGCGCCGCGCTCTCAATATCGATCGCGGTCGTCCAGCGCTGGTCGCGGTCGCCACGGTCAGCGATGGGATGCGCCAGCGAGTCGGAGGCGACTTCGAGGTGCCACCGGGGCTGCGGCGGGTCGCTGTGCGGCTGGACCTGGGCGGTCCGCTCGACGCCGCGGTGCTGGGGACGTTCGACGATCCGCAGCAGGCACTGGCGGCGGCGCGAATGCTGGACCAGCGGCTCGGCGATCTGCGGCGACGCCCCGTCCTGCGCATCCTGGGTCTGGCGTCGCTGCTGGACCAGGCCAGCATCTCGCCGCAGGGGTCGCGGGTGACCGGTCAGCTGCACCTGTCCGAGGACAAGCGCGAGGACCTCGGCCAGCGGGTCGGCGTGATCCTGGAGGCGTTGCTCAAGGCCCGCGCCCGATGACCGAGGCGCATGATAAACAGGCGGCGATGCTGCGTGTCGAGCGATCGGGACCGCTGGCAGGCACGTGCCGAGTTCTGGGGGACAAATCGGTCTCGCACCGTGCGCTGTTGTTCGGGGCGCTGTCCGACGGGCCAGTACAGATCGACGGCCTCGGCCGTGGTGGCGACAATCTCTCGACGGCGGGCGCCTTGCGAGCGCTGGGCGTTTCCATCGACGTGGACGGTGACAAGGCGCAGGTCGTGGGCGTCGGTTTCGCCGGGCTGCGCGCAGCGGATCAGGCGCTGGACTGCGGGAACTCAGGGACGACGATTCGCCTGCTGACCGGGCTGTGCGCCGGGCAGCCCTTCACCACGGTCATGGTGGGGGACGCCTCACTCACGCGCCGTCCGATGCGGCGCCTGGCCGAGCCGCTGCGCCAGATGGGCGCCTTCATCGACGGCCGCGCCGAGCTGTCGAAACCGGGTGAGGTGTACCCGCCGCTCAGCGTTCAGGGCGGCAAGCTGCGCGGCATCCGCTATGCCTTGCCGGTGGCCAGCGCCCAGCTCAAGAGCGCGCTGGTGCTGGCCGGGTTGCAGGCCAGCGGACGGACCGAGATCAGCGAGCCGGGCCAGTCGCGTGATCACACCGAGCGCATGCTGAAGTTCCTGGGCGCGCCGGTCTCCGCGGATCCCGCGCGCAACACCATCACCGTCGATCCCACCGGATGGAGCGGGCGCCTGCGCGCCACCGCCATCACCGTCCCCGGCGATTTTTCATCGGCGACCTTCATCCTGGTGGCGGCCCTGATTGTCGAGGGCAGCGATGTGACCATCGAGGGCGTCGGGATCAACCCGACGCGCACAGGGGCGCTGGACGTCCTGCGCGCCATGGGCGCCGACCTGACCGTCGAGCAGACCGGCCTTGCAATGGGTGAACCGGTCGCGCGTATCCGGGCGCGCGCCTCGCGGCTGCGCGGCACGCGCGTCGACGGCCTGCTGGCGTTGCGTTCCATCGACGAGATCCCGGCGCTGGCCGTGGCGGCGGCGGCGGCGGAAGGCGACACCGTGTTCAGCGATCTCGCCGAGCTGCGCATCAAGGAGTCGGACCGCATCGCCGCGCTCGCCCGCGAGCTCGGACGCGCGGGCGTCAAGGTCGGCGAACGGCGCGACGGGTTCACTGTCTCGGGACTGGGGGGCGGTCCGGCGCGCGGCGGCACCGTCGTCCCCGAGCACGACCATCGCATCGCCATGGCCGGCGCCGTGCTGGGCCTGTGCGCGGCTGCAGGGTCGCAGACATCCGTTCCCGGCGAGGACATCGCCACCTCGTTTCCCACCTTCGCCGAGACCCTGCGGACGCTGGGCGCCCCGGTGCAGTCGCCCGACGCCTGAGGCGAGGCTCGAGCCGTTGACTACCAGCGCCAGGCGACGGCGACGCCGGGTGTCGAGCCGCCGGTTGTGCTGCGCATGATGGTGACGTAGGCGCCGGTCACGGTCACCACCGACCCGGCCCCGATCAGCACCCCGCCAAGCGTGCTGCGAAGTCGATTCTCGGAGCAACCTGACGTCGACATCGGGCAGTCACCCATGGACGCCAGCACCGCGAAACCAGCGGCGACGGTCACCGCA
>DASRQT010000043.1:0-3439 GCA_035696485.1 Polyangia bacterium | reverse complement strand
CCCTTGCACGCGATCCCGGGCGGCACGTTGCCGGGCAGGCACACGCCGTCGGCCATACCGTCCTTGCGGCAGCCGGCGCCGCAGCAGAAGGTGTCGCCCTGGCAGTCGTTGGGGTTGCTGCAGGGCTTGCCGATCTTGCCGCACTTGTTCGACGACGTGCACAGGAAGCCGGTGGGACAGGTGCCATCCGGCGCGCAATCGCCTGGCGGCGGGTCGGTGATCACCCCCATCCCACCGTTGCCGCTGTTGCCCCCCACGCCCGCGCCAGCCGATCCGCTGCTGCCGCCGCCGTTGCCACCGCCGTTTGCGCCGCCGGCCGCGCCATCGACGCCGCCACCGTCCGCGTTCCCGGGAGCGATCGGGCGCGTCTTGGCGCACGAAGCGCCGAACCCGACGCTGGCCACGCAGGCCAGGGCCAGGAACGCCAGCCAACCGGAACCCAGAGTGACTTCCTCACGCGGGCGAGAAGCGCTCATCGACGGCCTCCAACAAAAAAGATCCTACATGCGGGGATCTCAACCAGGGAGCGCGCGCGTCTTTCGAACATCTAACAGGTATAAAGCGTCCATGCACACCGAGGTCCTGGCCGAGCTCCGCTGCCCGATTTGCCGGCAGCGGCTGCGTGAGGCGACTGGTGGACTGCAATGTGCCCGTGGCCATGCCTTCGACCGGGCCAGGCAGGGGTACGTGAATTTTCTCGCCGGCCGTCGCACCGCCCACGGGGACAGCGCCGACATGATCGCCGCGCGTGCCGCCGTGCTGGGCGCCGGCCACTTCCTTCCCCTGGCACAGGCCCTGGGACAAGTGGTGGCGGACAGCGCGCCGGCCGAGGGCCTGCTGATCGAGGTCGGCGCGGGCACCGCCTATTACCTCGCGGCGGTCTTGAACCGCCTGCCCGGACGCCACGGCCTGGCGGTCGATGTCTCGCCCTACGCCGCCCGACGGGCGGCGAAGGCCCATCCCGATATCGACGCCGCGGTCGTGGACGTCCGCGCGGGCGCGCTGCCGCTGGCCGATGCCTCGACCGCCGTGGCGCTGGATGTGTTCGCGCCGCGAAACGCTCCCGAGCTGCGTCGTGTCCTGCGCAACGACGGCGTCTTGCTGGTGGTCACGCCGCGACCGGAGCACCTCCACGAGCTGCGCCAGCCGCTGGGTCTGCTGGAGGTCGATCCCGACAAGGATCGCCGCCTCGCTGACACGCTGGGCGCCTATCTCATTCCCTCGCAACCGCAGCATGTAACCTGGACGCTGAAGCTCGGCCACGAAGACGTACAGCGATTCGTGGAAATGGGACCGTCTTCGCACCACATGGAGCCGGCCGAGCTCGCGCAGCGGGTGGCGGCTGTGCCGGAACCAGCGACTACGACGGCCGCGGTGTCGATCACGGTCTGGCGCCCCCGCTTCGTTGAGTCGTGATGGCCAAGCGACCTTCCTGGAAGGGGACGTCACGAAAAGTCGCGAAAGTGTCACGAAACACGGAAATCGGGTCAATTGATTTAGTGCATCATCTGTAAAAACTAGTAAAATCAGTAAGTTAATGCTACTCAGGCCGGTTTAGTCTCCCATTTTGAAATGTGAGGTGGACATCTTTTCCAGGGAATAGAGACATCGATGGGCGTTGCTTCGGCGATGGGGGAAGCGCGATAGTTCGCTCGCACAGTTACCCACGTCGTCGGGGAGGAACCCACATGCTCAAAAAGAACTGCAAAACACTTTTCGTAATCTCACTCGCTCTCGTCACGCCCCGGCTGGTTCATGCGGCGACCGTTCAGAACTTCGGCGGCGGCGGCACGCCCTACGTCTCCTCGACCTGCCAGGGGACGATCGGTACGGCAGTTCAAGGAAGCGGTGGTCCCACCGGCGGACCCTTCATCCGATTGACCGGGCAGACCTTGAACAACACCACGTCAATCGCGTTCCAGCGCAGTGACAACGGTGGGTTCACGCAGGTTTCGATTCAGTTCGACTTCCGCCTGACGCCGGTGTCGCCGAGCAACCGCGCCGACGGCTTCGGCGTCGCGCTGCTGAACACGGTCAACTACGACGGCAGCGGCGGCCAGTGCGTCGGCAGCGAGGAGCCGAACATCCCCGGATCCTTCGGCGTCGGCTTCGACATCTTCCAGGGCGCGGGCGAGATCAACAACAACCACATCTCGATCCACCACGCCAACACCATTCAAAACACCATCGCGTCGCCGATCGATCTCGGCAGCGGGCAGTGGACGCACGCCCGCATCGTCGTCCGCCCCGGGGCCGGCTTCTCCGACGCCAGCATCTATCTGACCCCCAACGGCGGCGCCGAGGTGCCGGTCGTCGTCAACCAGGCGGTCGCGGGCCTGAACCCGTACGAATCACGGGTCTACTTCAGCGCGCGCACCGGTGGCCAGACGGCGTCGCACGACATCGCCAACGTCAACGTCGCCTACACCGCCGACCCGGCGGTGGTCGGGTCGTGGACCGGGATCAAGAACGTCCCGACCATCCCGATCCATTCCATGATGCTGCCCAACAAGAAGATCCTGTTCTGGGACCGGAACAACCCGCCCGGCGACATCATCCCCCGCATCTGGAACCCGGCCGACGAGACCACCACCTCGACGCCAAACCCGGTCAAGGAGTTCTTCTGCGCCGGGCACACATTCGATGCCCAGGGGCGCGTGCTGATCTTTGGCGGCCACAACATGAGCGACGGCAACGGCCTCAACACGGCCTTTGCGTACGACTACGCCACCAACAGCTTCACGCAGCTGCCGAACATGAACGCCGGGCGCTGGTATCCGACCAACACCACGCTGGGCAATGGCGACGCGCTGGTGGTCTCGGGCAGCATGACCCCCGGCAACATGAACCAGACGCCTCAGGTCTGGCAGGACAAGACCCAGACCTGGCGCACGCTGACCAGCGCGGTGCGGAACCAGGCGTATTACCCGATGATGATCCTGGCCCCCAATGGCCAGGTGTTCAACGCCGGTCCCAACACGGACACCGCGTTCCTGAACACCGGCGGCACCGGATCGTGGGGACCGGCCATCAACAACACGGGCGGGTCGCACGACTACGGCACCGCGGTCATGCGTGACGGCAAGGTCACGGTCTTCGGCGGCGGGTTCACGACCAACAATGTCGAGCAGATCGACCTCAACTCCGGGTCGCCGAGCTGGGCCGGCAAGGCGCCGATGGCGTACGCCCGGCGGCAACACAACGGCGTCATCCTGGCGGACGGCAACGTCTTGATCACGGGCGGATCGAAGACGCCAGTCTTCAACAGCAACGCCGGCGCGATCATGGCGTCGGAGCTGTGGAACGCGACCAGCCAAACCTTCACGATGGGCGCCGGCATGGCCGTCTCGCGCATTTACCACTCCGAGACCGTGCTGCTGCCGGACGGCCGTGTCGCCAGCCTGGGCGGCGGACACCCGGCCGCCGACGCCGGGGGCGG
>DASRQT010000042.1:0-4266 GCA_035696485.1 Polyangia bacterium | reverse complement strand
GTCCGCTGGTAAAGGATGCTCTTGCCGCTGGCGACTTCCTTGAAGCTGTCGCTCAGGTTCAACGTGCTCTCGACGCTGCCCAGAAACAGGTAACCGCCGACGCGCAGCGCCTGGCAGACCTTTTCGAAGATGCGGCGCTTGGTGGGCACGTCGAAGTAGATGAGGACATTACGCAGGAACACGACGTCCAGATCGTGGAGGTGAGGCCAGCTGTCGATCAGGTTCAGCTGGCGGAAGTTTACCATCCTCCGCAGGTCTTCCTTGAGCCGCCACGCGGTCCCCGCCTTGTCGAAGAAGCGCGACAGCAGCGCCGGCGTCAGGCCGCGATCGACCTCCAGCTGCGAAAACGTGCCGGTTCGCGCCCGGGTCAAGACCTCGTTCGAGATATCGGTGGCGACAATGTCCACGTTCCAGCCGGCCAGCACGCGATCGTACTCCTTGATTGTCATCGCGATGCTGAACGGTTCCTGTCCGGTGGAGCTGGCGCCGCACCAGATGTTGATCCGGCGCAGCGGCCCCCGTTCGGCGATGAGCTGCGGAATGACGTGGTAGCGCAGGGCCTGGAACGCGCGTTTGTCGCGGAAAAATGAGGTCTCGTGGGTCGTCATCGCCTCGATCACGCGCTGGCGGAGGGCGCCGCCGTCGGGCATGCCCAACTTCGACACCAGCTCGTCGAACGACGCCAGCCGTTCGCTGAGCAGCAGCGGCCCCAGGCGAGCCTCCAGAAGGTAGCGTTTGTCCTGGTCGAGGACGATGGCGGCGCGCTCGTGCACCATCTTGCGCAGATAGTCGAACGCCTGGTCCGACCCGACAACAGCGGCCATCTGCGCGCTCTGGCGCATCTTACCCTCGCCCCCCTACCCCGCCCAGCGCCGCGGGCGGCGACGCTCGCCCGAAGGCGGCGCGACGAACGATCGCGGGGGCCAGCGCCTCCAGCGACAACACCTCGTCGGCCAGGCCGGCCTCGACGACAAAACCCGGCATCCCCCACACCACACTGCTCTCTTCGTCCTGGACCAACACCTGGCCGCCACGATCGCGAATGATGCCCGAGCCGGCCAGGCCGTCTTGCCCCATCCCGGTCATGACCACGGCCAGCACCCCGGCGCCGTAGACATCAGCGACCGAGCGAAACAGTACGTCGGCGGCCGGGCGGCAGGAATTTTCGGGCGGTCCCTGCTCCAGCACGATGGTCGCCGAGGGGCCCACGCGGCGGACCAACATGTGGTGGTTCCCGGGCGCGATGTAAGCCGTCCCCGGCTGCAGCCGGTCCCCCGCCGCCCCCTCCTTCACGGCGATCACGGCCCGCGCGGCCAGGCGATCGGCCAGAAGCTTCGTGAACAGCGGCGGCATGTGCTGCACGATCACAATCGGGACGGGAAAACCGGCCGGAATCTGCGGGATCATCGCGGCCAGGGCGTTGGGCCCGCCGGTCGAGATGCCGATGGCCACGACATCGATGCGCCGGCGTGCGCCACCGCTGGCCAACGAGCTGGGCCGGGCCGCCCGGGCAGGCGTCGCGAACCGGTTGCCGGTGCCCAGGTGTCGGCCGCCGAACGCCTTCAGCTTGGCGATCAACTCGGCCAGCATCGCCTCCTGACCGGCGGCGCCCGCGACGGCCGAGGGCTTGGTGACGTAGTCGGTCGCGCCCAGCGCCAGCGCGTCCAGCGTCGCCACCGCGCCCCGTTCGGTCAGCGAGCTGACCATCACAACCGGCAGCTTGCGATCCGTCTTGCGGATCTCGGCCAGGGCCGTGAGGCCGTCCATCTCGGGCATCTCGATGTCCATGGTCACGACGTCTGGGTTCAACGCCGGCAGCTTCTTGAGGGCGATGCCGCCGTGTGAGGCGGTGCCCACCACCTCCAGCGCCGGATCGCGGGCAATGCCGTCACTCAGCAGTCGCCGGACGACCACCGAATCATCGACCACCAGGACGCGAATCTTGCCCATTTGCCGTACCGTCAGCTCAGCTTGTCTTCACGACGCCGAGTTGGTGGGCAAGCTGGGATTGCCGGGTTGGACCCCTGCCCTTGCCGGCGCGCGCGGCGGCCAGCGGCCCCAGGTCGGGGCGGCGCGTGCGGTCGCTGTTTTCGCTGAGCCGAAACTGGCTGACCAGCGCTTGCAGCTCGACCGCCATGTGCGACAGCGCCGAGGCCGCCGCCTGGGTCTCGGTGGCGCCCGAGGCCGTGCTCTGGGCCGATTGCGCCACGCCCGTGATGTTGCGCGCGATGTCGCTGGTCCCCTTGGCCGCCTCGAACACGTTGCGGCCGATCTCGTTGGTGGTCGCGGTCTGCTCCTCGACCGCGCTGGCGATGGTCCCCGAGATGTCGCTGACCTGCCGGATGATCTCGCAGATTTCTTTGATCGCCTTGACCGCGCGGCCGGTGTCACCCTGGATGGCCTCGATCTTGTTGCTGATGTCCTCGGTCGCCCTGGCGGTCTCCTTGGCCAACTCCTTGACCTCGTTGGCCACGACGGCGAACCCCTTGCCCGCCTCGCCGGCGCGCGCGGCTTCGATGGTGGCGTTGAGCGCCAGCAGGTTGGTCTGTTCGGCGATCGACGTGATGACCTTGATGATCTTGCCGATCTCCAGCGAGCTCGCGCCCAGTTTGGTGATGGTGCCGTTGGTGAGCTCGGCGACCTCCACCGCGGTGGTGGCGATCTTGCGCGCATCGTGAACGTTGCGCGCGATCTCCTTGATCGACGCCGTCATCTCTTCGGCGCCGGTGGCGACGGTGTTCACGTTGCGGCTGACCTGCTCGGCGGCGGCGGACACCGTCTCGGCCTGGGCCGAGGTCTCCTCGGAGTTGGCGGCCATCTGCTGTGACCAGGCGGTCATCTCCTCCGACGATGCCGCCAACGCCTCCGCCGTCCGCGCGATGGAGGTCATGTTCTTGTTGAGGTCCTCGATGAGGTGTTGCAGCCCCTCCCCCATCTGGCCGATGGCGCCCTCCCCCTGGATGCTCACGGACTGCGTGAGATCGCCGGCGCCGACCTCCTGCACCACCTTCAGCAGGATGTCGACCTTCTGCTGCAGCGCCAGATTTTCGCGCTGCGTGTCCTCGGCGCGGGCGCGGTCACCGTCGCGCGCGGCCTTCAAGGCCGCCGTCATCCGGTTCATCTCGGCGACCAGCTGACCGATCTCGTCCTGGCCCTGATAGTCGCAACGCGAATCCAGGTCACCCTCGCGCACGCGCGCGACATGCCGCAACAGTGACGACACCGGGCCGGTGACCGACCGGCTGATGAGCATCGCCGCCGCGAATCCGCACGCGATGGCGCCGAGGATCGTCACCCAGATGTTCAGGGTGATTCCGGAGACCGTGTGGGCGATGGTCTTGCCCACCACCTCGGCGTTCGCCGCCGTGAGGCTGTAGGCCTGGTCATCCAGTTGATTGAGTCCCCTGAGCGACAGGACGCCCAGCACGGCTACCCCGATGAGCAGCAGACCGAAGCCGCCCATCAGGCGGTGACTCAACTTGAGGTTCCTCATCACGATGTCCTTTCTTCCATGTTTCGTTCCGCGGCAGCGGTCGCGATGACTCGATCGGCATTCAGCACGATGAGCAGGCGGTTGCTGAGCTTGTAGACACCCTGGATCAGCGCGCGCGCCGGCTCGCGCAGCGTGTCCGGTGGCAGTTCGAAGAGGTCGGGGTCGACCTGCCGCACGTCACCGATCGTGTCAACCAGCAGGCTGATGGGGCCCTCCTGACGGCGCAACACCACGTTCATCGGGCGGACGTCGGCGCTCGCCTCCGGAAGTCCCAGACAGCGCCTGAGATCGATCACCATGACGATCTGCCCGCGCAGGTTCATGAGTCCGGAGACCATCGGGGATGACAGCGGAATCCGTGTGATCGCATGATGGCGCACCACCTCCTGAACGCTGTCGACGGCCACGCCGAACCAGTACGGGCCGGCCGTGAACGTGCAGAGGTGGTGCGGTTCGGACAGCATCTTCACGCCATCACCCGCGCCACTTCCGAATCGCCGCCCGCGCCGTCGGCGACAAACAGATGGGCCGGGGCCGACCGAACCAGCCGGCGAAGGTCCAGGACCTCGGTCACCTGCTGGGCGATGACGGCGTAGCCGGTAGTCGCCTCGGGGGCTGCCGTGGCGGTCACCGGCAGCAACTCCTCGACCACGTCGACGATTTGGCCAACCATCAGGCCGACACGCCGCTGCTCGTCGTTGTAGACCACCACCGGCATCATCTTGTTCGCGCGGGCGCCGTCCGCGGGCGCGGGCCATGACGACGCCGCCCGG
>DASRQT010000041.1:0-9597 GCA_035696485.1 Polyangia bacterium | reverse complement strand
AGCTCCCGTACGATCGCCGCCGCCGCCAGGACCGCGACCACCATGCGCAACAGGGTCTGCTCGTTTTCGTCCAGCGGCCACAGCTCGACCAGCTGGACGACCAGCGAGATCCCGACGCCGATCGGGACGACCACCAGCAGGCGGACGAAGTCGGGCGACTGCCGCCCGTTCACCAGCAGGAACAGCAGGGCGACGACCCCGAACAGCCAGATCTTTCCGCGCGCCGCCTCGTCCAGCGGCGTCCCGCGCAGCGTTGACAGCGTGGGCGGCCACTCCGGCGGACACTCCTGATAAACCGCCAGCTCGCCGACGCTGTATGACCCGTCGCCGCCGCTTGCGCTCAACCGGAGGTAGCGGCCCTGCCCGCCGAGGTCGCGGCCGGTGCGCGTGCGCATGCCGGCGCCCGGGACCGGCTTGCCTTCCCACAGAGGGGCGAAGTTCTTGCCGTCGTCGGAGATCTCCAGCCGGTAAACGTCGTTGTTGTCGCCCTCCACCAGCGCGCAGCGAACCGGCGTGGCGCGACCCAGATCGTAGATGGCAAAGGCCTGGGCCGAACCCAGAATGGCGGTGACCTCGGTTCGCCAGAAGTTGCCCGCCTCGGCGGCGACACCGTCGGTCAGGCGATCGATGTGGGATACCCCCCGCGACACCGATGGGTTCTTACCGCGCAGAAGGCTTTGCCCTGGTCCCGACGAAACCGGCGGCGCGACCGTCATCCCGCTGCACGACAGCGACAGCGTCCCGCCGCACGACACCGCCAGCAGAACCAGGGGCCAATAGCGCGCCATGGGGGGCACTCTTGCACCGATAGCGCGCCGGACGCAACGTCCTGCCCAGCTAACTGCCCGACAATAAAGGGGGATGTGCCTAAAGTTTCGCTTTGTGCCGGCCGAGATCCAGGCCAAGCCATGAATAACATCGCCGCTCGTCCCCTCGCCCATCCCGTAGCCCCGACCAAGCTGCTTGCGCTGACGCTGATCGTGATGGCGACCGCTTCGGTCTCCTGCGGCCGCGCCCGCCCCGAGAGCACCGACGACGGAGGTGTGGCCTCGCAGCTGCCGCCGGCCCAGCGCGCCGAACGGTTGAGCGTGACCATCCTCGATCCGACGCCGACCACCGAGCTGACCACCACCACGTCGGCCATCACCCTCGAGGGCATCGCCTTCGGCGCCCCGGCGGAGATTCGCTGGCAGGGACCGACCGGCGCGGGCAAGGCGGTCGGGGTCGACAACTGGACGGTCCAGGACCTGCCGCTGCAACCGGGCGAGAACGTCATAACGATCACTGCGGTCGCCACCGACGGCACCACCGCGACGCGCAACATCTCGGTCCGGCGCAACAGCTTCCTGGGCGTCCTGGGCCAGCCGCAGCTATCGCCCCCGGCCGGGTTCATCGGCGACAACACCGATGTCATCGTCAGCGTCGGCCTGGACATGGGCGCGGCCGATCTGGATCCCGCCACCATCGAGCTTGGGCAATCAGACGGCAACGGCGGCTGGGCGCACGTGGTGTCGATGGCCGACGACGGCGACTTTGCCCTCACCGGTGACGAGATCCCCGACGACGGGGTCTACTCGGGACGATTCGCCATCACCAGAACCACGGGCAGCGATCTGGTCCTGGGCGTCAGCGCCAAGAACAAGGCCGGCATGGCCACCGAGGTCGCCACCATGGGCTCGGTGCCGTTCGTCTCGCACCTGACCGCGGCCGACCACGAGGGCGCCGCCACCGTCGCCGGCGACATGCAACACGCGCTGGACGAATCTGTCTCCGGGCAGCTGACGGTGGGATACGGCAATGCGGTCAACGTCGCGGCGCAAAGCCCGCACGTGGCCTCGTACGGGATCTCTTCGGGTGGATCGGGCGTGTGGGCCCTGACCACCGCGGGAATCATCACCGGCGCGCTGGCGGCCCATCCCGACGAACGCGGCGGGGTCGAGGTCGGGAACTACGCGGTCTTCACGGCCGGCGCACGCAACCAGGTCTTTGCCCCCACCGACGAAGCCGTGCACGCGTCCGACACGGTCAAGGCGCGGATGTGCCCCGCCTACCAGAACGAGAAGGCCTTCGTCGACGACGAGGTCACCATCGACAAGCTGAAGAACCTGACCAGCTACGGGATCGTCTTCCTGACCACGCACGGCACGTCGTACGACGATCCGCACCCGTCGCTGCGCGCCTCGCCGCTGCCCGTGCACGAGATGCTGCTGACCAGCGAGAAGGTGACCGCGGAGTCACTGGCCAAATACGAGCTCGAGCTGCGCACGGGGCAAATGGCCATCGGCCCGCCGGTGGGCGGTATCAACCGGTTTTTCATTACAGCCAAATTCATCGACAACCTGCCGGGACGTTTTCAGCAGAGCCTGATCTACGTCGGGGCGTGCCGCAGCTTCTGGAACGGCGAGCTGGCGGCCGCCTTCCTGCGCAAGGGCGCGGGCGCCTACTTTGGCTATTCCGACATGGTGAAGAACGCCTTCGCGTACAACGCCGGCAAGGCGCTCTTGCAGTGTCTACTGAACGAGAAGAACGGCGACGGCAGCCCCAAGACCACCGCCGACTGTTTCCAGGCCGGGCAGCATGACGAGGGCTCCGGAACCGAGCTGCGCGGCGTGGAATGGCCGGCGGTCGTGAAAGGTGCAACGGGGCCCGGCACCCCGGTGGCGGTCGCGCGCAAGCAGGCCTACTTCAAGATGCTGGGGCGGCAGGCGCTGTCGATCGCATCGGTCCCCGGGCTGCGGAACGGGGGATTCGAGGAAATAGACGGCTGGAACGCGGCCAGCGTCCAGCCGCTGGCCTGGCAACGCAAGGGCGACGCGCGCGTGATGTCGCGCCTGGGCGGATATACGCCGCAGGAGGGCAAGCGGATCGGCCTCATCTCGACCGGTCTCGGTTTCACGCAATCGAACGGCGAGGTCTCGCAGAACTTCTGCGTCCCCGCCGGCGCCAAGACGCTGGCCTACGACTGGAACTTCATCTCGGCCGAGTTCAAGTCGTATTGCAACAATCCCAAGTACCAGGACAACCTCAAGGTCACGCTGGAAGAGCGCGGCGCCGACGGAAAGACCACCGTGCTGCAGGCCGTGAAGATCGACGATCTGTGCAGCACCGTCGTCGATTCCACGTTCCGTGTCCCCGACGTCGGTTACAAGGACAACGATGGCAAGAGCTGGGCGACCGGCTGGAAGCACTTCGGCCCGTTCGACATCTCGCCCTGGGCCGGCGCGCAGAAGAGCGTCACGCTTCGTTTCTCACTGGCCGATCTGGGCGACAGCCTCTACGACACCGTGGTCCTGCTGGACGGGATCACGATCAAGTAGCTCGTCCGCACAGTTTCCCCTTTCCCCACATGGCAATGGTGCCGACGATGACTACTTTCAGGGTAGGAGGACTATTCCTATGCTGATTCTGGTGGTTGGGTTATTGGGGTTGGTGGCGCTGCCGTTCCTCATCTTGCTGGCGCCGCTGTTGATGTGGTTCCTGGTTCCGGCCGCCCTGGGGCTGGCTTCCCTGGGCGCGGTCCGGGCCGTCCAGCATCACCAGCACCGCAGAGCTATCCCGGCACATCCCTAGCCAGCGTCTCGGCGATCAGCGCGGTCAGCCGTTTCATCACGAAGCTCTTGTCCGGGACGATGTCGATGCGCACGCCGCGCGCCCGCAGCGCCTCGACCACGATGGGGCCGATCGCCGCCACGCGAACCCGCGCCAGCGCCGCCTGCAACCGCGCCACCATCTCCGCCCCGGCATCCTTGGCCACCTGCCACAGCCGGTCGACCTGCGACGCGCTGGTGAACGCGATCGCGTCGACCTGCCCCGCGTCCATCGCGGCAATCAGCGCATTGACACGCTTGTCGTCGCTGGCCGAAGCGTAGATGTACGGCGCCACCGTGGCGACCGTGGCGCCGGCGCGCTGAAGAAAGTCCACCAGCTCGCGGTTGGGCTCCTCGCCGTAAAGCTGCACGCCGACGCGCCGGCCCTTGAGGTTTTGGACCGCGAGCTCCTGCATCACACCCTGGGAGGTCGGCACCGCGGCCGGCAGGTCGGAGGAAAGACCAATCTCGTGTAGCGCGCGCGCCGGCTTGGGACCGCGCGTGATCTTGCGAACCCTGGCCAGGGCGGCCACCACCGCGTCGTATCTCCCGGTCCGTTTCGCCAGCGCCAGGAGGCGCCGTAGCCCCTCGCCGGTCAGCAGGATCAGATCGTCGAAACTGCCGGCGCCCAGTTGATCAAGCCAGGTTTCAATCGGACGCGGGTCGGGCGCGTCCAGGATGCTGACCAGCGGGCAGCGCAGCGACGTCGCGCCCTCTTCCTCCAGCAGGCTGGCCAGGCGATCCAGCTCGCGCGTCTCGGGCAGCGCGATGGTGCGGCCCACCAGACGGCCGGTGGTCGCGGTCATCGCGCGCTCCCCTGGGCGCCGGCTGCCGGGCCGCCGCCGGTCCACACCGGCGCGACAAAGACCAGCCGGTCATCTCGATTCGCCACCGCGCGCGCCAGCCGAAAAGCCAGCCGCGCCACCCTTGCCACACCATCCGCGTTCACCTTGTCACCTGTGTCACTGACGCGATGGTAGTCGCCGTGCAGCCCCGTGAACAGAAACAGCGACGGAACGCCACGAATCAGGAACGGGGCGTGATCGCTGTTGGGGACCACCTGCTGCGGAAAGCTCAGCACCAGCCTGTCCAGATTCTGCTGCGTCACCAGCGGCTGCCAGGCGGCAGACGTCGACGCGCCCCCGACCTCCAGCGCGTCGTTGCGCATGCGGCCCACCATGTCGAGGTTGATCATCGCGACCAGCTTGCGCCGGCTGCTGACCGCGACCGCCGTGGATCCCAGCATCCCCTTCTCTTCACCGGTGAACGCGGCAAACAGGATGGATCGTCTTGGACGGGCAGCTTCGCTGGTGGCACGGGCCGCCTCGCCCGCGAACGCCTCGGCGATCTCCAGCAAGGCGGCCGTGCCCGACGCGTTGTCGTCGCCGCCCGGGTGAACCGAGCCGGCGCCGTCCATCGAGCTGCCCTCGTCGCCGAGCCCCAGATGATCGTAGTGCGCGCCGATGGCGACGACCTCGTCGCGCAGCGCCGGATCCGAGCCCTCGATGAACGCGATCACGTTGCGGCTGCGCACCCGCGATCGCGACCATTGCACGCGAAAGTCAGCCGTCGCCGGCAGCTCGAAGGAGGCGGGCGTGCCGGTCTCGTCGATGGTCTTGCGTAACGAGGCGACCGACCGGCCGCCGGCGGTCAGCAGCAACCGATCGACCGTGTCGGCCCTCAGGTGAAATGAGGCGATGTTGGTCGCGGCGCCGACCAGTGATCCGACGGGCAGCTCGGCGAGGTCGGGAAGCGTGGCCGCTTCCGAATCAACAAAGGCGATCCCGATGGCGCCTCTCGCCACCGCCAGCTCGATCTTGCGGCGCACGGTTACCGCTGCGGCGAAGGCCGGATCGCGCGTCGTGCGCGTCCGCGGATCGTAGCCGGGACCATAACGCAGACAGACCACCAGCTTTCCGCGCGCGTCGATCCCGGCATAGTCGTCATGGCGATCGGCAACCACGATCCCGTACCCGGCAAACACCACCGGCCCCAGCGCCCGGGTTGCCGCCGCCCCCGGCCCGGGCACAAATTCCTTCCCCAGCACCAGCGCGTTGCCATCGAGAGAAAACGCCGTGCCCGGCGCGGCGTAGGGCGGCACCGGGATCTCGACCGCCTGGAAGTACCCGCCTGCGTCGGCCGCCCCCCGCAGTCCGGCTGCCGCAAAGCGCGCGGCAATATAGTCGCCGGCCCTTGCCAGTCCGGGGGTCAAGACGCCGCGTCCCTCCATCGCGGGCGAGGCCAGCGCGCCGATGTCGGCCAGGACGTCGGCGGCGGCGATCGCCGCGCTGGTGGACGGACGCGCCGGACCTGCAGCATCGACGACGCCGCCCGCAGGCACAACCGTAAGCAGCGCTGTCGCCAGCGCGACGCGATTCATTGAGATCGTTCCAATTCAAGCAACTCTGATCTCGAGCAACTTTTACGGTATGGTCGCCCTTCCATCAAGGATCAACCAAGAAAATGGCCAAGGACATACAGAAGAAAAGCGCCGCCCCCAAACCCGCGAAGCCGGCCGCGAAAGCTTCGGCCAAGACGTCGCAGCCGGTCGCGCCGACAAAGAAGGCGGCCCCTCCGGCGGCCGAAACCAAATCTCCCGAGCTGCAGCTGGCCGACGCCAAGGCCCGATTGGCCGCCGCCGGTCGCAACGACCCCTGCCCGTGTGGCTCGGGCAAGAAATACAAGAAGTGCCACCTCCAGGGTGACGAGGCCGCCGTCAGCCCGCCCGCCGGCCCTCCCGACCCCAAGGAGACGCTGGCCAACGCCTGGCGCCTGTTCGAACAGCGCCGTCCCGGCGCCGCCGAAAAAGAATTCCGCGCCGCGCTGGAGGCCGATCCCGACCTGACCGACGCCCGCGTCGGCATCGGCATGGCCCGCCTGTCCGCAGGCAATACCGACGGCGCCCGCGAAGAACTGTCGGCCGTCGTGACCGCGGGCGAAAAACAGCTGGCCGAGCTGCGCGCTGAAAAGGTCAAGGACGCCTTCACCCGCCCCACCGCCCAGCCCCTCATTCGCGCCAGCCACGCCCTCGGCTGCCTGGCCTACGATGAGGACCGCTTCGAAGATGCGGCCAAGGAGCTGGAACGCGTCTACGCCATCGACGAAGGGACCGTCGGCACTGAAGCCCGCCTGATCTCGGCCAAGGCGCTGATGAAGCTGAACAAGCCGGCCGATGCCGTCGCCGTGCTGGAACCTGCGCAGAAGTCAGAGGTCGCGGGTAGCCGGGCGCAGCTGGGTCTGGCGCTGGCTCACTTCGCCGCCGGCGCCGCCGCCAAGGCGCGCGCTGCCCTGGACAGCGCCCTGGAAGCGAACCCGCACTTCGGCAAGGCCCTGCTCGGCCGCGTGCGGCGCCGGGTCGAGAACCTGGCCGGGTCACAGCCCGGCTCGCTGGAAGAGGCGCTGGTCTACACGCAGACCTATGGCGACGTGTGGACCGACGACGCCAAGAAATTCCTGGAGGAGGTGGTCGACGGCCGCGCGGCGCAGAAGCCGGCGGCCGGTTCCAGCGACACGGAGGAAGCGACGACCGGTTAAGCGCTTCTGGCGCCGGGCGCTATTTCACGACGCCGCACGCGACCCGCGCGCCGCCGCCGCCCAGCGGCTTGGGATCGTCGCTGTAGTTGTCGCCGCCCTCGTGAATCATGATCGACTTGCCCGTGACGTCCTCCATCTTGAGGCCCGCCACCTTGAGCTTGGCGTTGGCGTTGCCTTTGGCGTCGACCTCCAGCTTCGGCAGATCGCCCTTGTGACCGCCGCCGCCGGGTCCCTTGTGGGCCTTGGTCACATCGGGGTCGAAGTGTGAGCCGGCCGCCATCCCGGCAGCCGGTTTGCCGTCCTTGTCGGCCGGCGCGCAGCTGCCCTTTTCGTGCAGGTGGAACCCGTGTTCCCCCGGCGCCAGGCCCTTGAGCTTGGTTGCAAGCTCCAGCCCGTCACCGGTCTCCGTGATCTTGATCGTCCCCGCCGGTTTCTCGGCGCCGGTGGCGTCGATGAAGTTGATGGTGACGGTGACCGGCTTGGCCGGCTTTGCCGCCTTTTCGGCGCCCTTGGGCGCCGCCGCCAAGGCGGCGCTGGTCACGAGAAGTGCTCCGAGAGTCGTCGCCAGGAAGTAGGTTTTTTTCATGGGCGCGATGATAGTCCCACAGGCCCCCGCAAGTCGAACGCGCGCCTTGCTCGTCAGTGCGCCGCGGCCGATCAGTAAAAGTTCACCGGGACCTTGTCGGAGATCTCGTACTCGGGCGTCTTGGCCGGGCCCATCACAGCGGCGGGGTGCGGGACCAGCCCGTTCAACGACGTCGCGCGCGAGGTGGCCCACGCCATTCCGGGTTTGGCGAGAACGCTGAGCGCCGGCGGCACGATGCCCGCGCGGGATGGAAGACCTATGAACATGTTGTAACCGGGCTCTTGTTGATTACCGAGGTCGAGGCTCCCCGCTGTCAGGACGTACGCCGGCTCGGTAAACTGCGTGAACCTGCAACCGTGGACCACCACCTTACCGTCGGGGCTGTCCTGGGTAATGCCCATCTCGACGAAGGTCGATTCCTGCACGCTCAAAGACCGGCCGCTGAAAGCGATGCCGGCTCGGCCGTTCGTGCCTGACCTTCGGAACGTCGTGGCCTCGATGGTGGCCACGCCCTCGGGATGCGCGAAGTTCAGTGCGCCGTACACCTCCCACTGCTTCACGGTGAAGGTCCCGCCGCCCAGATCGACCAGGGCGTTGCTTCCGGTCGAGCTGATGGAACCGCCGCTGACGTCGACAATCGGCGCAGCGCCCTCCAGGCGCACGGCCTCTCCGCCGTTTTCGCCGCCCTTGTCAATCGACGTACCTCCCGACATCTTGATGGTCACGTCAGGCGCTTGCACGAACAGCGCTGGAAATTCACCGCTGCGCAACGCGCTGCCGCCTGTCAACTCGATTCGCGCCCGGGCAGCGGTCGACTTGACGACCAGGCCGGACAGAGAGACGACGTTGTCGAACTTCACCACGCTCCCCGGTTCGGTCACGAACGCGCGCCACTCGAACTTGAGATTTTTGATCTCCGCGTCCCCCGAAAACATCAAAAGGGTGATGAGTCGCGTGTCGGTCGGGCTTTCTCCCCGCAGCGTCACCTTGCGCGGCAGTGACGACTCCCTGTCCTCGCCCGTAAAGACCGAATAACCGACCGGGTCATTGAGCAATTGGATGATGTCACCGGAATCCGCGACCGAGATCGCCTTCTTCAAGGTGCGAAACGGATCGGCGCGGGTTCCGTGCCCGGCGTCGCTGCCGGTTGGCGACACCGTGATTTCCGTGACTGTGAACACCGCCCTGGTTTGAGTGCTGACGCCTCCTTTCGCGGTGAAACGAACGTCCACGTCGCCCAGCGGCGCGCCGTGCGGGATGGTCACGTCGTAAGACGAGGGCGCATCCGGATGCATCGACACGGTGAAGTTGTTGCGGTTCGTCGTCGGAGCGGTTCCGTCCGACCCGGTGAGGGTGACCAGCAGGGTACCGCCCTGCCTCACCATCGGCGTGAGGACGTAGGCCATGGGCGCATTCGTCGCCGGGCCGCCGCAAGCGTCGCCGTCGCGAACACAGACATTGCTGGCCGCGCAGCAGGTGAACCCGGTGCCGCACGGGCAGGGGCGGTCGACCAGTGACAGCGGGGGTGCACATCCGCCCGCGATGACAGTCGCCAACAGCAGCAGGGGGCGAATTGCTGATTTAACCATCAGTGCCTCGGCGGAAACCCGAGCGTCCCCTCGGTCCCTCGCTACCCCGGTAGTTCCAACATTGGCAACACCGGAGAGGCATCCGCCACAATAACGCCCGACAGCAATTATCCTAACACGCCCCCTCTGACGTACTGCGAAAAAGTGCGCCTCAATCTTTGCCAATCAATTGACGACGCCAGGCCGCGCGCGTGCCCATAACCCCTCGCTATTGCCCTCAAAAGGCGTTCGGACGCTGGCTACTTCTTGCCCTTGCGTACGGCGGCCAGCCAGGTTTCGATCTTTGTCGTGCGCTTGTCGA
>DASRQT010000040.1:0-1617 GCA_035696485.1 Polyangia bacterium | reverse complement strand
CCGTGGCATTTCCCAGCCAGACCTACGAAAGCGTGATTCGCTTCGAGCTCCCGGAGGGCGAACACCGTCCACTGCGGCTGCGGCTGCAGGCCGAGGCTGCCGGCAAGGTGGAGATCACGTTCTACGACAGCAGCATTTTCGAGGCGCCGGGCGAGCCCATACACAGCGTGACCCGCGAGCTGGACAAGGATGATCTGTCGAACGGCAAGGATGGTCGCTGGGTGGTGGAAGATCTCGGCGACGTCAAACCGCTCAAGGGCGTGATCTGGATCGGGATCAAGAAGGCCAGCGGCGACCCGATCTTGTGGTCGAGCAGCGTCGTCTCGGGACATTGCTTCGTCCGCAACAACGACCCGGCGAACCTGATGGGCCTCTTGCCCGTAAAACGGACGCCGATGATCCGACTGGAACTGGCCGGCGGGAAATAGCGTCACGGAAGGTGGCGCTGGCCGTGCACGACCCCGGCGGCGGCGATGCGGGACCAAAGCCACCCGGTCGCGGCCTCCACCGCCGCGCGCAACGACACCCCCGCCGCCAGCTCGGCCGCGATCGCTGTCGACAGCGCGCAACCGGTCCCGCGCGGGGAAGGTCCGGGCATGCGCGGCCGCGACAGCTCAACGGCTACCCCCTCGGGCCCCATCAGCACATCGGTCACGACAACCGCACCTTCGTTCACGTGCCCCCCCTTGACCAGGATCGCCGGGACCCCCTGCCGCCGCAGGTCGGTGGCGGCTGCGAGCGCGTCGGCGACCGTGGCCACCGGCCGCCCGGACAGCGACCTCGCTTCCGGACCGTTGGGGGTCACCAGGGTCGCCCGCCGCAGCAACGGCAGCATCGCCCGGGGGTTGTCCTGCCACAACCGGCCCCCTCGCGACGTGAACAGCACGGGATCGACGACCACCGGTCCGGCAAACCCCACCCCGTCCAGTGCCTTGAGGATGGCATCCGCCACGGCAGCGTTCGGGACCATCCCCACCTTTACTGATGGCCCGGTGCCCGCACCGGCGCCTCTTTCGGCGCAGGTCTGTCGCAGCGCGTCTGCGAGAGCGCGGCAGAGCGCATCCGGATCGCGCGGTTCCACGTGGGCAACACGGGAATCATCGGTTTGCACATCGGACTGCACCGTCCATGCCGTGCCGACGGCGAGGACGTGAACCCCGAGAGCCGCCCCGGTCAGGACGTCGCGAACCAGGCCCGCGCCCCCGGTCGGATCAAGCCCGGCCACCGCGACGACCGTTCGATTACGCGACGAGTTCATTTGCGGGACAAACACGGGACCGCTATCATATAGCGCCGCAAAGGGGGAGGTAGGCCCCCGGCGCGCGCCCGCATCGATTCTCCAAGGTAAAAGGCCCCGGCGTGGCTCAACTCCCCCAGCCGATCCAATTCGGCAAGTACACGCTCTTCGAACGAATAGGCCGCGGTGGCATGGCCGACGTGTACAAGGGGCGCATCCAGGGCCCGGCCGGCTTCGAACGCGTCTTCGTCATCAAGCGGATCCTCCCGCATCTTTCCGACGAACCGACCTTCATCAAGATGTTCGTCGAAGAGGCCAAGATGTCCGCGCGCCTCAACCACCCGAACATCGTCCAGATCTTCGAGCTGGGCGCGGTCGAG
>DASRQT010000039.1:0-33874 GCA_035696485.1 Polyangia bacterium | reverse complement strand
TCCTTGCCCTGTCGGTGGGCCAGATCGCGCACCATGCGGGGAAAACGCGCGAACAGCGTGTCCATGGGAATGACGCGCAGGCCAAGCGTCATCTCGTGGATCATGCTGATGAGGCGGTGGGTCTCGGCCTCCAGCGCGGCGTAGTCGTTCTGCTGGCGGACCAGGCGATCGATCTTGGGCAGAAGGTGCGGCGCGTTCAGCACGCTGTAGTCGGCCAGCTCGGTCAGGTTGTCCTGCACTTCGGTATCAAAGACCAGGGCGTTGAACCGCGTGGCGACGCTGAAGAACTGACCGATGCGGCCGAACATCGAATCCAGCAGCGCCACCGGGACGCGCACCTGCGTCTCGGTCGAGCCCATGGTGTCGGCGGCGGGACGGACCTTGGCGCGAAAGTGCGCGTCGCCGGCCTGCTGATCAAGCTTGCGCAGCGTCACCGACGCGTTCACACCGACAACCTGGCCGACCAGCTGGGCGATGCGGTCGCGCAGCGCTTGCTCGGCGTCCTGCGCGGCGAACAACACGTAGAGGACAACCTCGCCGTCAACGACCTCGGCCTCGCTGAGCAGCGGCTCCAGACCGCGGCCCAGCACCGGCGCCAGCGCCGAGAGATCGTCGCTGGTGCTGGTCGGCTGCAGCGCCAACTCGAACAGCTGGTACGACGGATCGACGGCCACCTTCTGCAGTCGGGCGCCGAGCGCGGCCGGCAGGGCGCGGAGACGATCGAGGTCCAGTCGGCGCATGTCCAGCGACATCAACACCTGCGCCGGCAGCTTCAGCGGTTCTGCCAGCAGGTCGCGCACCTTGTCGGCGGCCAGCGCGGCGACGTCGGCGCCCGCGGGCGTCAGCTCCGTGCGCAGGGCGGGCAGCACGGCATCCAGGGCGATCCGCCGGGTTTCACCCGGCAAGGAAGCGCTGATGATCTGGGGCAGCAGACCGATGAACGGGCTCTGCGGCGCCAGCACACGCAGCAGCCAGCCGACTTCCCCCCAGCGTCGATCGTCCGCGGCGTGCAGCAGCGCCGTCGCCAGCCACGGTCGTGACAGGCGAACGGCCTCGGCGATGCCGCAGTTACGTTCCAGCAATTGTGACAGCCGTTCGATGAGACACAGGCAGCGCGCGAACTCGGCCGGATGGTTGCGATTCTCCAGCCAGCGCACGGCGCGCTCCAGCGCGGTCAACCCCACGCGGTTGAGGGCGAACGCCAGGACCGCGAGGTCTTCCCTGGTTTGCGCGCTGGCGGTCTCGCCACCGGTACCGGCCGCTCGGACGATCGACGGCAGCAGCTCCTCCAGCAGCTCGGCCAGCGCGAACAGCGTGGCCTGGTCGAAATAGAGATCACTCTCGGGAGGCGCCGCGGCCTCGGAGTCGCCGTCGGCCGGCGTGGCGGTCATCTCCGGCCCGGCGGCGGGAGCCGCCTGCGCGTGCGCGCTCAGCGGCGCGTCGGCCTCGGTCAGCGCCCGAATCAGGGCGTCGTCGCCGTTCCAGTCGCCGCCTTGCAGGATGCGAGCGCGGGCCGCCTTGAAGGTATCGATCGCCCGCAGCAACAGCTCCTGGGTGGCAGGGTCCAGTGGACGCTTGCTGTCGCGTACGGCGACCAGCAGCGACTCCGTCGTGTGGGCCAGCCTCTCCAGGCCGGCCTGCGCCAGCACGCGCGCCAGCCCCTTGATCGAATGCATGCTGCGCAGCAAGAGCTGGAAGTCCTGCTCATGGATCGATTCGGTGCTGGCGCGGACCAGCACCTGCTCGCAGGCTGCGACGTGTTCCTGCATCTCGACGGCGAAGGCATCGAGCAGCGCGCGGTCGATGTCAGCGTCAGCCATTTGCGTCTCCCGCGCCGAAGTCTCTTTTTTGATGCGCGGCGAACGCCGATTGCAGGGCGGCGACGAAGGGCGCCCCCTCCTCGTCGGCCAGGCTGAGGCTGGCCGACCCCTGCGGCTTTTGCACGAAATGCGCGGGCACCGACGCAAGCAACGCACCCAGGCCCGGCGATCCGGGGGCGAGATACGCCGAAATCAATACCATCGGCGCGTCGCTGACCAGCATCACTTTCGACGCCAGCATCTTCAGCGCCGCCGGCTCCTGGCGGTCGGCGTCCAGGACCAGGACGTCATGCTCCACCTGTCGCGCGGCGGCCAGCAGCTCGGCCGGGGACACCGCCACGACCGTCGACGGGCGGGCCGCCGCTTCCAGCGCGCGCTTGCACAGCGAGGCGAACACCGGATCCGACGTGGCCAGCAGAATCTGCGCGCCCGCCGCATCTTTGCTGTTCAGCCCAGGCAATTTTTCTCTCCCAGCCGCGCCCCGCGCCGCGCGGCTTCGTTCCAGGCGTTCAGCGTGCTGGCGATGCCCTCGGGCGACCTTGTCCAGCGGGCGGCGCCGTTGTCGATCACCGCCTGCGGCATCCCCGCCACGGCGCAGGTGTCGGGGCGCTGGGCAATGACCGGCAATCCCTTCCTGGCCATGGCCAGCGCGCCGGCGGCGCCGTCCTGGCCCATGCCGGTGAGGATGACCGCGCCCACAGCCACGTCGGCCGCCACGGCGCTCGTCAACACCTCATCGACGTTGGGATGAAACGGGTTGCCCTCCAGCGTGGCGTTGCGCAGGTGCAGGGTTGCCCCCCGCCGCACCAGCCGGAAGTCGCAGCCTCCGGCCAGCACGCCGATCACGCCCGCCGGCGGCAGCGGTCCGGCCGTCACCTCGCGCACGGTCAGGCCGGTGTGCTCGGTCAACCGCGCCGCGAACCCGGCCGTCTCGCTGCCGGGCATGTGCTGCACGATGAGCATGGGGATGGCGGGCTCTCTGACCTCCTCGAACAGCCGCAACAAGAGCGTGGGCCCGCCGGTCGAAACCCCGATGACGATCAGCTCGAGAGCCGACTGGTGGAAAAGGGCGGGCTCAGGCGACAACGAAGACAGCGGCGACAGCGGCTCGGTGGTCCGACTGCCACGCATGCGCAGCGCGCTGCCCACTGCGGCCAGCAGCTCGGCCTCGATCATCCCGGCGTCCAGCTCGCCGGCCATGTGTCCGCTGACCACGACGATGACGGGCGACGCAAGCACGTCGGGGTCAACGCCCCGCCCGCGGGCGTCGACCACGATCGAGGGCGTCCTTCGCGCGCAAAGCTCCTTGCGCAGCGCGCCCCCGTCGGGGCCGTCCAGCAGCAGCTCGACGTCGACGATGCAGAGGCCCGGCGACTCGCGCAACGCCGCCAGCGCGGCGTCGGCGCTGCGATGCTCGGTCGGTGCCTCGACGTGGGACGAACGCGCCAGGGTCTTGCGAATCACCAGCGCCAGGAACGCGGACGCCGTACTGACGGACACCCGCTGTCTCATCGCGCCGCCTCCTTGACCCAGAAAACCGCCTGCTCCGCGCAGACCATGCTAAGGCCGCTGGCGTCCGAGGCCGTCTCGGCCGGTCCCATGAGGAGCGCCCCCGCCGGTCGCAACGCAGCCTCCAGCGACGCCAGCGCCGATCGCGACTGCGCCTCGTCGAAGTAAATGAACGTGTTGCGGCACAGAATCAGATCGACGTCGCGCAGGGCCGGCGGATCGGTCACCAGGTTGTGCTGCACGAATCGGGTCATGTGTCGCAGCTCGGCGTCCGCCGACCACGAGGTCTGGGTGGCGCTGAGGACGTCGGCGAAGTGATGGCGCGCGAAATCCGGGACATCGCGGAAGCTGTTGAGGCCGGCCACCAGCGCGTAGGTGCCCGCGCGCGCCATCTGCAGGGTCGGCGCGCTGAGATCGGTGCCGAGCACGGTGGCGTTCCAGGCCCCCAGGCTGGGCACGGCGCTGGCGGCGATGGCGGCCTGTAGCAGCAGGGCGATGGTGTAGACCTCCTCGCCGGAAGAGCAGCCGGCGCACCAGATGCGCACCGCCCTGCTGCCGCTGTCCAGGCGCTGCTGCAGCAGACGGGGCAACAGCATCTCGGCCAGAAGTCGCAGCTGATCGGGGTGGCGGAAGAAATAGGTCTCGTGCACCAGCAGCGTCTCGGTGAACGCCTGCCAGGCGGCGGCGTCGGGCGCCGACGAGATCAGGTTCCTGCAAAACCCACCGCGGCGATCGGCGGGCATGCCGCGCAGCAAGGCTTCGATCTTGGGCGCCGACAGGGTGGGCTTGAGCCCGATGCGATCGCGCGTGACGGCCGCCAGGTGTCGCGCGTCTGCGAGCTCGGCTGCGTCGTCCCCCCCCATCGAACGTCTATTCCGTTTTGAACGCCGACAGCCGCTGCCGCGTCTCGTTCGAGAGCTTCGACAGCTGCACCATCGTCGTGGTGATCTCCTCTGCGGCCGTTGAGTTGCTGAGCGCGATGGTCTTGAGGTTACCCACGCTGCCCTCGATCTGGGTGATGGTCGCCTGCTGCTGGTCCATCGCCACCGCGATGGTGCGCACGCGTTCGGTGGTGTCCTGCGTGCCGTGGGCGATCGACTTCATCGACTGGCTCACGGTGCCGGTGGCAACCTTGCCCTGCTGGGCGTCGTTGGACGCCTGCTCGACGATGTCGGTGATCTGCTTGGCGTTCTGCGCCGAGCTCTCGGCCAGCTTGCCGACTTCCTGGGCCACCACCACGAAGCCCTTGCCATGCTCGCCGGCGCGGGCCGCCTCGCTGGCGGCGTTCAGCGACAGGATGTGCGTGCGGTTGGCGATCTGGGCAATGACCTGCGTGATCTGATTGATCTTGCGGCTGTTCTGCGCGATGGCCTCCACGATCGGCTCCAGCTTGCTGACCGCCAGCTGCCCCTGCTCGACGGCCAGGGCCGCGGCCTCCGCCTTCTCGCGCGCGCTGGCGGCGTTGCTGGTGACCAGCTTGATGGCCTTCGACGACTCGCTGAGGGCGGTGGACACCTGGCCAAGCTGCGTGGTCTGCAGGCGCGCGCCGTCGGAGATCTGCCCGACCGCGGTGCTGGCTTCATCGACGGAGATCGCGGTCTGCGTCGCCTTCTGACTGAAGTCCTTGAACGACCCCTTGCAGATGCGCAGGAGATTGTTCACCGCGACCGCGATGTCCTTGAGGAAGCCCTCCTTGTTCTGGAGGTCGACCTCGGCCGTGAAGTCCTTGTCGGCCGCGGCCTTGATCACGGCGCCGATCTCCTTGGTCACGGCCTCGGCCACCGACATCGCGCGGATCTTGTCGGCGTTGGCCTTGAAGACCGCCAGCGCCCGCGCCAGCGCGCCATATTCGTCCGAACGGTTGACCTCTTTCAGCTCGAAGTTGTCGTCGCCCTTGGACAGGCGCACGGTCTTCTCGGTCAGCCCCGTCATCGGCCCGACGATGTTGTTGTTGATGATGCGCAGCGCGAAGATGAACACGATCACCATCAGCGCGAGGCTGAGCCCGATCACCCAGTATGTCGTCGACTTGGTGTGCTCATTGAGCTCGGTCGTCGCCTTGTTGGATGACTCTCCCAGGTCGTCCGATAGATCGTTGAGGGCCTGCCGTTGCTTGGCCAGCACCGGACGCCCCACTTCGCCCCAGTAATGCCCGGCGTCGCTCGGCTTGCCGGCCGCGGAGGCCTTCAGCTTCGCCAGCAGCGTGTCGGTCGCTTCGTTGATCTTGGCGCCCACGTCCTTGAGACCGCGCACCTCGGGGTGGTCGGGGAGCAGGCGCTCCAGCTCCTCGCGACTTTGCTTTCGCTTGGCCTTGAGGGCGTCAATCTCGTCGGCCGCCTTGGTCAGATCGCGGTCGCCCTGCAGAAGCAGCAGGTTGATGACGCGGCCCAGCTCGGAGAGCTGGCCGGCATAGCCCAGGCTCACCTTCGCGGCCAGCCGCGGCCCGAACATCAGTTGCTGGTAGTTCGCCGACGTCTCATGCAACACGCGCGCGAGCAGTCCGGTGATGATGAGGCCGATCAGGATCAGCGAGATCGTCGGAACCAGGATCTTGCCGCGAATGTTCAGGTTATCGATGAATTTCACGTCGAGGCCCCCAGGCAGGAAAATGTGCGCGTCAGCAATCGCGCTGACACACCGATACAATGCAGATACCGGCGACCAACCACAACGCGCAACTGTAGATACGTCGATGCAGCGGCATCCGTTTCCACACCTTGGGTCACCTTCGTCACCAGCGCGATCAACTCGACAGCAAGAGTGCGCGGCTTAAGCACGTTGCTCGGGCCGCGAAGGTCCGGACACAGCATCTTCCGTCGCGCTGTTGCTACGTGGCTCGCGCGGGGTTGTTTCCACCCGGTTTCTAAATGACGCTGGTTCCGTTACCGCGACCGCGACCGACGCGGCGTGCTAATTTCGCTTGTTCCGAGGCTGTTTCTGCGACCGAACGCGCCGGTGGGTCTTTACATGGCCGGCCCAAACTCGCTAGCGTGCGAGGGCGCCGGACATGCCGGCGCTGTCATACCGTGTGCTACAGTCAGCCCTTTGCACCTTTATTTGGAGTGAGCACGTGTCGATGCGGAGCGCGGGTCCGGGATCTGAACCAGGTCGTGGTCGATGAAGAGGGGTGAAGTGCCCGCCGCCCAAGGTCTTTATGACCCCCGCTATGAACACGATGCCTGCGGCGTCGGGTTCGTGGTCGACCTCAAGGGTCGCCGGTCGTCCAGCATCGTTCAGAACGCCATCCAGGTGCTGCTGAACCTGCAGCACCGCGGCGCCTGCGGGTGCGAAAAGAACACCGGCGACGGCGCCGGCATCCTGCTGCAGATCCCGCACGGATTCCTCCGCGAGGAGTGCGACAAGCTCGACATCAAGCTCCCGGCCGCCGGCGATTATGCGGCCGGCGTGGTCTTCCTGCCCAGCGATCGCGCCAGCCGCGAGGCCTGCGAGCGCCTGTTCGAGCAGGCGGTTCGCGAGGAGGGGCAGGTGATGCTGGGATGGCGCACCGTCCCCATCGACAACCGGTCGTTGGGTCCGACCGCGCAGGCGTCGCAGCCGGTCATCCGCCAGATCTTCATCGGGCGGCAGCGGTCCAGCCACGAGCTCGGTACCGACGACCTGGCCTTCGAACGCAAGCTGTACGTCATCCGCCGCAAGGTGCGCCACGCGGTGCGCCGGTCGGAGATCCCGGAGCGCGCGCACTTCTACATCCCCAGCCTGTCCAGCCGCACCATCGTCTACAAGGGGATGCTCAACTCGGACCAGCTGCGCGAATTCTACCCCGACCTCGGCAGCGACCGGGTCGAATCGGCGCTGGCCATGGTGCACTCGCGTTTTTCGACCAACACCTTCCCCAGCTGGTCGCGCGCGCATCCCTATCGATTGATCGCGCACAACGGCGAGATCAACACGCTGCGCGGCAACGTGAACTGGATGCACGCCCGCGAGAGCATGTTCGAATCCAAGCTGTTCGGCGATGACCTCAAGAAGTGCATCCCGGTCATCGACACCGACGGCAGTGACTCGGGGATGTTCGACAACGTGCTCGAGCTCCTGATGCTGACCGGGCGGTCATTGCCGCACGCGATGATGATGATGATCCCGGAGCCGTGGTCGAACCACGAGTCGATGCCGCGCGAGAAGAAGGACTTCTACGAATTCCACGGCTGCCTGATGGAGCCGTGGGACGGCCCCGCGTCGGTGGCATTTACCGACGGCATTCGCATCGGCGCGGTGCTCGACCGCAACGGCCTGCGCCCGTCGCGCTACTACGTCACCAAGGACGACCTGGTGGTGATGGCGTCCGAGGTGGGCGTGCTGGACATCCCGCCGGATCGCGTCCTCGAGAAGGGGCGGTTGCAGCCGGGCCGCATGTTCCTGGTCGACACAGCGGAGGGGCGCATCGTCGACGATGGCGAGATCAAGCACACGATCGCCTCCGCGCAGCCGTACGGTCTGTGGCTCAAGGAGCACCTGATCTCGCTGTCGGAGCTGCCGGCGCCGCCGACCGTGATCGAACCCGACCAGGAGACGGTGCGGCGCCGCCAGGAGACCTTCGGCTACACCACCGAGGACATCAAGGTCCTGATGACGCCGATGGCGACCGACGGCGTCGAGGCCATGGGGTCGATGGGGACCGACACGCCGCTGGCGGTGCTGTCCGAGCGCCCGCAGCTGCTGTTCAACTACTTCAAGCAGCTGTTCGCGCAGGTGACCAACCCGCCGGTCGACGCCATCCGCGAAGAGCTGATCATGGCGGTCGACACCTCGATCGGACCCGAGGGCAACCTGCTCGAGCCGACGCCGGCCTCGGCCCGCCAGATCTCGCTGCCGTCGCCGGTGCTGCGCAACGAGGAGCTGGAGAAGCTGCGGCACCTGAACGGCAAGAACGGCTCGCACGGTTTCAAGGCCGTCACCATCCCGACGCTGTACAACGCGCGCGAGGGCGGCGACGGGCTGCGCAAGGGGATCGAGGAGCTGCGGCGCAAGTGCAGCCAGGCCATCGCCGACGGCCACAACATCATCATCATCTCGGACCGCGGGCACGATCACGACCGGGCGCCGATCCCGGCGCTGCTGGCGGTGTCGTCGGTGCAACACCACCTGCTGCGCGAGGGGTCGCGAACGCGCGTCGGCCTGGTGCTCGAGAGCGGCGAGCCGCGCGAGGTGCACCACTTCTGCCTGCTCTTGGGCTACGGCGCCAGCGCCATCAACCCTTACCTGGCGTTCGAGACCATCCACGATCTCATCCGTCAGGGGATCCTGACCGGCGGCGACGCCGTCAAGGCCGAGCAGAAGTTCGTCAAGGCGGTGGGCAAGGGGATCGTCAAGGTCTGCTCGAAGATGGGAATCTCGACCATCCAGAGCTATCACGGCGCGCAGGTGTTCGAGGCCATCGGCCTCAACAGCGACTTCATCGACGAGTACTTCACCTGGACCGCCTCGCGCATCGCCGGCATCGGCATCGACGAGATCGCCGAGGAGGTGCGGCGCCGGCAGTTGCGCGCCTACCCCGATCGGCCGCTGCCGACCAGCACGCTGGATCCGGGCGGGCAGTATCAATACCGGCGGGACGGCGAGTTTCATCTTTTCAACCCGGAGAGCATCCACAAGCTGCAGTACGCCTGCCGCACCGGGACCTACTCCGTGTTCAAGGAGTACTCGAAGCTGATCGACGAGCAGTCGCAGAACCTGTGCACGCTGCGCGGCCTCATGAAGCTGAAATCCAGGCGTTCTCCCGTGCCGATCGCCGAGGTCGAATCGGTCGACGCCATCGTCAAACGGTTCAAGACCGGCGCGATGTCCTACGGCTCGATCAGCAGCGAGGCGCACGAATCGCTGGCCATCGCCATGAACCGCATCGGCGGCAAGAGCAACACCGGCGAGGGCGGCGAGGATCCCCGACGCTACACGCTCGACGACAACGGCGACTCGCGCAACAGCGCCATCAAGCAGGTGGCCTCGGGTCGGTTCGGCGTCACCAGCCACTACCTGGTCAGCGCGCAGGAGCTGCAGATCAAGATGGCCCAGGGCGCCAAGCCGGGGGAGGGCGGGCAGCTGCCCGGGTCCAAGGTCTACCCCTGGATCGCCAAGGTGCGGAACGCGACACCGGGCGTGGGTCTGATCTCGCCGCCGCCCCACCACGACATCTATTCGATCGAGGATCTCGCGCAGCTGATTCACGACCTCAAGAACGCCAACTCGCGGGCGCGCATCAGCGTCAAGCTGGTGGCCGAGGTCGGCGTCGGCACCATCGCCGCCGGCGTGGCCAAGGCGCACGCCGACGTGGTGCTGATCAGCGGTCACGACGGCGGCACCGGGGCGTCACCGCTGACCAGCATCAAGCACGCGGGCATCCCCTGGGAGCTGGGGCTGGCCGAGACTCACCAGGTGCTGGTGCTGAATAACCTGCGCAGCCGCATCACGGTCGAGACCGACGGCCAGCTCAAGACCGGCCGCGACGTCATCATCGCCGCGCTGCTGGGCGCCGAGGAGTACGGGTTCTCGACGGCGCCGCTGGTCACCGTCGGCTGCATCATGATGCGCGTGTGCCACCTCAACACCTGCCCGGTCGGGGTCGCGACGCAGGATCCGAAGCTGCGCAAGAAATTCTCGGGCAGCCCTGACCACGTGGTGAACTTCATGCGCTTCGTCGCGCAGGAGGTCCGCGAGGCCATGGCGGAGCTCGGCTTTCGCACCATCACCGAGATGGTCGGCCACAGCGAGTGCATCGAGATGAACCACGCCGTCAACCACTGGAAGACGCGCGGCCTGGATCTGTCGAAGATCCTCTACCAGCCCGACGTGGGCGATGACGTCGGGCGCACCTGTCAGATCCCGCAGGACCACGGCCTCGATGCGGCGCTGGACAACACCACCCTGCTGGGGCTGTGCGAACCGGCGCTGACCAAGGGGACGCCCGTCAAGGCGACGCTGCCGATCCGCAACGTCAACCGCGTGGTCGGCACCATCCTGGGCAGCGAGGTGACGCGCCGGTTTGGGCCGGCGGGGCTGCCGGACGACACCATCCAGCTGCGCTTTCAGGGTTCGGCCGGGCAAAGCTTTGGCGCCTTCATCCCGCGCGGGATCACGCTGACGCTGGAAGGCGATTCCAACGACTATCTCGGCAAGGGCCTCTCGGGCGGCAAGATCATCGTCTTCCCGCCCAAGAGCGCGACCTTCGTGGCCGAGGACAACGTCGTCACCGGCAACGTCGCGTTCTATGGCGCCACCGGCGGCGAGGCCTACGTGCGCGGCGCGGCGGGCGAGAGATTTTGCGTTCGCAACAGCGGCGTCAACGCCGTCGTCGAGGCGGTGGGCGACCACGGGTGCGAATACATGACCGGTGGGCGCGTGGTGGTGCTGGGTCCGACCGGCCGCAACTTCGCCGCCGGCATGTCGGGGGGCGTGGCCTACGTGCTGGACGAGTCCGGCAACTTCGCCAGCGACTGCAACAAGGAGATGGTCAGCCTGTCGAAGCTCAGCGACCCCGAGGAGATCAACGAGGTGCACGGGATGATCTTCCGGCACGCGCAGTACACGGGCAGCAAGCGCGCCGAGGAGATCCTGGCCGCGTGGAACCACTGGGTCCCGTACCTCATGCGCGTGATGCCCAACGACTATCACCGGGTGCTGGAGGCGCAAAAACGCATGCGCGCCAGTGGCCTCACGCAGGAAGAGGCCGAGATGGCGGCCTTCGAACAGAACTCCCACGACTCCGCCCGCCTGGGTGGAAAGTAGGTCCTGGCCGTGGGCAAGCTGACCGGTTTCATGGAGTATCCACGCGAGCTGCCACACGCGCGCGATCCGAAAGAGCGCGTCGCCGACTGGCGCGAGTTCCACGACCACCTCCCCGAACGGAAACTGCAGGAGCAGGGCGCCCGCTGCATGGACTGCGGCGTGCCATTTTGCCACACCGGCCAGCTGCTGGCGGGCGCGGCGTCCGGTTGTCCCATCAACAACCTCATCCCCGAATGGAACGACCTGGTCTATCGCGGGCAGTGGAAGGAGGCGCTGGCGCGCCTGCACAAGACCAACAACTTCCCCGAGTTCACCGGGCGGGTCTGTCCGGCCCCGTGTGAAGGATCGTGCGTGCTGGGGATCAGCGAACCGGCCGTCACCATCAAGAGCATCGAAGAGGCGATCATCGACAAGGCCTTCGCCGAGGGCTGGGTGGTCGCCGAGCCGCCCGGCAAGCGCACCGGCAAGAAGGTCGCGGTCGTCGGCTCCGGGCCGGCCGGCCTGGCGGCCGCGGCGCAGCTGAACCGCGCCGGCCACACGGTCACGGTGTTCGAACGCGACGACCGCATCGGCGGCCTCTTGATGTACGGCATCCCGCCGATGAAGCTGGAGAAGCCTGTTGTCGACCGGCGGGTCAAGCTGCTGGTCGAAGAGGGCATCAACTTCGTCACCAACACCTGGGTCGGAAAAAACTACCCGACCGAACGGCTGCGCAAGGAGTTCGACGCCGTGGTCCTGTGCGGCGGCGCCACGCGCGCGCGCGATCTGCCGGTCGAGGGGCGGAACCTGGGCGGCGTTCACTTCGCGATGGAGTACCTGCTCAAGAGCTGCAAGAGCCTTCTCGACAGCAACTTCGCCGACGGCAAGTACATCTCGGCCAGGGACAGGCACGTGATCGTGCTGGGCGGCGGCGACACCGGCACCGACTGCGTCGGCACGGCCATGCGGCATGGCTGCAAGAGCCTGGTGCAGTTCGAGATCATGGCGCGGCCCCCGGACGACCGCGCCGACGACAATCCCTGGCCGCAGTGGCCCAAGGTCTACAAGCTGGACTACGGCCAGGAGGAGGCGGCGGCGCGCTTCGGCGGCGACCCGCGGGCCTACCGCACCGTCACCAAGCGCCTCGCCGGCGACAAGGCCGGCAACGTCAAGGAGCTGCACACCATCGAGATCGAATGGGTCAAAAATGGTGACGGCCGCATGACCATGAAAGAGGTGCCCGGAACCGAGAAGGTCTGGCCCGCCGACCTGGTGCTGCTGGCCATGGGCTTCCTGGGCCCTGAAAAAGAGGGCCTCCTGGCCCAGCTGGGCGTCAAGCTCGACGAACGGACCAACGTGGTCGTCGGCGCCGACAAACAGACCAGCGTCCCCGGCATCTTCGCCGCCGGCGACATGGCGCGCGGGCAGTCGCTGATCGTCTGGGCCATCCAGGAGGGCCGCGCCGCCGCCCGCGGCGTCGACACCTTCCTGATGGGCGAAACCTTGTTGCCCTGATCCGTTTCCTGGCTCAGGGGATGACGATCCCCGGGCAGCCGAACACGATGGTCACGTCGCCCTGACCGGACCTGGCCAGGTCGCAGGCCGCGCCCTTGAGCACCACCGAATTCATCCCGTCGCCATACGTCCAGCCGTTGCTCGCGTCGCGCGTGATGCGCATGGCTCCCACGTTCACGGCGACGTCGTCGGGTGAGGGCGGCGTGTTGGTCAGCGGGTAGACGCAGTTGGTGGTGATCGCACCGGTGATGTGGCCGAGCGTCGTGGTCAGCTCGTCGCGCTTGGTAGCCGGGTAATACCTGGTGGCACCGGCGCGCGCTTCGCGGCCGGCGTCGGCCATGGCGTTCAGGATGTTGTCGGCGTCGGTGCCGGCGGTCGCGATGCCGACCACGACGGTGTGAAATCCCGCCATCGCCGCCGTCTCGATCGCGGTGACCGCCAGGGTATCGGCAGCGACCGCGCAGTTCGGCTCGCCGTCGGTGACGACCAGGATGAACTTGGGGTTGTCGGTGGTCCGCATCTTGAGGTGCGCGGTCGCCTCGGCGACGGCCAGGTGAGTCGGCGTCCCTTGCACGATCCCTGGCGGCAAGGCGGTGATACCCGCGGTGACTGTTGCCGCCATGTGAGCGCCGACGGGGACGTCAACGCCGGGCGTGACAGCGCACATCGCGCCGGTGGGAAACAACTTCAACCCCCACAGGACCGTGTCGTTGGTCTTCATCAGTACGTCAAAGATGGCCGTGGTCGCCTCTTCGAATCGCGAGTGCCCGGTCCCCTCGACCGGCGCCACCATGGAGAACGACCGGTCGAACACCATCACCACCTCGGGCGGCTGTCGCTCCAGCCTGGCGGTGACCAGGCCGCAATTGACGTCCGGTTGCCCGCCGCCGCTGTCGGGATTGCCACTTCCGCCCTTGCCGCCGGAACCACCCTTGGCGCCACCCCCTCGGCCGCCATTCCTGCCGGCGGCATCCGGTGTCGGCGAAACGCCCGCTGCATTGCAGGCCATCAACCACACCAGGGACAAGACACAGGTATGCAGAGGCATCGTGAGCCGTGAGTGGCGAGGTGGACAAAAACCTTACACAAATCGCGCCTGGGAGAGGACAAACGGCCCCTCTCCCTAACCCTCTCCCGCTTCGGGGGCGAGGGGATCGGATACGTCCTCTGTCTTTAACGAAGCGGGTCATCAAGGCGACCATCTGATCTATCGATGTAATGTCCCGCGTTGACGGCCCCCATTCGTCTCCAAGTCCGCGTCATTTCGACGATCGTCGCCGCGGTGGCGGCGCTGGCGCTGCTGCAGCCCTCGCCGGCTGGCGCCGCCGGCCGCCACGTTGACGCTGACTTCGTCTCCGCGCCGCTGCTCAAGGTGGCGGACGCGCACGCGCTGACCGCGGGGGAGGCGCGGCAGGATCGCCCGATCCGCGTGCGCGGGGTGGTCACCTTCGTCTCCGAGCAGGGAACGGCGCTGTTCATTCAAGACGAGACCGACGGCATCTACGTCGATTCCACCGAACGGCCAAGCCGCAGCTACCAGGCCGGTCAACTCGCTGAAGCAGAGGGGTACACGTCGCCCGGACTGTTCGCGCCGCAGATCCGCCTGCACCGGCTGATCATGCTGGGACCCGCGCCGCTGCCCGCCCCGCGCAAGAGCAGCTACCACGATCTGGCCACCGGCGAGTTCGACTGCAAGCTGGTCGAGATGGAGGGCACGGTCCGCTGGATCGGCCCCGAGCAGCGGCCCAACGGTCAGCTGCGCTTCCTGATGCGGCTGCACGCCGCGGGCATCGCCTTTCCAGTGCATCTCGAGGTCGGCGAGCCGTTCGTGCCACCGAATCTCCTCGACGCGCGCGTGCGCGTCCGTGGCGTGGTCGGCGGGATGTTCAACGCCCGCCGGCAGATGATCGGCATCGTGCTTTACGTCGACCGGGGCCGCGACGTGGTGGTCGAGCGGCCGGCGGCTGCCGACGCCTTCGCCGCCCCACCCAGCAGCATCAACGGCCTCCTCCAGTATTCAAAGGGGAGCAAGGTCAATCAGCGGGTTCGCATCCGAGGCACCGTGACGCTGCACCATCGTGGATCAGACCTCTTCATCTGGGACGGCAGCGGTGGCGTGGCCGTCCAGACGTTTCAAACCGAACCGACCCTGGCCGTCGGCGACGACGTGGAGGTGATCGGTTTTCCGACGCTGGGCGAATGGAGCCCGACGGTGCAGGACGCCAGCTACCGCCGGGTGGGGAGGTCCAAGCTGCCCGCGCCCATCGCCACCACCGCCGTGCGCGAATCCAGCGGCCGCAACCACGACGCGCAGCTGGTCACGCTGGAGGCCGAGCTGGTCGACGTCATGAACGGCGCCGAAAAACAGATCCTGGTGATGAGCGACGGCGATCGAATCTTCAGCGCCGAGCTGGGACAGTCCGCCGCGATCGACGGGCGCGATGCCCGCCTCGAGACCGAGGGCGACCGCGCCCAGCGCGGCAGCGTGCTGCGCCTGACCGGGATCAGCGTCGTGCGCCTGGGGACGCTGTTGCGCCGCCCGACCTCCTTCGACCTGATGTTGCGCTCGCCGGCTGACATCGAGGTGGTGACGCAGGCGTCCTGGTGGACGCTGACGCGCCTCTTGTGGTCGCTGGCCGCGCTGGCCGCGATCTTCACCATCGTCATCGTCTGGGTCGTCTTCCTGCGCCGGCGGGTGCAGGATCAGACCGAGATCATTCGCCGCCAGCTGCAGAACGAAGCCGCCCTGGAAGAGCAGTACCGGGACCTGTTCCAGAACGCGAACGACATGATCTACTCCCACGATCTGGACGGGCGGTTGACCACCATCAACCGTGCCGGCGAGGAGATCACCGGCTTTGGCCACAGCGAGATCCTGACCCGATCGTTCTTTGACATGATGGTGCCGGAGCGCCGTGACGACGCGCGCCGTCGCCTGCAGCGCGTGGCCGCCGGCATGGAGATCGCGGCGACCTTCGACTCCGAGATCGTCGCCAAGGACGGTCGCATCGTGGCCCTCGAGGTCAGCGTCCGGCTGCTGGCGCGCGACAGCAAGCTGGTCGGGTTCGAGGGCATCGCGCGCGACGTCTCGGCGCGCAAGCGAGCCGAGGCCGAGCTGGCCGCCGCCAACCAGACCCTGCTGGCCGCCTCGCGCCAGGCCGGCATGGCCGAGGTCGCGTCCAGCGTCCTGCACAACGTCGGCAATGTCCTCAACACCGTCAACCTATCGGCGTCGCTGGTCGCGCAAGGCATCAAGCGGTCCAGGATCCAGAACGTCACCAAGGTCGCCGCCATGATCACGGATCACGCCGACGATCTGGCGGCGTTCTTGACCACCGATCCGCAAGGCCGCCATCTCCCCGCTTACCTGGTCGGCCTGGCCGAGCATATTGGCACCGAACACGCCAGCCTGGCGGCCGAGATCAACACCCTGATCCAGAGCGTGGACCACATCAAAGAGGTCGTGGCGATGCAGCAGGGTTACGCGCGTCGGGTCGGCGGCACGGAGGAGGCGGTGCCCGCAGTCACCTTGATCGAAGACGCCGTGCGGATGTTGCCCCAGGCCACCTCCCCGGACAACGTCCAGCTGGTGCGCGAATACATCGCCCAGCCGGACGTGACCGTCGACAAGCACCGCGTCCTGCAGATCCTGGTGAACGTCATCAGCAACGCCAGGCAGGCCTGCGTCGATCGCATCGGCGCCGGCGGACCCGGATCGGGTGGACGGGTGATCCTGCGGCTCGAGACCAACGCCGTCACCGGCGGCACCCGGCCCACGCACTTCCGCATCACCATCGCCGACAACGGGACCGGGATCGCGCCGCACAATCTGACCCGCATCTTCGAGCACGGGTTCACCACCAAGAAGGACGGTCACGGCTTCGGCTTGCACGGCGCCGCGCTGGCGGCGCGTGCCCTGGGCGGAACCTTGACCGTCAAAAGCGACGGGGCAGGGCAGGGGGCCGCCTTCGTGCTGGAGCTGCCGCTGCGTGAGCGGATCCGCGCTGAACGGCAGCCGCCGGCTGAGCGCGTCACGGGCTAGCCTGGAAATTGGGCGAAACCACAACGGTTTCGCGGCTTGCCGGCCATCAATCTACGTTGACCCATTGGCGCCGGCGACGTTATGGTCGCGGCGAAGCCCCACCGCTCAAATTACCCAGGAGTTTTCCATGGCTGGCGGATCCCTACCGATTGCTGTCCCCACGACCTCGGCGGTCACAACAGAGAAGAACAAATACCTCGCGCCCCTGGTGGTGCTGACCTCCCTGTTCTTCATGTGGGGGTTTCTCACCTGCCTGAACGACGTCATCATCCCGCACCTCAAGGCGGTCTTCGACCTGAACTACGCCCAGGCGATGATGATCCAGTTCGCGTTCTTCACCGCCTACTTCGTGGTTTCGCTGCCGTCGGGGCTGATCGTCAACAAGATCGGCTACAAGAACGGGATCATCGTCGGCCTGCTGACCGCCGGTGCGGGCTGTCTGATGTTCTACCCGGCCGCCGGCATGCGGTCTTATGCAATGTTCCTGCTGGCGCTGTTCATCCTGGCGTCTGGCATCACGCTGTTGCAGGTCGCGGCCAACCCGTTCGTCGCCATCCTCGGCAAGCCCGAGACGGCATCCAGCCGGCTGACGCTGACGCAGGCCTTCAACTCGCTGGGCACCACCATCGCGGGACCCTTCGGTGCTGCGTTCATCCTGGCGACGACGGCGAAGTCGGCCGCCGAGCTGAAGGCGATGGCCCCAGCCGACGTCGAGGCTTACCGGTTGGTGGAGGCCTCCTCCGTCCAGGGGCCGTACATCGGGCTGGCGATCGCGCTGGTCTTGCTGGCGGTCGCCATCGCCCTGTTCAAGCTGCCCAAGATCGATGCCGCCGGCAGCGACTCCTTGACCAGCACCACGACTGAAAAGCGCAGCGCCTGGGGCTATCGCCACCTGGTGCTGGGGGCGCTGGCCATCTTTGTCTACGTGGGCGGCGAGGTCGCGATCGGAAGTTTCCTGGTCAACTACTTCAAGGAGCCCTACATCCGTGGCTTCACCGAAGCCGAAGGGGCCAACTACATCTCCTTCTACTGGGGCGGCGCCATGGTTGGCCGCTTCATCGGCACCGCCACCCTGCGCATGTTCAGGCCGGGCAAGGTGTTGGCGCTACACGCGTTCGGCGCCGCCGCCCTGGTTGTGTTGACGATGTTGACCACCGGTTCGGTCGCCATGTGGGCGATCCTGGCCGTCGGCCTGTTCAACTCGATCATGTTCCCGACCATCTTCACCATCGCCATCGACGGCCTGGGCCGCCACACCGGGCAGGGGTCGGGCATCCTGTGCATGGCCATCGTCGGGGGCGCGCTGATCCCGGTATTGCAGGGCGGCCTGGCTGATCGGATCGGCATCCACTACTGCTTCATCGTGCCGGTGCTGTGTTACCTCTACATCGCCTGGTACGGCCTCAAAGGGCACCCCTCGACGCAGCGCGCCCCTGTTGTCGCCTGAATCCACCTATACTCCGCCTGCTAGCGTCTCTGGAGGCCGTCTAGATCGAAGCCATGGCTGCACCTTGCTCTCGCAGGTTTTTTGCAATGGCGGCATGGCTCGGGTTCGCCTGCCTATTCGGCTCGTGCACCGAGGCGGCACCTGCGACGGGATCGCCGGTCGCTGACGGCGGCGGCTCACAGGCCGACACCGGTGCGGCGGCGCCCGCCGACAGTGGCTATGATGCCGGTGCGGCGAGCATCGACGTTCCGCTGTCGGTCGTCGACACCGCCGCCGAGGATCAGGCCGGCGACGTCATCACCCCGGTGACCGATGCCGGCGGCGAACGGTCCGGCGGTCCCCTGATGGGCCTTGTGAAGATCATGGTCATCGGGTCGTCGAATGAGACCGACACCTGCTGGCGCGCTTTCCTGTGGCAGAAGCTTCGCGCCGCCGGCGTGATGAACTTTGACCTGGTCGGTCGCATGAAGGCCGGGCCGGATTGCGGCGTGCCCAATTACGACAAGGACGTCGAGGCGCAGGCGGGCACCATCATCACCAGTTTTTCCGCGAATGACTTCGCGGTTCGATTCAAGGCCAACCCGCCCAACATCGTGCTGGTGCACGTCGCCGGCGCCGACGCCCGCAACGGTGTGCCGATTCCCACCATCCTCAAGTCTTTTTCGCTGGCCGTGGAGCAGGCCCGCGCCGTGAACCCGCAGGTCATCTTTTTCGTCGCACAGCACACGCCGCAAGAGCCGCCCACCGGAATCGCCGAATTGAACGCGGCCATTCCCGGATGGGCGGCCCAGATCAGCACCACCGAGTCGCCGGTCTCGGCGGTGGATCTGTTCACCATCATCAATCCCGCCGCCGATCAGTCGGACCGCGTGCACCTGAACATCAGCGGTTCGCAGAAGGTGTCCGACCGCTGGCTGTCGGTGTTGTTGCCGCTGCTCAAACCGTAGCAGCGGCGGCGTCGGAGCGCCGGCTACTTCTGCGCCGTTTTCGCCGGCGGAGGCATGAGGCCAAGCTGTTCGCCCATCTGCATCCCGTTGACGAACGGCCATATCTCCTTGAGTTTCCCGCCCTCCCAGCGCGCGATCTCGATGAAGTTCATCTTGAATGACTTGCCGGTCTTCTTGGCGATGCCCATGGCCGGCATGTCACCGTCGTTGGTGCCGGCGAGCTCGCCGATGGCGACCGTGTAGTCGCCAGCGGCGAACACGGATGTCGGCTTGACCTTCACGTTCGACGACATCTTCTGCACTCCCTCGAGGAAACCGACAACAGCGGGCTTGCCCTGGCGATCGGCGGGCGCCGCGTAATCGTGATCCACGATGTCGTCGGCGAACATCGCGAACATCGATCCGTCGTGCTTGTTGAACCCGGCGTAGCCCTTCTTCAGCGCCGCCAGGTTCTCTTGCTCGGTCTTGCTGTTGCCGGCGATGACCACGGTCGGCTTGTCCATCCAGCCCTTGTCCAGCGCCGGGCGCGCCGGCATCGGCGATAGGCCCAGCTGCGCCATCATCGTGCCGCCGTCCTGGATGAACCATTCCTTGCTGGCGATGGCTTTCGGCCCCGACTCGATGGCGTGCGCCACCACCTGGCCGATCTTCTTGTTGGTGGCCGGGATGGTCCCCATCGGGCCTTTCAATGGACCGGTGTGGGTTCCGGTGAATACGGCGACGGTCACCGCCTTGCGACCGCTGACCAGCATGAGTTGAACGTCACCTTTCACGTCGGGCATCGCTTCCGCGATGGTCTTGGCATGTTTCTCGACGATCGCCTTGCCGCCCTTCGCCGGCTGCTGCCCCGGCGCGACCGAAACGGTGCTGGCGTCGTAACAGGTCTCGAACTCGGCCCACTTCTTGTTGCCGAACAGATCCCAGCACGTGGTGTATCGATCGGCCAGCGCCTGACCCTCCAGCGGTTTTTCCGCCAGCGCCGGCCGCGTCGACAGCAGTACCGCGGTCAGGGGTAGCAGCGACGCGGCGATGAGATTCTTCTTGTTCACAAGTGTCCTGGTCATGGCGATGTCCCGCTTAGCGACCGGCAGCGGCGAACTTGGTCAAGCCGGCCTGAAGATCCTGCGCCGACATGACCGGCGTCATCGTCACCTGGGCACCGAATGCGATGAACAGTGGCTCCGCGATCACCGGGATGTCAGACGAGTCTTTCAGGTCGAACACGATCAGCGCGTGGCGTTTGCCATCGCTGTCGGCCGTGAAGTAAGCGGCCTCGGGCCGCAACGACTCCAGGGTCTGTTGAACGACTCGCGGCAAGCTGCCGTCCTGGATCGCCTTGTTGCCTGACTCCACCGGGATCGAGATCTTCATGAGTGTGCGCATTGTCGAGCCTCCTGGAACCATCTACGTCGCGCCCGGAGGATCGGATCACGGGATCGGATCAGATGACATCAAACGAGATGCCGCTGTGCACGACCATGAGGATCAGGTCACGGCCGGGGCCGGCACCGAACGCGTGCGTCGATCCCGCCTTCATCTCCACGATGTCGCCTGGATACCCGACGCGGTCCGCCTCCAGCAGTGTCCCCTGCAGCACCACCGCCAGCTCGCGCTCGGTGTGACGGTGGGGAGGGAACCTGCCGTTCGCTCGCACACGGACGAAGCCCCCTTCGGCGGCGCCGGTGGCCGGACCCGGTGTGAAATTGAAGTAGGTGACGTCAGGAAAGGGGGGATTGAGCCAAACCCCCGCATCATCAAGCTTGGCCAGCAGCGGCAGCAGGGCCGCTTCATCGAGATCGAAACGCTGCTGGAGCACGCCCAGGAACGGGTGGAATCGCTCGGGCCCGTCCAGCGCCGTCAGCAGGCGGCGTTTGCCCTCGGGGGGTGGCGTCTTCGCCGGCAGATCCTCGGCCCAGCGGTCCAGCGCCGCGCGCAGCTGCGCGACCTCCTGGTGCGCTTCCGGCGATTCCGACACCACGGCCTCCGCCTCCGCCTGCTCCGATTCGGGCAACGTTCCCAGGACGTGTTCGGCGATCAGTTCATCCCACGCGCGCGTCAAGCGTCACCTCGAACCGCGGGAACCAGCGCCGCGCGCAGGCAATTGAGGGCGCGTGCCAGGCGCGACTTGACCGTGCCGATGGGGACGCCGATGGACCGCGCGATCTCGGAGCAAGACAGCCCCTCGAAATACGCCAGCTCCAGCACCGCCACCAGCTCTGGCGGCAACTTGGCGCTGAGACCGCGCACCCGGGCGTTGTCCATCGCCGCGGCGGAGTCGGCGTGCGCGGACGCTGACTGCTCGACGGCGGCGTCGGTGGCCGATCGCGCGACGGCCTTGAGGAAGCGCTGGCGGCGTATGCGGCCGTCCAGGGCGCGCGACCGCGTCTTCACGATCAGCCAGGCGCGCAGGCTGCCGCGCGATGGGTCGTATTCGGCGGCCCGATGCCAGGCCTCCAGAAATACGTCGTGCACCAGATCTTCAGCCTGATTGGCATCGCCCAGAATGCGGGTGGCCACGGCCAGCAGCGAACCGGCATGTTGATCATACAGCGCGGCCAGGGCCTGGCGATCGCCGGCCGCCAGCGCGGCAACCAGGACGGCGTCATCCGACACCGACGCTGCGCCGGCCGGCTGCCGGGCCGAAATTTCGCCGTGCCTGGACATCGGGCGACTGTAGCGCGCCTGGGCGGTGAAAGTCGCCGCCATCGCACAGGGCCGGTAACCATGCGTCATGAGTACGCATCAGGTACGACGGCGGGGCCGCTTCGGATCGGCGGATTCTGACGTCAGGAGGTAGTTCCCCAGTGGGGCTCAAGGCGAGCGCCCAAAATCCGATGAAGAGAGTCGACCCGGGAGGTTACCTATGGACATGTCGGCCCCCATTCCAGTGTCTGTCGCCAAGCAGTTCCTGTCCCGACCTCAGGCAAATCTCATCGGCAAGGAGCGGGCGCCGGCCATCTCCGGGCGGACCATCAAGGTCCTGGATCCAGCAACCGGCGAGCTGCTGATGACCACGCCCGACAGCGGTCAGGAAGACATCCACCGCGCGGTAATGGCGGCGCGCGCGGCGTTCGATTCTGGACCCTGGACCCGGATGACCCCCTATGAACGCGCGCGGCTGATGTTGAAGCTCGCCGACCTGATCGAGAAACACCAGGGCGAGCTGGCCGAGATAGAGACCCTCGACACCGGCAAGCCGATCATGGCGTCGCGCTACGTCGACGTTCCGTTGACCCTGAACCAATTTCACTTCTTCGCCGGTCTCGCCACCAAGGTGCGCGGAAATACCATGACGCTGTCTTGCCCGTACACGCCCGGGCAGCAGTTCCACAGCTACACGCTGCGCGAGCCGGTCGGGGTGGCGGGACTCATCACGCCGTTCAATTTCCCCATGCTCCTCGGCGCCATGAAGATCGCCCCCGCGCTGGCCGCCGGATGCACGATCGTCCTCAAACCGGACGAGCGAACCCCCGGGTCGTCGCTGCGAATGGCGGAGCTGGCGCTGGAGGCCGGAATTCCCGAGGGCGTCTTCAATGTGGTCACGGGAGGGCCAGACGCCGGGGCCGCGCTGGCCGCCCACGACGCGGTCGACAAGATCGCGTTCACTGGATCCACGGAGGCGGGACGATCGATCCTGCGCGCGGCGGCCGGCAATCTCAAGAAGGTCTCGCTCGAGCTGGGCGGAAACTCTCCCAACATCGTCCTCGATGACGCCGACGTCGCGGCGGCGGTCCAGGGGGCCGGATTCGCCGCGTACGTCAACATGGGCGAGTGCTGCGTGGCGGGCGCGCGTCTGTTCGTCCAGGACAAGGTTTACGATCAAGTGGTCGAAGGGTTGATCGGGTACGCAAACGGCCTCAAGATCGGCGCCGGGATCGACGAATCGACCCAGATGGGACCGCTCATCACCCCCCAGCACCTGGACAAGGTCTGCGGCTACATCGAATCCGGTCGTCAGGCGGGGGCCAAGATCGTCGCCGGTGGCGAACGGGTCCAGCGCCCGGGGTACTTCGTGCAACCAACGGTCGTCACGAACACGAGGGATGACATGAAGATCGTCACTGATGAGGTCTTCGGGCCGGTCGCCACCGTGTCGCGCTTCTCGGACGTCGACCAGGTCATCCGTCAGGCCAACAACACGATGTACGGTCTGGCCGCCGGCGTCTGGACCCGCGACCTCAGCAAGGCGCATCGCATGGCGTCGGCCCTGCAGGCCGGGACGGTCTGGATCAACTGCTATAACATCTTTGACACCGCCCTTCCGTTCGGCGGCTACAAGCAATCCGGCTGGGGGCGCGAGAGCTGTCCCGAGGCGATTGATCTCTACACGCAGGTCAAGGCGGTGTGCGTCGCGCTTTGATCACGGCCCCGCGTGGGGGCCATTCGAATCGACCGGCTGGACTCGTCTTCGCCGGCTACGAAGTTGAGCAGCAAGTTCATGAAGGGCACCGGACCATCGTCTACGACGGTGTGCGGCAGCGCGACGGCGCGCCGGTGGTCATCAAGTGCCTCAAGAACGAATATCCGACGCCCGACGAGATCGCGCGGCTGCGGAACGAATATGAGATCACGCGGCTCATAAAGCACCGCTTTGTCGTCACGCCGATCGAGGACCGCACCGACGGCGACCATCATTACCTGGTCTTCGGCCGCTTCGACGGACTCCCGCTGGCCAGCCTGAGCGCGCCAGACGCGCCCGATCTGGGCAAGACGCTCTCGCTGGCGCTGCTGCTGCTGGAGGGACTGGGGGCGATCCACCAGGAGGGGATCGTCCACAAGAACTTGAACCCGACCAACATCCTGATCACGGCGGACGAGACCGCGATCCAGATCATCGACTTCGGAATCGCCTCGCGGATCGGTGTCGAGACCCAGGACGTCGTGTCGCCGGACGCGCTGGAAGGGAGCCTCGGCTACATCTCGCCAGAGCAGACCGGCCGGATGAATCGCCCGGTCGACTATCGCAGCGACTTCTATGCTATCGGCGCGATCCTGTTCGAGAGGCTGGTGGGCGCCCCGGTCTTCGAGCCGCGCGATCCGCTGGCGCTGGTCTACGATCACATCGCGCGCCGGCCGGTGTTCCCCGAGGCCAAGCTACACCTTCTCCCCGAGTCGTTGCGCGCGATCGTGCTCAAGCTCCTGGCCAAGACGCCGGAGGATCGCTATCAAAGCACCGGCGGAATCACCGCCGATCTGCGCCGCTGCCTTCACGAACTGCGCGAGACCGGACAGATCTCCGGCTTTTCGCCCGGCAAGAACGACGCCTCCGATCGCTTCCAGCTTCCGCACCGTCTCTATGGCCGGCAGCGTGAGACGGAACGCATCATGGCCGCCTTCGACCGCGCCAGCGCGGGAGAAAAACGCCTCCTGATGGTCTCGGGCCCCTCTGGCATCGGCAAGTCCGCGCTGGTTCAGGAGGTGCAGAAGCCGATCGCGGCGACGCGGGGGTACTTCGTCTCTGGAAAGTGCGAGGCGCTCAATCGGAACATTCCTCACGCCGTGTTTGCGCAGGCCTTCAGGGACCTTGTCCGTCAGCTCAACACCGAGAGCCCGGAGTCGCTCGGGCGCTGGCGGCAATCGATCGCAGACGCGCTGGGTCCGAACGGGCAGGTGATCCTGGACGTCGTCCCGGAGCTGGAATCGATCATTGGCCCACAGGCGCCGGTCTCGCCCCTCGACCCTGAAGACTCCCAGCTCCGCTTCAGCGAGACCTTCTGCCGCTTTGTGCGGGTCTTCTGTCAGTTCGGGCACCCGCTGGTGTTGTTCATTGACGATCTTCACTGGATCGACACCGCCGGATTGCGCCTGCTGCGGGCGATCCTGCTGGACACGCAGATCGCACACCTCCTGGTCGTGTGTTCGTATCGTGATGACGAGGCGGGCGGAGCACATCCCATGATGAGGCTGGTCGACGACGTCTCGCAGGCCGGCAACCAGGTTGAGACCATCCCGGTCACGCCGCTCGACAAGGTCGACGTCACGCAGCTCATCTCGGATGTGCTCGGTAGCCAGCCTCAGGAGGTCGCGGCGCTGGGCGACGTCGTCTGCGAACGCTGCGACGGCAATCCCTTCTTCGTCAGTCAGTACCTGGAATATCTGCACAGGGAACACATCATTCGTTTTGTCCACGCCACGGGATCCTGGACCTGGGACGCGACGCCACTGCAGGAGGGAAATGTCAGCGAGGGGATCGCCGAGCTCATGCGCGCAAAGATCATGAAGGCGCCGCGCGCGATCCAGGAGACGCTTCACATCGCCGCCTGTATCGGCTCTCGATTCGACCTGCGGATGTTGTCGATTGTCAGCGGCAAATCCCGGCCGGTCCTGGCCGAGGAGTTGCGGGTCGCGCTGGGTCAGGGCTTCGTCACCTTGATCGGAGGTTCTTACCAGCTCTTCCAGGATACCTCCGCCGACGCGACGGTGGTTCTTCGCTTCGTGCACGACCGTGTCCAGCAAGCGGCGCACGACATGCTGGCCGCCCAGGCGCGCAAGGGGATTCACCTTGGGATCGCGCGCCTCCTGATGCGCGGCATGGCCAACGCCAGCGAAGGCGACAACCTGTTCGAAGTCGTCAACCACCTCAATCAGGCCTGGGACCTGCTGACCAGCGAAGATGATCGTCTGACCGCCATCGCATTGAACCTAAGAGCCGGTATCCGCGCGAAGGTCAACCGCGCCTACGACGTCGCGACGGCGTCCTTCCGCGAGGCCATGGCTCACCTTCCCGCGCAGGCCTGGCGGCGTCACTACGACATCGCCAGCCGGCTCTACCTGGAACGCGCCGAGTGCGAGTACCTGGCGGGGAACCTCGATGGCGCAGAGAAGCTGCTAGATGAGGCGTTCGCGCATCTGCGCACAAAGACGGAACGGGCCGCCGTCTATGCCATCAAGATCCCGATGCGCACCAATCGCGGGCAGCCCGCCGAGGCGATCCGTCTCGGCATCGAAGCGCTTCAGATGTTCGGCATCACCATTGCCGCCACACCTGCGCCGGCCACGGTTACCGAAGCGATCCTTGAAATCGGACGGAGGCTGAGCGGCCTGTCCAGCGAACAGCTCCTCGGTATGCCGCCGATGATCGACCGCGAGACACTGTCGATCATGCGGCTCCTCAACCGGCTGGCGACTCCGGCCTATTTCACGGATCAGGGCCTCTACTGGCTGATGCACTGCCTGGTCATCAAGTTGACGCTGGAACATGGCCACGCCTCCGAATCGGTGCGCGGCTATTCCGTCTACGGCATGATCCTGGGCTCGGAGTTCGCGTCCTTTGAAGAGGGGACCCGCTACGGCGAGCTGGCGATCCAGCTCAGCGACCGGCTGGACAACGTCCAGATGAAGGGCGTCAGCCGGGTCCTGCACGGGTGCTTCATCGCCCACTGGACCCGCAGCGCGGATGACTCCCTCCGGCACCTGCTGGACGGCCATCAATTTCTGCGCGAGGCGGGGAACATCGTCCTGGCAAGCTTCGCGCTGTGTTTTCACGCGGCGACCATGTGGATCAAAGGCGAACCCCTGGACCGGGTGCGCGCTGACGCCAGCCAGAACCTGGAGTATCTGCGCCGGGTCCAGTATCGCGAGATGATCAGCTTCATGGAGTGTATCAACGGAGTGGCCGCCAGTCTGGCCGGCCGGACGCGCTCACCGCTCGACCTCGACGGCGATGGTTACAACGAGGTGAAGGCCGTCACCCAGATGGGCAACGGCGACATCAAGACCCCCCTGCACTGGTACGTGCTGTCCAAGATGCAGCTGCACTACCTGTTCGGCGATCTCGATGGCGCGCAGGAGATGGCGGAGCGGTCCGAACAGCTCCTTCCCCACTCGCGCGGTTCGCTACTCACCTCCGAACACCATTTTTTCCAGGCGCTGATCGCTCTCGGGCTGGGCACCGGGGGATCGTCCGACGCGCCGGGCGCGGCGGACAAATCGCGCCGCCTGTTGCAATCGTGGGCGGCCTCTTCCCCGGACAACTTCGCCGCGAAGCATCTGCTGGTCGAGGCCGAAAGCGCGCGCGTCGCCGCCCGGCACGAACAGGCGATGGACTTCTACGACCGGGCGATCGCCGAGGCGCGCAACACACGCAACCTGTTCGTCGAAGCCCTGGGGAACGAACTTGCGGGCCGTTACTACCTGTCGCGGCAGCGGACCTTCATCGCGGGCGCTTATCTGAAGCAGGCACGCTACGGATACTCGCGCTGGGGCGCCATCGCGAAGGTCGACCAGATGGGACAGGAACATGCAGCGCTGCTCGGCGGTGGCCTGCGGCGATCGAGCAGTGAGACGCGCAGGCTCGATCAGGTCGGGACTGCTGGCGGCGCGGGCCAGGATCTGGATGTTGCGGCCATAATGAAGAGCGCGCGCGACATCGGTGAGGTGATCGTCCTGGATCGTCTGGTGAAGAAGGTCACGCGCACGCTGGTGGAGAGCGCGGGCGCCCAGATGGGCGCGCTGTTGTTCGCCGGGCCAGAGGGCTTGCGGGTGGTGGCGCGCCGCCACATCGACGACAATGAAGACGCGGTGCTGGTCGACACCCCTCTCGAATCGTATCCCGACCTTCCGGCACTGGTGGTGCGCAAGGTGATGGCCTCCCAGTCCAGCGTTCTATATGAGGACGCCTCCAAGAGCCCGGAGCTGCGTGGGGATCCCTACGTGCAGAGGACGTCACCGCGATCGATCCTGTGCTTCCCGGCGATGCACCAGGGGCGACTCGGCTGCATCGTCTATCTTGAGAACAACCTCGGGCCCGGTGTCTTCACCCGCGAGCGCGTGGAGGTGTTGCGCATCCTGTCGGCCCAGGCCGCCATCTCCATCGACAATGCCCGCCTGTATGCCGGCCTCGAGGAGAAGGTCCATCAGCTGCAGGAGGCGCAGATCGGCCTTCGTGAGGGGGCGCGCCTGGTCGGGGAGATGGAGATCGCGCGCCGGATCCAGACCTGCATCCTGCCGCGGACGCTGGAGGTGGCGGGCCTGGAGATCGCCGCGATCATGAAGCCGACGACCGAGGTCGGCGGCGACTACTATGACGTCATCCCGGTCGATGGCGGCTGCTGGATCGGGATCGGGGACGTCGCCGGACACGGCCTGCCGACCGGTCTGGTCATGCTGATGATCCAGAGCGCCCTCGCGGCGCTGGCCAGAGAAGAGCCGGCCGGATCGCCGCGGCAGCTGCTGCAGGTGTTGAACCGCGTTCTTTACGAGAACATTCGCAAACGTCTGGCGCAGCAAGAGCATGCGACCTTGTCGCTGCTCCGTCTTGAAACCAACGGCAGGATCACGTTCGCCGGTGCCCACGAGGATTTTATCGTCTGGCGCGCGCAGGAGCGGCGCTGTGAGCTGGTCTCCACGTCGGGCATATGGATGGGCGCGATCCCCGAAATTCCCGCGACCATGATCGACCAGGAACTGCAGTTGATGTCCGGGGACATACTCGTCCTCTACACGGACGGGGCCATTGAAGGTCGAAACGCCGCCCGCGAACAGCTGGGCCTCGATAGGCTCTGCAAGGAACTGGTCAAGGTGACCACACAATCAGTCGACGTCATCCGCGACCATCTCCTTGCTGTCATCGAGGAATGGACCTTCCAACAGGACGACGACATCACACTTGTGGTGGCGCGATATCACGGATGACATTCCAGAAGGCGCGGACCAGGGGGGACTTGAGCTTGCGGCGCTGGGTGCAGAAGCCGACGCGGAACTCGCCCAGGTCGGGTTCGACCTCCAGGGCGCGGACATCGGGCCGCAGCGGACTTCTGTCCATCACCAGCCTAGGGACGATACCGACCGCGGCGCCCAGGGCCACCAGGGCCATGGTCGCCTCGCTGCCGGGCACCTCGCTGTAAAGCAGCGGCGTGATCCGTTTGCGTTTGAACCAGCGGTCGGCGAAGGTGCGCGCCAGCCCGGACGCCGGCAGCACGATCGGAATCTCCGGCCACGGCAGCGGGCGGCGCATGGTGAGGCGTTGCACCGGGCCGGGCGCCGCCGGCGCGACGAACAGCAGCGGCGTGTGCGTCACCACCCGCGCCACCAGCGCCGGGGGGATGCGCGGGGGGATGGCGGCCACCGTGACGTCGACCAGCCCTTGCTCCAGCATGGCCAGCGCGTCGGCGGCGTAGCCGGTCTCGAGCTTGATGTGAATGTCGGGGTACTGCTCGCGGAACCCGCTCAAGATGCCGGGCAGAAAACTCTGCGTCGCGGTGACCGACGCGAACAGGGCGATGGTGCCCGACAAGGTCTCGCCGCTGCCCCGCAGCTCGCGGCGCAGCCGTTCCCAGTCATCCAGCGTCTGGCGCGCGTGCTCGGCGAAACGCGCCCCCTCCGCCGTCAGACGTACCGTGCGCCGGTCGCGTTCGAACAGCGGCCAGCCCACCTCCTTCTCGAGGCGTTGTATGGCCCGTGACAGCGCCGAGGGGCTAACGTGAGTTTCCCGGCTGCTGCGAAGAAAGTGAAGTGTTCTCGACAGGTTGAGAAACAAACGCAGGGCATCGTAGTCCATGGTGGCCGGGGGTTCCTGTATTGCGAAAAATGAAACAGTGAGTTGAGAATAATTCATTTTACGCAACGAACGCCAGCGCCTACTCTTGACCCTCGCTGTTTTCGCCCCCTCAACGTCCCGGAGGTTCTCCCCATGTCCGATGCCGTCAGCTTCTCGTCGAAGATCTTCAAGGTGGAAACCGTTCAGATGGGCGATCGCTCCGAGCAGATCATCAAGGGGGGCCGGCACCTGTTTCCACTTCTTCCCAAGGCCTTCGCGGGCATCAAGCAGATCGGCGTCATCGGCTGGGGGTCGCAGGGGCCAGCGCAGGCGCAGAACCTGCGCGATTCGCTGGAAGGGACCGGCATCAAGGTCAAGATTGGCCTGCGCCCCGGCAGCAAGTCGATGTCCGACGCGCGTGAGGCCGGCTTTTCCGAAAAGGACGGGACGCTGGGCGAGATGTTCGCGGTGGTCAAGGAATCCGACCTGGTGCTGCTGCTGATCTCGGACGCCGCCCAGGCCGAGCTTTACAGCCGCATCTTCGAGAGCCTGCGCCCCGGCGTGACGCTGGGCCTGTCGCACGGGTTCCTGCTGGGGCACCTCAAGAACGTGGGCGCCAAGTTCCCGGCCAACGTGAACGTCATCGCCGTCTGCCCGAAGGGGATGGGACCGTCGGTGCGGCGCCTCTACGTTCAGGGCAAGGAGGTCAACGGCGCCGGTATCAACGCCAGCTTCGCGGTTGCACAGGACATCGACGGCAAGGCGACCGATTACGCGCTCGGCTGGTCGGTCGCGCTGGGCTCGCCCTACACCTTCCAGACCACGCTGGAATCCGAGTACAAGTCGGACATCTACGGCGAACGCGGCATCTTGCTGGGGGCCGTGCACGGCATCATCGAAAGCCTCTACCGCCGTTTCGTCGCGCAGGGGATGAGCAAGGAGGAGGCGTTCTTGAACTCGGCCGAATCCATCACCGGCCCGATCTCGAAGACCATCTCCAAGCGGGGCATCCTGGCCGTTTACGAAGGGCTGGATGCCGGCGGCAAGGCCGAGTTCGAGAAGGCCTACCAGGCGGCGTATCCGGCCGCGTACGAGGTCCTGGCCGAGATCTACGACGAGGTGTCGACCGGCAACGAGATCCGCGGCGTGGTCCTGGCCGGCAATCGCCTCAAGACGCAGCCGATGGGAAAGATCGATGGCACCGAGACCTGGAAGGTCGGGTCGGCGGTGCGGCTCAAGCGGGTCGAAGACAAGATTCCGGTGCATCCGTTCACGGCCGGGGTCTACGTGGCGACGATGATGGCCCAGATCGACATCCTGCTGGCCAAGGGGCACCCGTACTCCGAGGCCGCGAACGAATCGGTGATCGAGTCAGTCGATTCGTTGAACCCGTACATGCATGCCCGTGGCGTGGCATACATGGTCGACAACTGCTCGACCACGGCGCGCCTCGGCTCGCGCCGGTGGGCGCCGCGCTTCGACTATCTGCTGACGCAGATCGCGTACGTGGCCGTCGACGAAGGCCAGGCCGGCGACAAGAAGCTGGTTGATGCGTTCAAGAACAACGTCATCCACAAGGTCCTCCGCATCTGTTCTGAGCTGCGCCCCAGCGTCGATATCTCGGTCACGTGACTTCAAGAGCTCAGGCGCGCACTATCTCGACATGACGTCCGCTGGCCGCGGCCAGCGCCGCAAGATCGTGCGGGTCGGACGTGGCGATGCGATCGCCGTCTTCGGCAAGTAAGACCAACGCCGCGTCGATCACGTCGCTCGCGCGGCTCGCCGCGAGCAACGCGCCACTGGCGCGGCCGGCAGCTTCGTCCAGGGGGCGTACCTCGATGGCAGCCAGGACCTTTGCCAGCAGAGCCTGTCGCGGTCCACGAGCGCGCCAGGCCTGACCGACGATGCCGCCGTGTGAAACCGGAACATTCCCGGTCGCCAGGGAGGCTTTGAAGCGGCGCCACATGGGGCGGTCACCGCGCTCCAGGGCAATGAGAGCTCCGCTGTCCAGGACGAGCCTCATGGCCCGGCTCAGGCAGCTTTCGGACGACGGGGATGAGGACTGGCGATGCCCCGTCCGCGGACCACGACCGCAGACTTCTCGTCGGCGCGAAGCTGGGCCGCCAACTCCTCCGCCGAGATGCTACCGAACTCCGTCTCGTAGGCCGTCACGGCCTCGGCCATCGCGTGGAGGCGACGCTCATGGGCCTCGCGCTCCGCGAGGGCATCGTTGACCCAGCCGCTCAGTGAATCGGCGCGCCCGGCCTTGACCGCGCGGTTCCCGGCCAGAACGAGCTCTGCGTCGACGGTGACGGTGAGGCGTTCTTTCACTTTTCGCCTTGTCATACTCTAATGCTAACTAATGTCATACGTTTATACAACGCGATCAAACCGACCCGGGCCCGGGGTCTTGACATGTATCGAACCATGAGTTATTTCGACGCCTGGAAGTAATCATGGCTCCCGCGCGAAGAAAGACCCCAGCGATGGCCGCGCCGCCGGCCGCCGCAGAGGCGGCGCCGGCCAGCAAGGTCACGGCGCTGATCTTCGAGCTCATGAACCACGTCCACCGCCGGTCGGCGGGAGAGACGCTGGCGATCATGGCCGAGGGCGGGCTGACCATGGCCCAGCTGGTGACGTTGCACACCCTGGCGTTTGGCGGACCGCGGTCGGTGTCGGCGGTGGCGGACTGCCTGCGTCTGTCGCCGGCCGCCACCAGCCACCTGATTGACCGCCTGGTGGTGTCCAAGCTGGTGGGTCGGACCGAGGATCCGGTCGACAGGCGGCACAAGCGAATCGACATCACCGCCGCGGGGCGCACGCTGATCGACCGCGTCCAGGACGAACGGGCGCGCGAATTCAGCGCCGTCCTGGGACGGTTGTCGCCCGCGATCCAGCGCCAGTTCGCCGGGGTCCTGGGGCGGGTGGTGGCCGAGTTGGCCGCGCTCCCGTCGTCAGCCCATGATTCGCCCGCATCACCGCACCACTCGTCGCGCCCGGCGCGGAAAGGACAGCAGCTTCCATCATGAAACCCATCGTGTCGGTAAAAGCAGCCACCAAGACCTACGTGCTGGGCAAGGTCGAGGTGCCGGCGCTGCGCGGGGTCACCCTGGACGTCATCCCGGGCGACTTTCTCGCCATCGCCGGGCCCTCGGGCAGCGGCAAGACCACGCTGCTGAACCTGATCGGCTGCGTCGACACGCCGACGTCGGGCACCGTGGAGGTGGCCGGGCAAGACACCAGCAAGCTGCGGGAACGGGCGCTGACCAACCTGCGCCTGCACACCATCGGCTTCATCTTTCAGAGCTTCAACCTGGTCTCCGTGCTCAGTGTCTTCCAGAACGTGGAGCTGCCGCTGCTGCTGCAGCGTGAGCTCGCTTCGGGGGAACGGAAAAAACGCGTGCTGGCGCTGCTGGAACGGGTCGGCATCCGTGAATACGCCAAGCACCGCCCGAACGAGCTGTCCGGTGGCCAGCGCCAGCGCGTGGCGATCGCGCGCGCCCTGGTGACGCGCCCGCAGCTGGTCCTGGCCGACGAGCCGACCGCGAATCTCGACTCGGTCACGGGAGAAAACATCCTGGACCTGATGCAGGAGCTGAACCGCACCGAAAAGACGACCTTCATCTTCTCGACCCACGATCAGCGCGTGATGGCCCACGCCAACGCCATCGTGCGCCTGGCGGACGGTAAGTTCGTCGACCGGGTTTCTCCCAGGGAGGCGGGCATCGGGGCGCCGCAGGTGGTCGCGTCGCCATGAGGTCTCTGTGAGAGCCTGGATCGACACCTTCGGCGTCATCGCGCAGATCGCGTTCCGCAACCTGTTCGCCAGTCGGCTCAAGACGGTGATCGTCGGCGGCATCATCTTCTCTGGCGCGCTGGTCGTGGTGCTGGGCAATTCCATGCTGGACAGCATCGTCACCTCGATGAGCCGCAGCGTGATCGGCAGTGTCGCCGGCCACATCCAGGTCTACTCGTCGAAGTCCAAGGACTCGCTGGAGGTCTTGCCGGGCATGGCCTTCGGCGAGCCGAACCTGAAACAGCTGGACGACTTCGCCAAGATCAAGCAGACGCTCTTGGCCGTCCCCAACGTCAAGGCGGTGATCCCCATGGGGATCAGCGGCGCGCTGGTGACCTCCGGAAACACCATCGACATCACGCTGGCCAAGCTGCGGGAGGCGGTTCGCCGCAAGCTGGCGTACCCCGGCGACAAGGCCGCCCTTGCACAGGTGGCCACCGAGCGAGGTCACGTCCGGCAGATCCTGTCGGTCCTGCAGACCGACCTCAAGAATATGAAGACGTTGGTGGAAGAGAAGGCCATCAACAAGGACGAGGTCGAGGCGGTTTCGCGGGCGGCGTCGGACGAATTCTGGGCGTCGTTCGACCGCGACCCCCTCGACG
>DASRQT010000038.1:0-26867 GCA_035696485.1 Polyangia bacterium | reverse complement strand
TCCCAGCAATGTCAAGACGGGGGATGCATGCACCGCCAACGACAGACCATGTCTATCCCCGGGAATGGGCTGCTTCTGCTACATGATGAAGTGGAACTGCTTTACCAGCGGAAGCGAACGCTGATCCGACTGGTCTCTCCGATCCGACCCGTCTTATTGATCGGGCTGTCGCTGCTGATCGGGCTGTCGCTCCTGAGCGCGGTCCCCGTGCAGGCCCGCGACAAGGCGGCAAAAGCGGCCGCCGCGGGCGGCGCCTGTCAGGAAGGGGACGCGGCCGCAATCTGGTGGTCGCCGCGCGTGCCCGTGGCCGGAGGCGCCGTTGCGCTGCTGGCAACCTCCGACTCGGTGTCCGACGGCGAGCTGGTGGTGGTTGGCCCGGGGGCCACGGCAGCCACAGCCTCGAAACCAACGGTGGTGCGGCGCAGTGGTCCTCCCTTCAGCCTGGCCGCGACGATTCCCGCTGCCGCCGCCGGGACGTATCAAGTGTCATGGGTAAAGGGCGATCGCGCGCTGAGCTGCAGGCGGATCGACGTCGCGGCCCGAGCGAAGAAACCGGAGGGTGCGGCGCAGAGCCGGTTCGTCTGGGAGGCCCGCCGGCCGTGGGACCGTGCGACCGAGAACCTGTATTCGGCGTGGATCGAACAGCTCTTCGACGCGCCGGTGGACAAGTCGCTGGACTACCGCCCGCTGCACCAGGCGCTTCGGGAGCCGGGACGAAACTTCCTGTACGGCTACCTGGGCCTCGACGAGGACGATCCGAAGAACAAGAACGCGATCCCCGCGACGCCCGACTGCGCCGACCTGCCATATTACCTGCGCGCCTATTTCTCGTGGAAGCTGGGGTTGCCGTTCGGCTTCCGCGACTGCGACCGCGGGACCGAGGCACGCCCACCCCGTTGCAACACCTTCGCCACCAATGAACAGGCGCCAGAGGGCAAGGATCACCTGACGTCGGTGAAGAGATTTTTCCGCCAGGTGATGAACCGCGTCCAGTCCGGCAGCGCGCGGACCGCGCTCGGCGACGACGAGACCGACTACTATCCGGTCAAGCTCGAACGGAAGGCGCTGCGTCCGGGCGTGATCTACGCCGATCCTTACGGCCACATCATGGTGGTGGTGAAGTGGATCGAACAGACCGCCGCGCGTGGCGGCTTGCTGCTGGCCGTCGACGGACAACCCGACACGTCGATCGGACGCAAACGATTCTGGGAGGGGACGTTCCTGTTCACCAACGAGAGCAAGAGCGCGGGCCCCGGATTCAAGGCATTTCGTCCGGTGATGCGCGGCGCCGACGGGACGCTGGCGCCGTTGCCGAACCCGGCCATCGGCACCGGCGGCGACGCCGGGCATTCGGTCGCGACGACGGAGCAGGGCAGCCTGACGGGTGAAGCGTTCTACGCGCGGATGGGGCGTCTCATCAATCCTGAAGGCCTGGACGCGGTCGCCGCCTACAACGAGACGTTGGATGCGCTGGTCGAACAGATGCAGGTTCGCATCGGCTCGGTCGACAACGGCGAAAAGTACATGCGCGAAAACAGCAACCCCGTGGTTCCGATGCCGGAGGGCGCGAAGATCTTCGAGACCACGGGACCCTGGGAGGACTACGCGACGCCGTCACGCGACATGCGGCTCATCATCGCGATGAACGTCCTCTCAGCCTTGCCGGAGCGGGTCGTGCGGCACCCGGAGCTGTACGTGCTGGGGAAGCGCAAACCGGAGGCGGTGCGCGGCGAGGTGGAGAAGCTGCATCGCGAAAAGATCGGGCAGCGGGGCATCGAATATCGCCGCAGCGATGGTTCGTCGTGGAAGCTGACGGTCTCGGACCTGCTGGGGCGAAAGACTGAGCTCGAGATGGCCTACAACCCGAACGACTGTGTCGAGGTGCGTTGGGGCGCGAAGGAGGGGACACCCGAGTTCGCGACCTGCAAGCGGCGCGCGCCCGAGGACCAGAAGGCCCGCATGGGCGAATACAGAACATGGTTTCGTGAGGCCAAACGGCCGCCGCGCTAACGCTTTTTGGGCTCGACAAGCGCCGCGCCGCCGACCAGAGTGTCGTTTTCGGGGTCGCGCAGAAAGGGGGATCACGTGGACAATAGAAGACCCGAGCTGACCAAACGCAAGAAGGAGCTGGCTCGTCAGCAGAAGCAGAAGCAGAAGCTAGAACGTCGTGAGCAACGGCAGCGTGAAAAGCTCGATCGGGGGGAGGGCGAGGTCGAGGATCCTGATATCGCCGGAATCATCCCTGGGCCGCAGCCCGTCGCCGAAGAGTAGCCGCTAGCCCGCCAGCTCTTCGCGCGTCATCGCCGCCGGATCGCGCGCCCGGTTCGTGCGCGTCGCGGGGAAAGTGCGCGCGGGCTCTACCAGCGGTTACCACGTCGGCCGCCACCGCCACCGCCACCGCCGCCGCCACCCCGATCACGGTCGCCGCCACCCCGACCACCGCCGCCACCGTAGCCACCGCCACCACCGCCGCCACCACCGTAGCCACGGCCGCCACCGCCGCCACCGCCGCCACCGCCACCGCCGCTGCGTTCGCGCGCTTCGCTGACGCTGATCGCCCGGCCTTGCACGTCGCGGCCGTTGAGCGCCTGGGTGGCTTTCTCTGCTTCGGCGTCGGTCGCCATCTCGACAAATGCGAAGCCGCGCGGTCGACCGGTGTCGCGATCCAGGACCACCCGAACTTCCTCCACGTTCCCACCTTCCGCGAACACCTCGCGCAGATCCGCCTCCGTCACGCTATAGGACAAGTTTCCAACGTAGAGCCTCTTTCCCATCTCGTCTCTCCTGATCGTGAGAAGGTCCGCGGAGCGTTGGGTAACGGTATCACTTAATAATCCGTTGTCTACGCCGAAGGAATTCCTCCAGGTTAGATCGACGGGAGCTAGAATCCGGACGGGGTGGCGTGTACCCTGCTGCACGATGATAGTCGGGATCCCCAAGGAAATTTATCCTCACGAGGGTCGAGTCGGCGCCACGCCGGAGACAGTCCAGAAAATTCGCAAACTGGGCCTCGAGGTCCTGGTCCAGGCGGGCGCGGGGGACGTCGCTGACCTGTCCGACGGCGCCTACGTCGAGGCCGGTGCGACCATGGTCGCCGATGCGGCGACGCTGTGGGGGAAGGCCGACCTGATCCTGAAAGTCCGGCCGCCCACGTTTCTGCCTGGAGGGAAAAGGCACGAGGCCGATCTGATGAAAGAGGGCGCGACCTTGATCGGGTTCTTCTGGCCGGCGCAGAACAAGGAGCTCATCGAGCGGCTGGCCGCGCGTCGGGCCACCGTGCTGGCGATGGACGCGGTGCCACGGATCACGCGCGCGCAGCGGATGGATGCTCTGTCGGCGATGGCGAACGTCGCCGGCTATCGGGCGGTGATCGAGGCTGCGTCTCACTTCGGGCGTTTTTTCCCTGGGCAGGTCACCGCCGCCGGCCGCGTGAAGCCGGCACAGGTTCTGGTGCTGGGCGCCGGTGTGGCGGGCCTGGCCGCCGTGGCCGCGGCCAAGAGCCTGGGCGCCGTCGTGAAGGCCTTCGACACGCGCCCGGCCGTGCGCGAACAGGTGGAGAGCCTGGGCGCGTCGTTCCTGCCGTTCGAGTTCAACGAGTCGGGCGAGGGGACGGGAGGTTACGCCAAGGAGATGAGCGAGGCGTACCTGGCGGCCGAACAGGCCCTCATCGCGGCCAACGCAAAACAGTCGGACATCATCATCTCGACGGCGCTGATCCCGGGGCGGCCGGCGCCGCAGCTGATCACGTCGGGCGCGGTGGTCAGCATGGTGCACGGGTCGGTCATCGTGGACATGGCGGCGGAGCAGGGCGGCAACTGCGCGCTGACCGAACGGGACAAGGTGGTGCAGAAGTTCGGCGTCACCATCGTCGGCCTGACTGATCTGCCGAGCCGCATGGCGCGACAGTCCAGCGAGCTGTACGCGACGACGGTGCTGAATCTGCTGAAGGATCTGGTCCCGCCGGACAAAGGCTTTCAAATCAACGCCGAGGATGAGATCCAGCGCGGCATCCTGGTCCTGCGCGACGGCGTCCTGATGTGGCCGCCGCCGAAACCACCGCCGCCGCGCGCGGGTGGCCCGACGGCGGCCAACCACAAGCCGGCCGCGCACCCGGTACCGCAGGCGGCCGCCGGCATGACGCCCGGCGCGCGCGCGGCCGTGGTCTTGGTCGCCCTACTGCTGGGCGCGGCGGGCCTGTTGGGACCGCCGGAGTTCCTGCAGCACCTGACGGTGTTCCTGCTGGCGTGCGTGGTCGGCTGGCACGTGGTGTGGAACGTCACCCCGGCGCTGCACACGCCGCTGATGAGCGTCACCAACGCCATCAGCGGCATCATCCTGATAGGCGGGATGGTGGTGCTGGGAGGCGGGGGCAGCAAGGCCGCGCACATTCTGGGCGCGGTCGCCATCCTGCTGGCCTCAATCAACGTCGCGGGTGGGTTTCTGGTGACCCAGCGCATGCTGCGGATGTTCCGCAAGTAGCTGGGGGTTGGGCACGATGATCGTCACCTGGCGTTCCCTGGCCTACCTGGCCGCGAGTCTGCTTTTCATCCTCAGCTTGCGCGGCCTGTCGACGCAAGAGTCGGCGCGCCGCGGAAATGCCTACGGAACAGTCGGCATGATCGTCGCGGTGGTCGTGACGGCGATCGGCCTCCTGCTGTCGGCGCTGTCGGCCGACTCATCCGGCGCCGGCGGCGGCGATCTCGGCGCGGTCGGTTTTCTGGGCGCGGGCATCGGCGTCGGCTGCGCCATCGGGGCGCTGCTGGCGGCGCGGGTCGCGATGACGTCGATGCCCGAGCTGGTCGCGGTGCTGCACAGCTTCGTCGGCGCCGCCGCGGTGCTGGTCGGCATCGCCACCTACCTGCAGCCGGGGGAGCAGGTGGGCACCAGCGCCGCTCACCAGGTCCATCTGGTCGAAATCTACGTGGGTGTGCTGGTCGGCGCCGTCACGTTCAGCGGCTCGGTGGTCGCGTTCCTCAAGCTGCGCGGCACGGTTGGCAGCAAGCCGCTGCTGTTGCCGGGGCGGCACGCGCTGAACCTGCTCATGATCCTCGCCTGCGCGGGCCTGGCGGTCGCGTTCCTGCGCGCGCCGTCGGCGCTTGGCCCGAACGGCGGAGCGGGCGGCCTGTCGGACTGGCTGACGTCGTCGGCGGGGATGCCGCCCTTGCTGGCCATGACGGCGATCGCGCTATTGCTGGGCGTTCATCTGGTGATGGCCATCGGCGGCGGCGACATGCCCGTGGTGGTGTCGCTGCTCAACAGCTATTCGGGTTGGGCGGCCGCGGCGGCCGGGTTCATGCTGTCGAACGATCTGCTCATCATCACCGGGGCGCTGGTCGGCAGCAGCGGCGCGATCCTGAGCTACATCATGTGCCGCGCCATGAACCGGTCGATCTGGAACGTGGTCCTGGGTGGTTTCGGCGCCACGCCCCAGGGTGACGCCACCAAGGCCTCCGGTGAGCCGGCCGGGAGGGTCAACGAGGCCACCACCGAACAGGTGGCCGAGCTGCTGGCCGCGGCGCGCAGCGTGATCATCGTCCCCGGTTATGGAATGGCGGTGGCGCAGGCCCAGCATCCGGTGAAGGAGATTTCGTCGCTGCTGGCTGAACGCGGCGTGAAGGTTCGGTACGCGATTCACCCCGTGGCCGGTCGCCTGCCGGGGCACATGAACGTGCTGCTGGCGGAGGCGAATGTCTCCTACGACATCGTCAAGGAGATGGACGAGGTCAACGAGGACTTTCCCAGCACCGATGTGGTGATGGTCATCGGCGCCAACGACATCGTCAACCCCAGCGCCCAGGACGAGCCGTCGAGCCCGATCTACGGCATGCCGGTGCTGGAGGTCTGGAAGGCCGCCCGTGTGGTCATGCTCAAGCGCGGGATGGCGGCCGGGTACGCCGGCGTCGACAACCCGATCTGCTACAACGACAACACGCTGATGCTGTTCGGCGACGCGCGCCAGAGCGTCACCAAGTTGCTCACGACGCTTCGGGCCGGTTGACCGCGTCGCCGCGGCTGGCCTTGAAGACCCGAAACAGGACCAGCAGGCTGGGGATCAAGACCGGCACACCGGCCGAGAGGACCATCAGTAAGAGCCGCTGCGTGCGCGGGCTGGCGCTGGCGTTGGCGAGCGACAGATCGGGAACCACCAGGTAAGGGTACTGCGCCAGCGCCCAGCCAAGCAGGATCAGCACGGTCTGAACCGCCGCCGCGGCCCGCGCCAGTCGAAATCGTCGCTTCGCCAGCGCGGCCAGCGTCGTCAGCGCGGCGGCGGCGGTCAGGAGATGAAACGGCCAGCTCCAGGCGCGCGCCAGTAGGGCCGCTCGCACGCGCGGCGCGCCGCTGCCCGACAGAACAAAGGCGGCGGCCGCGGCGGCGCCGACGCACAGCCCGGCCGCCAGCGCGCGCCGGCGGAAGTCGTCCTTCAGTGCCGGTTCAGCGACCTCGACGGTGAGGTACGTCGCCGCGACGAATGCGCACAGCGCCAGCGCGAACAGGCCGACCGCCACCGGAAACGGGGCCAGCCAGGGCGCAAAGAATCCGCCTGACACGGCGTCGCCCGCGATCCGGATGCGCCCCGAGACGATCGCCCCCACCACCATGCCCAGCAACACCGGCGCGATGGTGCTGGCCATCGAGAACAGCAGTCCCCAGCGCCGCTGGCGCGCGTCGCCCTCGTGATCCATGGCCCGGAACGCAAAGGCCGATCCGCGCAACACGATACCGACCAGGAACAAGGTCAGCGGCACATGCAGCGCGACCGAGATGGCAGCGAAGGCCGGCGGAAATCCGGTGAAGAGGATGATGATCACCAGGATCAACCAGACGTGGTTCGCCTCCCAGATGGGACCGATGGCTCGTTCGATGGCGGCGCGTTGCTCGGCCGCGCGCGGGCCGCGCGCCAGGAGGTCCCAGACGCCGCCGCCGAAGTCGGCACCGCCCAGCAGGAGATACAGGGACAACGCGACGAAGGCCGCCCCCGCCAGCAGGAGATCAGCCGACATCAGACAACGCCGCCGTCGGCGGCCCGGACAAAGCCGGCGCGATGGGCGTGGAGAATCTGCCGCATCAGGAGGTACACCACCGCCACTGCCAGCAGTAGATACACGACGGTGAACAGCCAGAACGGCGCTGCCTTGTACGGGAAGTCCGTCACCGCCTGCTCGGTGCGCATCAACCCGCGGACGATCCACGGCTGGCGTCCCCACTCGGTGACCAGCCAACCCGCCTCCAGCGCCACCAGCCCCAGCGGACCAGCGGCGGCCAGCGCCGCCAGCCATAAGCGGCCGTTCGGCAGCCCGCGCCGCCGCAGCGCCAGCGCCACCGACAGCAGCGCCAGCCCGGCCATTGCCAGGCCCGCGCCGACCATCACCTGGAAGGCGGTTCGCACGGCGACGACCGGCGGCCAGTCAGATCGGGGGAAAGCCTGCAGCCCCTTGACCTCGGCGCGGCAATCGCCAAACGCGACAAACGACAGCGCGCCGGGGATGGCCAGCGCACCGCGGATCACGCCGGTCTCGAGATCCGGCCAGCCACCCACGTGCAACGGGGCCGCGGTTTGCGTTCGTAGCTGCGCCTCCAGGGCAGCCAGCTTCAGGGGTTGCGCCGCCGCCACGTGTTTCGCCGAACGATCGCCGGACAGTGGTTGCACCAGCGCGGTGAAGCAGGCGACGGGCAGGGCGATCGCCAGCGCCTTGCGGTGCAGCGTCCGCGCCGGATCGCGAAGCAGGAACGCGGCATGGATTCCGACCATCGCCCAGGCCGTCGCCTGGTAACTCGCGAGCAGCACGTGAACCGCCTGATACGACCACGACGGACTGGCCATGGCCGCGACCGGATCGAAATGCAGCCGCGTCCCTTCGGCGACGACACCCGCCGGGTTGTTCATGAACGCGTTGACCAACGTGACGAACAGCGCCGAGGCCGCCCCGCTGAGCGCCACCGCCACCCCTGACGCGAGGTGCAGGCGCTGCGAGACACGGCCGCGCCCGTAGAGGTAGATGCCAAGGAAGATGGCCTCGGTGAAGAACGCAAACCCCTCAAGCGCGAACGGCAGCCCGATCGCCTCGCCGAACGTCCCCATGAAGCGCGGCCACAGCAGCCCCAACTCGAACGACAGCACCGTTCCCGAGACCGCGCCGACGGCGAACAGGATACTGGTCCCCTTGGCCAGCTGCTTGGACAGGGTCAGGTATTCGGGATCGCGCGTCCGCAGATACAGCAGGTCGGCGATGACCATCAGCGCCGGCAGCGCGACGCCGACCGCCGCGAAGATGATGTGGAACCCCAGCGACAGGCCCATCTGTGCGCGGGCGTAAGTGAGCGGTTCGATGTCCGGCCACACGCGCACGATTCTGCGGCCGCACCGTCGCCGGCGCCAGGCCTGCCGCCCTGCTGCTCACACGAAGGTCACGTACGGATAGCTGGTGCCCGGGTCGGATTCCCACTGCGCGCGCCGTTCGATCGCCGCCGCCAGCGCCTCGACCTCCTCGCGCGAGAAGGCGTGGGCGAAGCCACACCAGGCGCCGAAAGCGTGGCGGGTATCGGACGCGGCCCGCCCGCGCAGGCGTGCGATCAGCTGGCCGACCCGCCGCGCCCCCGAGGCTGCCGCCACCGCCCCCTCGCTCGATGCTTCGTCTGATGTGGCGTGGCTGGCCCGCATCCAGAAGCTGGCCAGGATAGGTCCCGTCGGCGTCAAACGCGCACAAGCCAGTAGGGTCTGTTGACGATCGGATGCGTCCAGGACGTGGGTGAAGCTGCCCCACCCCAGGATAACCGCCTGATACCGGCGCCCGGCGAATCGGTCCAGCGGGCCCCCCGGCTGCCCGTTCAGCACCGATCGCGCCAGGTCCTGATAGGTTCCGATCAGGGCCTCGCCGTCGGGCGCCACGGCCGCGGCGCAGCGGGGCTGCAACGCCGGAACTGGCTCGAAGGCATCGACGCGATATCCCATGCGGGTCAGGGCGGCGGCCTCCCGTCCAGCACCGGCCCCGCCCAGCAGCAACTGCGCGGGGGAGGGGGGTAGGCGCCGCTCGAACCAGCTGCGTTCCCAGGGCCACAGGTCCGCTGGCGCCCCCGATCCTGGTGGGCTGGCGGCGTAAAGATCGACGCCCAGGTCCGATTGTTCGTCGGGGGACAGGGCAGCGCCCAGCAGCTCCTCCGCCCAGCGCCGCGCGCGATCCTGTGCCCGCCGGACCAGCTCGTCAGCCCTGGTATAGAGGACGACGCTGCGCCGCAACATCGAGTATCCGCGTCTGCGATCGGGCGGCTGTTCCAATCGGGTGGCCATGGTACGACCGTCCGGCATTCTGTACAAGATGCCGATAGCTTTATGAAAAAATGGCTTTTTGACTGCCGCCGGGCTTCAATCGATTGGACTGGTCCGCCTTGCTTCGACACCGCCCCGGAGATAACGCACGAGGGTCCCCCGTCACCTGCCTGGCGTTGATCGTCGTCGCGGGTCTGCCGGTGGCGTGTCTACCTCCCCCGCGCATCAACCGACTGACGGTCGCCCCGGCCGAGGTCTGCCCCAATGACCCCGTCGACGTCAACTGGTCAGCCGACGGGCAAGCGGTGCAGCTGCGACAGGATCCGCCCATGAGCCTGGCCGACCCCGGGCGAGACTCGCGCGAGGGTGTGCAGGGTGTTGCCGGTGACAAGGACTTCGACGTTGTTCTGGAGGCGCGTGGCAAGGGCGCGCCCGAGATCGCACAGCGACGCTACGTTCATGTGGTCACCGAATCCTGGACCTTTGTGCTGACGGGACCGGTGGTGTGCGATGGCAACAGGGTCAAGGTGGAGGTCGACTTCCACGTGGCCGACCCCCAGATCGACGCGCGCATGCAGGTGATGACGGCGGTGCCGCGGACCGACCGCGCGCTGACGGTCGAGCACGCCGGGCTTCCGGCGATCACCATGCCGCCGGGCGCGACCACGGCGTTTCGTGGAACGCCGATGGGGGGCCAGTGGACGTTGACCACGTCGCTGAAGAAAGGAGAGTCCTGCGCCGCGGGCGCCAGCAAGCCACCGCCCGAGCCAGCGCTGATCGTCTCTGGCACCTGCAGCGGATTGCCACGGGTCGTGCAGCGCGGGTCGACGTCGGCCGACAGCGCCCCACGGTGCGGCCACTTCGGTCAGACCTGCTGTGACGGCTCGCGCTGCGAGGGCCGCTATCAGTGTGATGAGGCCAAGACCTGCCGTGACCCCAGCCGGCCGTCGGCGATCACGGCGGGCCAGCGGTGTAACCGGCGGCCCGCGACGGCCCTGTCCCGGACCTACTTCGTCGGCATTCGCGACGGCAACAAATGCGGTCAGGTCTTGCCGCAGCTGGCTGATTCCGTCGAAGAGGCCAACGCCTGCGCGCGCGCGGCGATGGGGGCGTCACCAATGGTCGTGGACGGCCGCCTCGGTCAGTTCGACTTTTGCAAGAATCGCCGGACCCAGCTCTTCGTGCCGGCGTTCTCCGAGCAAGAGGCGGCCGAATGCGCGCGGCGAACGTGGCCCCGGGCGCGCGTGGTTCCGGGGCTGTGCGAGCAATAGCGCGCGAGCCACCACGCTGCTACTGATGACTCTGGCTTTGCCGCACAGCGCGTCGACCGGCGCCGCGGTCGCGACCGTTTCGCCGCGGGTCGTTCGGCGATTCAGGAACGCTGTCGACGGTCGACTGGGGAGATCCGGCGGCGGTCAGCTCGGCTTTCGCGGCCAGCCAGTCGTCCAGCTCGTAACCCGGGGTTGATCCGCGCTGCAGGTAAAGCTCGTAGGCCCTTTTGGCAATCTCTTCTTGCGTGGGGTCTTCCGAAAAATCATCCACCTTCGCCATCGTGGACCTCCTAGGGACGCGAAAATAAGCACGGCACGCGGTCCCGCAAGGTGTTTACTGATGAAAACCGGGCAACTACCATCCAGGCCCTTCTCATGTAATATGCGGCGCATGACGACGTCCCCGAGATGTTGGAAGATGGAGCTCGCGGCCGCGATCATGGTGGCCGCCACGCTGCTCGCGGCGGCGCCCGCGCGGGCAGACCTTCTGGTCCCCGCGGAGCTTCTGGATGGTCTTGCGCGACCGCTGAATCTGAATCTGCAGGCGGCTCCGCCGTCGATGGAGCCGCCCAAGATGGATGCGCCGTCCGCGGTCCCGCCCAGCGCGCCTCCTCCGGCTGCATCGGACGAGTCGGGGCCTTTCTACAAGACGCCGCGTTTCTGGGTCTTTGCCGGCCTGGCGCTGGTCGGTGCCGTTGCCGTGATCTGGGGTGGGTCACAGTTGATCCATGAGATCAATGGCGGCGATCCGAAGTCGTGCGGCGCAATGTCGATCGCGTGCGCAGGGGAGGGTCGGAAATGATGCCCGGTCGACGGTCTTCCTTCGCCGGCCTCACGTTGCTGGCGGCGGCGCTTCTGGGTGGCGCGGGGTGCAATACGTTCTCGTACTTCGAGCTCGACACCAAGCTGGATCAGCTTACGTTCACCAACGAGTTGTCCGGGATGATCACGGTCTGTCACATGAAGGTCAGCGGCGCGACGACCGACGACTTCTACATCCAGAAACGCTGTCCTCCGAATCCGACGCCCACCCAGGGGCGCTTCGACCTCGGTCTCATCGAATATTCGACGTTTGCCGATTCCGGTATGGTCACCTTCCAGTTGCAGCTGTTCCGCGGCTTTGGCGAACGCATTGAGGACAAGATAGGCGAGGGCACCATCTCGCTGGCCGTCTCCTCCGGCAACACGGTGATGGGCAACCTGAAGGTGACTGGCATGGCCCCAGCCATGCCGTAGCCACCCGGCGGCGCTATTCCACGACGTCGTTGATCTGAACCGCGTCGCCCAGCTCGGTCTCCAGGTACAGGCGCAGGCGCTTCTTGAGGCGCTCCTCGATCTGACGAACGCGTTCGCGGGTGACGCCGAATCGTTCGGCGATCTGGACCAGGGTGGCCGGTTCGTCGTTCAGCAGCCGGTCGCGGAAGATCTCGAGGTCGCGATCGCGCAGGCCCTTTCCGAAGACCTCCAGCTTGACCTTGAGGATCTGTCCGAACTCGCCCGACTCGACCTGCACGTCGGGGCGCAGCGCCGGCGCGGCGCGAACAAAGTCGCCCTGCGTGCGCTCGCCCTGATCGTCGGAGCGCATCGGCGCGTCCAGCGACGTCTCGGAGGCCGTCAGCCGGCGCTCCATCTCGATGACCTCCTGCTCGGTCACGTCCAGCGCCGCCGCCAGGTGCTTGGCCTCGACCTGGAAGCCCTGCTTCTCCAGCTTCTCGCGCTCCTTTCGCAGGTTGAAGAACAGCTTGCGCTGGGCTTGCGTCGTGCCGACCTTGACCAGTCGCCAGTTGGCCAGGATGAACTTCAGGATGTAGGCCCGGATCCACCAGGACGCGTATGACGACAACTTCACACCGCGGAAGGGATCGTATTTTTGCACCGCGTGGATGAGCCCGATATTCCCCTCCTGAATGAGGTCGAGGATGTTGCGGTGGGCGCGCCGGTATTCCTGCGCGATCTTGACCACCAGCCGCAGATTCGCGGTGATGAGCCGCGCGGCCAGGCGGGTATCCGCCGACTGCGTGAACGCCACCGCGGTGTCGTGTTCTTCCTCGCGCGTCATCAGCGGATAGCGCCGCAGCTCGTGCAGGTAGGCGCCGATGGTCGATCGGTCGCCCAGGCTGGACGCGCTGTGACCGCCGCCGACATCGATCACCGGCGAGGCCGGCGATTCCGACTCGGCATCATCGACGTCAGGCGCGGGCCCGATTACGTCGGGGATTTGCGCGGCCACGGCGATGTCGTTCTCGGGCGCGTCCCCTTCGTCGACGTCGGGATCGCGCGACTCCTGAGAGTCGACCGAACGCAGCGTCGGGCCGTCCTTCGAACGGTAGCGGGGTTGCGCGCGACCGGCCTTGCCGTCGCGTTGGGTCATTCGCCTTGAGGATGTTTGTGCGGAGCTAAGCATGCCTGTCTCTATGGCAAGGCCCGTGCCACGCGGCTGGGGCATTGATCCCGCGCGATTTCGCGACTTATGGCGTCGATCCGGGGATCCCGGTTACCACCGGGTAGCGTCTGCCGGTAACCGCGCAGGTCCTGGTAACCACGGACGCGCAATGGCCCAGTGCCAGTAGTGAGAAATATGTCGCGTCAGGGCGTCTCTTCGTACCGTTCAGTGCGGCCGAAGATGTCGTCATGGTAGCGCAGGAAGTAGTAGAGCGAGACCACGCCAAAGACCACGCCGGCGCCGAATGAGAGATTGGCGGCCAGCGCGAACTTCTTCTTCTGGTCGTAGTCCTGCTGGGCATCAAATCGGGTGTTGCCCGTTGGTTGTAGCTGGGATAGCACGCCCAGAAAACCGCCGGCCGCCACCGAGACGGCGGCGAGCGTGAGCGAACCGTAGGCACCGTATCTGGGCCACGCCCGCCGCAGCGGCAAGTTGTCCTGCGTGAGCTTGATCTGGAGATCTTGCCCGGGCAGGACCTCCACCTTCGAGGTCCAGGGGAATCTCTCGGGGGCCTCGACGCGCACGTTGTGCTTTCCGGCCAGCAGTGTGCCCGAGATGAGCGGGGTGACGCCGAGGTAGGCGTTGTCGATCGACACGCGGGCGCTCTCCGGTTCGGAAGAGATCTGGATGTGACCGGGTTCGACCTTGGGACGGAACAGCTCGTCGGTCCCTTCTTGCACGGCGCGGATCAGATCTTCGATGCCGCCCTCGACCAGCCGAAAAACGCGTTTCTCGACGCGGCCGTCCTCGACGTTGTTCAGGTTCAGGTTGAACAGGAACTGCTTGCCGCGGGTGCCCACGCTGCCGGCCACGATCCGACGCACGCCCAGCGACACGGCCGCGCGCCCGAGACACGAGATGTCGTCCAGGCAGGCCTGGGCCTTGCGCTCGTTCTCGACCCCGATGCGCGCGCGGAACTCCTCTTTGCCGGCGATCTCGGTGCCGCCCCTCTGGGCGGTGCGCGCGATGATCACCTCGGTCAGGTTGTCGGCCAGCTCCGCGTCTTTCTCGGCCGTCGCCAGCACCAGCACGGCCAGCTTCTCGGCCGCGGCGGCGGTGGTGGTTTGCGCAATCGCCATCAAGAACACAACCGACGCACAGAAGAACGACTTCATTTGGAGGCTCCGCTGGGCGCGCACGTCCTGTTTGTGGGCGTGCCCGTGCAGATCTTCGAGGCGCACTGGGCGTTGGTCTCGCACGCCTCACCGGCTCCCAGCAGGGGCAGACACACCGGCCGCGACGGATCGAGGTTGGCGCCGCAGATGCTCTGGCCGGCGGTCCAGCGATTTTTGGTGCAGTCGACGTCGGTCTGGCACAGCGCCGTGCAGAGCCCGGGCGTCGGGTTAGCCGCGGTCAGGTCGGCTCCGCGACAGGACAGTCCCCCGACGCAGTTTCCATCGCTGAAGCAGGGCATACCGAAGAAGCCCGGGAAACAGACCGGGGTCGCCGGCACCTGCGTCGGCGCCTGCAGGCAGGTGTGGTTCACGCCGCCCAGAACCTGGCAGCTGCCGTCGATGCGGCAGGGGTAAAGGCAGGTCCCCTGCCGGTCCTGTGGCGAGAAACGGACACACGACGTGCCGGCGTTGCGCATGCAATCCAGATCGGAGTCACACGAGGCGCCGCGATAGGCCGACGGCGTCGCGCATTGCTTGTACTGGTTGCAGAAGAAGAGGCCCTGTTCGCTGTCGAACTTCTTGCAGTCGTCATCGTTCGCGCAGGCGGTGGTGCACAGCCGAAGGTTGTGGTCGTTGCCGTCGTCCTTGCATTTGCCGACCAGGCAGTCGACGTCGGTGTCGCAAACGAACCCCAAGAGGCCCGGGATGCAGACGGCAGGATTGGCCGGACCCGAGATCTTGCGATAACAAAAATGGTTGGGCGGGCACTGCAGGTGGGAATCGCAGTTGGGGACGCAGATGTCGGGCGGATTGGCTTCGGCCGGAATGACGTCGCGCAGGCAGGTCTCTCCCGGTGAACAGGCGGTGCGGTTACCCTGGCAGCCCTCCTGGAGGCAATAGAGGTTGTTGGCCTTCAGGTTCTTGTGGTCCTTGTAAAGGCGTGTGAGGAATGTGGCGGCGCAGGTGGAACGGACCGGATCGCGGCAATCTTGGTCCTTGCCACACGGATTCATGGTCACGCACACCCCTTCATTGGCCAGCACGTCGGTTCGCAGGCAGCCGAACTCGCGCCGGTCGCAGGCTCCGAGCGGGTGGTTGGTCTTGTCGGCGTCGTTAGCCGGGTCGCACGCGGCCAGCTTGGACTGACCCTGCACGCAGACCGCGCCCTCGTCGGGTAGGGACATGGGCTCGGTTCCGCAGGTCTGCGTGCAAAAGTCGCTGCCGCCGATCTGGCGGGCGGCGAAACAGCGCATGGCGTTTCCCTCGCTGTCGTTGCCGCACAGGGGGTCGGGCGCGGCGGTGTCGCAGCGGAAGACCCGGCGCTGGAACTGGTCAGGGTCGACGCGACAGGCGGCCACCAGGACCAATGAAAGGCAAAAGAGGTGTCGGGAAATCATCTATTGTCGGGCGATCATTTAATGATGTTCTTGATGAACATGGCGTCTGAGGCGGTCGGGGCCAGCTCGAGGTACTTGCCGTAGTTCTCTTTGCCGTGTCCGGTGTTCCCGGCGCGCATGTAACACTTGCCGAGGAACTTGTATATCGCCGCGAGCTTGGGGTTGCCGCGCTTGGCCTCCTCGCCGCGCGCGCAGGCGTCTTGCACCTCACCCTGGCCGAGCAGCCTCTCTGCCTCGGCGAGCAGCTCGCGGGGGCCCGGCGCCTGCGGTTTGTCCGTGACGGGCGGCGGCGTCACCGCGGTTTTATTCGCGCCATTGGCGGCGGCGATCGTGCCGGCGGCCTGGGCGTTGTCGGCTACCGACAAATCGGTCACGGCTTTGACGGCGGGCGCGGTGGTCTTCTTGCGGCGTGCCGCCGGCTCGTGCACGCGCGGCGCCGGGGCGGTTGCTGCGGCCGCGGGCGGGGCGGCCGCGGCCGCCTCCTGGGCGGCGGGTTCGGCCGCAGCTGTCGTTGCGGCGGATGGCGGCGGCGCGACCGGCGCGGAGGGCAGGGCGGTGGGCGGCGGGGCGGCAGGCGCAGGCAGTTCGGGGGAGCCCGCGCCCGCGGTGGTCACCGTCGGTGACGGTTGCGACATGCGCATCACCGCCAGCGCCGCGGCGCCGCCGAGGAGCAGGACGAGGCCGGCGATCATCTTCCCCTTGCGCGGGCGCCGCCGCGTCAGGTCGGCGGTCGAACCGAAACGGTCCGCGGTGGGGGAGCCGATCATTACCGCGGTCTTCGCCACGGCCACGCCCCCGGCCATGCGCTGGGTGGGCATGGCCGACTGGCCGGGGATGGGCGTCGCCGGCCGGACGGCGTTCGGCGCCAGCGTCTCCAGTTCGTCGCGGAAGGCGATCGCGGTCGGAAAGCGCAGCTCGCGATCTTTCTCCATTCCGCGCAGGATCAGCCTGTCCAGCGCCGCCGGAATCGGCAGATCCGGTCGGCGCCGGCTGGGCACAACCGGCGTTTCGGAGAGGTGGCGGCTGACGATCCCCATGGGGGAGTCGGCGCGAAACGGGATGTCGCCGGTGACCAGCTGGTACAGCAGCACCGCCGCCGAATAGAGATCGGCGCGGCCGTCGAGCGGTTCGGCGCGCGCCTGCTCGGGCGACATGTACTCGGGCGTTCCGCACACCAGGCCCTGGATGGTCAACATCGCGGCGCGATCGTCCTTGGCGTCCAGGCCGTGCGCCTTGGCAATCCCGAAGTCGCACACCTTGACGAAATCACGTTCACCGCGCCGTTCGATCAACATGATGTTGCTGGGCTTGAGATCGCGATGAACGACGCCCTGGGCGTGCGCCTCATCCAGCGCCGACAGCACCTGCGACATGATCCGGACGATGCGCGGCAGCGGCAGCGGGAACTCGTCGCGGATCACCTCGGCCAGATCCCTTCCAGCCAGAAGCTCCATTGCGATGTACAGCGTTCCGTCCTTGTCCTGGCCCGAATCGATGATCTGGATCGAATTGTTGTGGTTCAGCATCGAGGCGTTCTTCGCCTCGCGGTGAAAGCGGGCGCAGAGGGTCTCGTCGCTCATGAGGTGCGTGTGCAAAACCTTGATCGCGACCGCCTTGCCCAGCGACAGCTGTTCGCCCTTGTAGACGTTCCCCATCGCGCCGCTGCCGATCAGTTTGTCGACGCGGAAGTTGCCAGCGATCACCCGACCCGGAAGCGGGTCGAGGCTATCGATCGTCGGTTCTTGTGGCGAGTTCATGGCGGTGGCTGGCCATACGGGCCGCGATGATAACTCAAACCGGGGAACCACGCGCGCGGCGGCCCTGGGCTTGGCATTCACTTTGTACCAGGCCGTACCCATGAAACCCCCACAGCCACGTAACGGGGTCGCTGACAGGTATTCCCGCGGCCGGATCGGCGCTTGCACTCCACATGTGTGGTAAGAGGGGAGGGCCTGCACCATGGTGATCCCCTTGCTCGACACCCGGGTGCCGGAGGCTCAGGCGGGGCAGCGGCTGGATCGGGTCATCCCCGCGCTCTGCCCGACGATAAGCCGCATGCATGCGCGGCGGATGATCGACGGTGGCGCTGTGTTCGTGGATGGGCGCCGCACCGGCATCAGCTCACGGCTGCTGCGCGCCGGTCAGCAGCTGACCTGTTACCCGCTGATGGTTTCTCGGGTGACGGAAGAGCCGCGAATCGTGCTTTCGCGAGACGAGCTCTTCGTCGTCGACAAGCCGGCCGGCATGGCGGTCGAGGCCACGCGCTCGGGAAGCCGCGGCACGCTGATTCACTGGCTGCAGACGCGAGCTGAAGGATTTGTGACCCATCGTCTGGACGCTCCGGTCAGCGGGCTCATCATCGTGGCGCGAACCAAGCCGGCACAGGCCGCCTGCAACCGCCTGTTCGCCGAGCACGCGGTCGATCGCCAGTACCTGGCCGCCGTCGCGCCACCGCCGGCCTGGGAGCAGCAGACCCTGGAGGAGACCCTCGACGGGAAACCGGCGCTGACGCGGGCCCGGGTGTTGTCGCGGGCGCCCGCGGCCGCATTGCTGGAGATCCGGCTCGAGACCGGTCGCTTCCGTCAGATCCGGCGCCACCTGGCCGGGGCAAGGGTGCCGGTGATCGGCGATCGCGAACAGTCGCACGCGCTTTCGGCGTCGCGGATCCTGTTGCACGCCTTCCGTCTCAGCTTCGTTTGGCGCGACGAGAGGATCGAAGTCGAGGCGCCGCCGCCCGGCGATTACATCGGCGAGCTGGAAAAAGTCGGGCTCCACGCCCCGTCGGGTTGACCGGCGCGGGTCAGTCCCCCAGACAAATCCCGAGGTCGCGGGCGGTCATGACGGTGTCTGAATCCAGCGGCACGGTCTTCATGACCGCGATGGCCTCGTCGATCGGCACCGGAACCATGCGGGGAGGGTGATAGGCAACGATGTTGCCGAAGTTGCCGCTCTCGACCATGCGGACGGCGGCGGCGCCGAAACGGAGCGCGAGGAGCCGGTCGCGGTGAGTGGGGCTGCCGCCTCGCTGCAGGTGACCGAGCACCAGCGATCGAACCTCGAACCCGGTGCGCTCACCGAGGTAGGTCGCGATCTTCTCGGCCAGGCCGCCCAGGCGGACCTCACGCCCGAGCTCCGTGCCCATGGTGCTGATCTCACCGTCGCGGGGTTTCGCGCCTTCGGCCACCACTACCATGCAGTAGCGTCGGCCGGCTGCGTAGCGGGCATTGATGTGCTTGACGACGTTTTCGATGTCGTAAGGGATCTCCGGCATCAGGATGACGTGCGCGTTGCCGGCCACGCCCGCGTGCATTGCGATCCAGCCGGCATAGCGGCCCATGACCTCGACGACCATGATGCGTTCATGTGATTCGGCGGTGGTGTGCAGGCGATCAATGGCCTCGGTGGCGACGGTGACGGCGGTGTCGAAGCCGAACGTCGCCTGCGTGCAGCTGAGATCGTTGTCGATGGTCTTCGGGACCCCGACCACCGGTAGCCCCTTCTGCGCGAACCGGCTGGCGATGCGGAAGGCGCCGTCGCCGCCGATGGCGATGAGGGCGTCTCCGCCCACCTCGCGGAACCGGCGCATGACCTCGTCCGAGATGTCGGTCGTGACGGTTTTACCGTCGCGCGTGACCAGGAATTCAAAGGGGTGACCTTTGTTGACGGTCCCCAGGATGGTGCCGCCCAGGTGCGCGATGCCGCGGACCTTGTCGCGCGTCAGATCGATGAGACCGTCGGGATCTCCCGAGATGAGCCCGTGATATCCCCGCTTGATGCCGGTTACCTTCCAGCCCCGTCGCAAACCAGAGAGAGTCACCGCCCGAATGACCGCGTTAAGCCCCGGCGCGTCACCGCCGCCCGTGTTGACCAGGATGTGCATGCAATCAACGCAATATCGTGGCTGGGAGGTTCCTGCAACTGGTTCCGATCTTCGAGCGGCGGCGTTGACCGTTTGGAAACGTTTGACCGGGATCGGCGGCGCTAGTTCTGCGCCGAGGCCGCGCCCGGGGGCGAATGGCTGAGGTCCCATTCGCGGGCCAGTCGCATGGTGCGGGCATTGTCGGCTAGGCGGGTCAGGAAACTCTCGCGCCAGGCGGGGTTGTTGATCTGAGCAGCGCGCGCGTTCAGGCGTTCGGCGGCGACGCGGAGGGCATCCCTGGCCGCGATGTGGTCGCCGCTGGCCTCCAGCGTCTCGGCCAGGATCAGGCGCACCAAAGATTCATATTCCTCGACGTGTCCGATCGCGGCCAGCAGATCGTTCGCCGTGCGCGCGTGCTGCAGCGCCTCCTTGATGCGGCCGCCGGCCAGCACCGCGCGCGACAGGGCCGCCAGCCCCGAGGGCTGCAGGGGCGCCGGGAGGATCTCGCAGGCCAGTCGGGCCCGCTGCTCCGCCTGTTCGTGGTCGCCGGCCAGCCAGGCGATGGTCGACAGATACAGCTGCGCCGCCCCCTCCCAGCGCTGGTCGCCCTGCTTGCGCGCGAACTCCAGCGCCTGGATCGCGATGCGATGCGCTTCCTCCAGATTGCCAATGTGTGCCAGCAGCGGCCCGAGGTTGATCAGCACCATCGCGGTGACGTAGTTCAGCTCGTTCTTCTGCGCCTCCGCCAGGCTCTGCCGCAGCAGCGCCTCGGCCCGATCCAGCTGACCCAGATCCGCCCAGACCGAGGCCAGATTGGCGCGCATCTCGCACAGCGTGCGGGCGTCACCGGCGGCCGACGCAGCATCCAGCGCAGCGTTGAACAGCGCGATCGACTTGGCGTGATCACCCGAGTGAATACCGCGAATCGCGCGCACCTGGTGAACCTTCGCCGCCAGCGTTGGCTCGAGATGCCGGAAACCGTTGGTAACGGTCTCAACGCGGCTGAGCAGCGCATCGGTCGCGTCGTAGCGGCCGCCGGGCAAGAGGTAGCCGGCGGCACGGATCAAACAGGCGAGCTGTGCGTCGGTCGCCTCCTCGGTCATGGGGACGTTGCCGGTCGCCACCGCCCAGCGCGACACGTCGGCATACTTTCCCTGCTGGCCGAGCGCGCTGGTCAGCTCCCCAACGCCTTGAAACCACGCCACCGTGCCCTGGTCGGCATTCTGCAACGCGCGCGCCGCCGCCACCTCGGCCAGCGCGTATTCGGCGCGCCAGAAGTGCGCCTGCGCCTGCACCAATCGCAGCTTGCTCAACGTCGCGCCGGTCGCGCCCAGCCCGACGCCGCGGTCGGCGCGCGCAATGGCGCCCGCGAGGTCGTTTGCCTCCAGGGCCTGCTCGGCGGCGCTGCGCGACCAGCGAGCCGCCCGCGCCAGATCGCGGCCGCGCTCGAAGTGTTCGACCAGGACGATGGCCTCGCGTTCGCTGGTATTCTGCAGAAATTCCCCGGCCAGCAGATGTCCAAGCGACCTGTCGCCCTCGGTCAACATGGCGTAGGCCACGTCGCGCAGCAACGCGTGCCGGAAGACGTATTCGTCGGGTGAGCTGGGCCCCTTCGCGAAGATGACCTCGCGCGCGACCAGCACCTCCAGGCAGTCGGTGAGGCCTGCGCGATCGCGATCGCTCACCAGCGCCGACACACCGCTGCGGCTGAAGGTCTGGCCGAACACACTGGCCGCGCGCAGGACCCGCTTGGCGTCGGTTCCGAGCGCGTCCAGACGGGCCTGCACCATTCCGACCACGGTTTCAGGCAGCCCGGTGTGCGCTCCCCCGGCGACGGCGCGAATCAACTCCTCCAGATAGAAGGGATTGCCATCGGAGCGTTCCAGCAACCACTCCTGCGTCGTCGCCTCCAGGTCGGTGCCCAGGATCTGCTGGATCAGGTTCTGGCAGGCTTTCCGGGTCAGCGGCCGCAGGCTGACCCGCTGCAGGTCGCGATCGTGCCACAGCCCCGGGAACGATTCGTCGACCTCGGGACGGGCCAGCGCCAGCACCATCAGCGGTCGGTCGCGCAGCGTCCTCAGCGCGGCGTCAATGAACTGGATGCTGGGACGATCGCCCCAGTGGATATCCTCGAGGATCAGTAGGACCGGGTGGTCCGCGCATTCGGCCGCCAGCCAGTCCAGCCAGGCGCTGCGCATCTGGTCGGCCATGAGCCGCGGTTCCTGTCTCGCGGCGTGCAGCGCCGGGCTGCCGCTGTCGGGGAAGGTCACGCCGGTCAGCTCTCCGAGAAACTCCGCGATCCGCCGCGCGCCTTCGGGCGGCACGTGACGGGCGAGGCGCGCGCCGAGCTTGTCTTGCCTGACCTCGTTGCTGTCGGTCCCGACCAGGCCGGCGGCGTCGCGGATGGCGGGAGCGAGGAGCCCGAACGGCGAACCGGCGGCGATGGAGTCCCCGCGCCCGGTCAGGACCTCAAACCTCTTGCCGCCGCGCACCAGCCGCTCCAGCAGCTCGTAACGCAGGCGGGACTTCCCGCCGCCGGCCGCGGCGGTCACCAGGACGGCGCGCGCGACCGGCTCGTCCACGCAGTCCTCGAACGTCCCCTCGAGCAGTGCCAGCTCGCGTTCGCGCCCGACGCAGACCGTCCCTTTTCCGAGCAGCCGTCGTGGTGCCTCCTCCAGCCCGTGCTCGCTGACGAGACATGGTTGCCCGCCGTCGCGGCTGACCTCGAAGCGCGAATCGAGCAGCCCGGAGGTGACCTCGTCCAGCCGGATAACGCCGCGCGGCTGGCCGCGCAGAAGCTCGGCGCCGCGGTCGATGACGTCGCCCACCGGGAGCTGGCCGAACATGACCGCGCGTCCGGTGCTGATGGTCATCGCGGTGTGCGGGAGGGCGGCGCGCAGCTTGAGCGCGCACTGTGCCGCGTGGGCCGCCTGATCCGTCGGTGCGCCGCGGCCGGACAACGTCACCACCATCGATCCGTCGAGCAGTCGGTCCAGCCGGGCGCCGTAGGGGACAAGCGCCCCGCGCAGCGCCTCGAAGTCAGTCTCGTCGAACAGCGCGGCCGTGGCGGGCAGGATCGTGGTTTCGTCGACGGCCGGTGCGGCGAGCGGTGCCGCTGGCCAGTGGCCATCGAGCCCGTCTGTCGGTTTGGGCCGCGTCACCAGCACCACGCAGATCACCCGCTGCTCGCCCGAGGTCAGGGTGTCGCGCGCCAGCCGCGCCGGCCCCGAGCTGTCGGTGCGGCCCGACATGCTGTCGGTCAACTGCAGGTGCTTGCCGAGGGCCGTCAGATCGACGGCCACCGACGAAGCGTCGGCGGGCCGCCCGGCCCGTTCCTTGGCCAGCATCTTCTCCAGCAGACCCTCAAGGACCCGCGGCAGGCCAGGGCAGAGCTCCCGGACCTTAAGCGACTCGTCGAGGCAGATCTTGGCCAGCACCGCCATCGCCGTCGGTCCGGTGAAAGGGGGCTGGCCGGTCAGGCATTCGAACAGTACGCAGCCCAGGGCGAAGATGTCGGCGCGCGCGTCGATGTTGGTCTCGCCGCGCGCCTGCTCGGGCGCCATGTACATCGGCGTCCCCATGATGCCCCCGGCCTGCGTCAGCCGCTTGGGGTCGAGCACCCGTCGCGCCAGCCCGAAGTCCAGCACCTTGACGTCGGCGAGGTTCTTCTGCGGCAAGAACAGATTGCTGGGCTTGATGTCGCGATGGACGATGCCACGGCGGTGGGCGCTGGCCAGGGCGTCGGCGATGCGCCCGCCCAGATCCACGCTCTCGGCGATGGTCAGCGGTCCGCGCACCAGGCGATCGTCCAGGGTTTCACCCTCGAGCCACTCCATCGCCAGGTAGTGCTCGCCGAGCGGCGTTGATCCATGGGCCACGTATCGCACCACCGCGGGGTGGGACAGCTCCGCCAGCAGCTCTGCTTCCTGGCCGAACCGTTCAGCGTGTTCACTGCCGCGCCCGTGCAAGATCTTCAGCGCCACCACGTCGCCGGTGTGCCGGTCCAGCGCGCGGTAGATCGTCGCCATTCCGCCGGCGCCGATCTGCCGCTGCAGCTCGAATCTGTCGAGAGCGCCCGGCGTCAGCACGGATTCAGACCATCCGCTCGTTGACGCGTTCCTTGAGGAAGGTGGTCAGGTACTGCATCCGTTCCTCGTCGATCGCGAACAGCGCCTGGCCCACGAACACCTGCGACCGGACCTCGTCATCGTCGGTCGGACCGACGTATACCCCCGCCTGTTTCGCCAGCGCGTTGGCAAAGCGGACGGCGTTGGCCGTGGAGTGTGTGTTGGTGGAGTCGTAGTCGTCACACTCGTGAATGCTGCGCTGGACGGCGTCGGGTAGCCCCCACTTTTCGGCCAGCGCCGCGCCGACCACGCGATGGGTGGAGGAGATCAGCTCGCTCCAGGCGTTGGGGTCGAACCAGTTCTGCGTCTGCTTGCCGCGCAGGCGCCGCTCCGCGTCCAGCAACATGGCCGCGGTCACGGGTTTGCCGATGTCGTGCAGCAGTCCTCCCAGGTAACCGGCCTCGGCATTTTCGGACTTCGCCTGTTGCAGGAGATCGCGCGCGAGGATCGCGACCGCCAGCGAGTGCTGCCACAGCCCGCGACACATCTCCGAGATCTCCCGATCCGAGGATTCAAAGATCCGCCGCGCCGACGTCTCCAGCAAGAACACGCGCAGCTCACTGGCCCCCACCCGTGTCGCGCATTCAACAATCGACCGCACGGGTGTCACGGGCGCGCGCGAGGCGACGTTGGCCAGGCGCACCACCTGCGCCGCCAGGATCGGATCGGTTTCGATCAGCCGGGCAACCTGGTCCAGTGAAAAATCCGGGCCGCTCAGGAGCGCCAGGCACTTCGATGCCACCACCGGGAGAGCGGGGAGCACGATGTCATCGGCCGCGATCCGCTTCAGGACCTCGACCGCCACAGCAGACGTGACCTTCTCTTCAGTTATCCGGGAACCCACCCCTCGATTTTACCACCGAACGACGCGCCTCCGGCGGCGCTCGATTGCCTCTCCGGCGGCGCTCGATTGCCTACATCCGCGCCCCAGCCCCGGGCGCGCGCGAGCGGGGCAATTCCACCAGAAGGTCACGCAACCTCGGGGCTGGTTACCCCGGCCCCGGTCAGGTCCTGAACCAGCTGATCGTTCTCGTTGGGGGTGCCGACGAAAACACGTCGTTCTCCTCTCAGAAGGCCGTCGCGGAAATGGGGGCCGAGCGGAGCGCGGGCCTCGTTCGGATGGTCGTATGACAGGCAAACGTGATCGCCAGTGGCGCAGACTTGTGTGCTGACGGACTATTGCCCGCAACGCCCCCACAGCGTCGCGAGGTCGTCCACGTCGGATAAAGTAGGTTCGACGACCAAGTTGCCAGTGATCATCACCGACGGGTGCGAGCCGGAGGCGACGTGAACCAGCCCAAAGGCATGCCCAAGCTCGTGCGCCACGGTGACCGCGCGTTCGTGTTCGGTTCCAAGCTGACGATTGATGAAGATGAGTCCCGCATGACTGTCGTAGTAGCCGTGGAAGGGTGCAGCCGCCTGTTGAAAACGCACCGGGACCATGGACGCACTTGACGACACCGCGTCGTTGCCAGCGGGGACCAACATCAAACGGGCGCCGGCTCGACTATTCCACAAGGCGATGCCGACGGAGACTCCCGCTAGCTCGGCGGCCGTGATATCCGGCTCGGTCATGACGCTCAGGGGCTGGCACGGACTGTAGATGATGGACGCGCCGTTGCTGTCAGCAGCACCGCACGCGGCGAGGGTCAGCGGACCAACCAGTGCTACCAGAAGAGAACCAGAGAGAGAACGGCCGAGCTTGCGAAACACCGAGCCGCTAGCTTAGCGGATCGAGGCGGAGATTTCGCTGAATTTCAGCGAGATCATGCCGCTCGGGCCTGCAATGCGCGTCGGACCGTGGGCGGCTGGACCTTGTCGGACGGGTATGGATGACCAGATCTACCCTAGGCACTTACATCGACGCAGACGAAGGCGTTGGGACGGGCCGTTGGCGCTGCGCGCGAGCGGCGCCGCCCTGGAGAGGATGGGGAGGACATCATGAAGCTCACAACCGTGATTTCAATTAGCAATTTGTTGGTCGGTTTGATGGCCGGCGTTTCGAGCCCTGCCATGGCGCAAACGGCGACCGAGCCGCCAGCGCTACCGCCAACGAGCAGCACGACCACAACCACAACCACGCCAGGTGGGACGACCGAGAGGGAGACAACGGTAGTCGTACCGGTCACGCCGGTTCCGTCTTCGAGGATTCGCGTGCCCAAGACGCCCGCGACCACCAACGTCGAGGTCAACACGCCCTCCGCGACCGGTACGGATACCACGACGACCAAGGTGCACGTGGACGCCCCGCCGGATTCTCCCAGCAACACGACCAATGTGGAGATCACGACGCCGCCTGCGGCACCAGCGCCAAAAGGCGACAACGTCGTGGTGACACCCGAAGCGCCGACTCCGGCTCCGGCGGTCACGCCGGTGGCGGTCCCGTATCCGGTCGAACCGACCTACGTTGAAAAGCCGGTCGAGCACCGGATCGGCGCCGCCCTGACCGTCGGTGGCGGTGTCGTCGACTTCACGGGCTCCAGCGCCCGCGACATGACGAACACCGGCGGCTACTGGAACGCGCGCATCATCTCGGGCACGCGCCAGTTTCTGGGCGTGGAGGCTGCTTACACCGGCAGCGCGCGCGACATCAGCGCGCTTGGTCTCAGCAACCAGGCGATGCTGGTCAGCAACGGCATCGAGGGGGCCTTCCGTCTCAACGTCCCATTGATCCGCGGTCGTTCGATCGTCGAGCCGTTTGCGTTCGCCGGCCTCGGGTGGTCGCGATACAACATCGCGCGCAGTGACGTGAACACGTCCAGCGTTGCCAGCAGCGATGACATCATGGAGATCCCTTACGGCGGCGGTCTGTCCTTCGGGTACGGTGGCTTCCTGGCCGACGCCCGCTTCACCTATCGCTCTACCTACTACAACGACATGTTCCAGGCGTCGACGGGTAGTGGCCGGTTGAACAACTGGTCGGTCGGCGGGCAACTCGGCGTCGAATTCTAGAGGCAACCAATCACCCGGCAGGCCTGCCTGCCGGGTGATTGACGTTTCTACACCAGGAGCTCCGGCAGGGGCTTGTTTGCTATCGGGACGCCCTTGTCGTCCTGGCCGTAGGTTGCCTGGTTGATCCCGAAGGCCGCCAGCGTCGTCAGGTGCAGGTGCCCGAGTTGCGTGTCGCGGGGATTTCCGAGACCGTCAGGGCCGGTGCCGGCGCCGGCATCCAGCGGATAGCTCACGTGCAATCCCGTCTTCAGCTTGCCGCCGCCCTTGCCCGCCACCAGCATCGCCAGCTTGCGGTGATTGTGCGTGTGGCCGTCGCCGAACTCGCTGGTGAAGTAGACGACAGAGTTGTCCAGGACCGTCTTGTCGCCTTCCTTCATGTTCTTCAGCTTGCCCATCAGATAGGCGAAGCGGTCGACGTAGAACATGTCGATCTTCTCT
>DASRQT010000037.1:0-4395 GCA_035696485.1 Polyangia bacterium | reverse complement strand
CTTCGCGGCGAACGCGCGCGCGCGTCGCAGGGCGAGATCGCCCGTAAGCGCGCCGCCGGCGAAGGTCCATTGCTGTTCGGCGAGGCGGGAACGCCAGGTCTTCCCTCGACGGTGGGGGCACCTGGTCCCGTCGGTGCGTCGTTCTAGTTGTCCCAATCTACCGGCTTGAGGTGTCCTCGAGCAACGGCGTGGGCAGTGGTGCCATCCTGAGCGTCATCAGAAACGACACCAAGTTGGCCTTCTCGTCGGGTTCGAGGTTGAGCGCCATCATCTTCTCGTCTTTTGTTCCGACCGTTACTTCGAACGTGAACGCCTTTGTCCCCACCCCCGTCGTCGGGCTTCCATGACCCTAACGCTCTCGGAGCGTCAATTCGTGATGGCGGCCCGGATCGCGCGCAGCAGGGAGTTGGCGTCGGCGGTGTCCATCGACAGCTCCCAGATCATGACGCCGCCGCCGCGGGTCCTGGCCAGGGCCGTCTTGCTCTTGATGGTGTCGATGCCGTTGTAGTAGATGCCGCCGACGCTGTCCTTGCCCGGCGCGGTCGCGTCCTGCCTGACCAGGTCCTTGTAGGCCGTGTAGGGATCGCGGCCGTAGAAGGGCAGCCCCAGGATGGCCTTCTTCGCCGGCAGCCCGCGCCCGAGCCAGTAGGTCAGGCACGACTCGGCCAGGGCGTAGGGCGAATGCGGGGCGGGGTCGTCGTAGGCCATGATGTTGATGAAGTCGAACAGGTCGAAGGTCTCGACCGGCACGGCCTGGCCTTCCTGGCCACGGCCGATGACCGCCGCGCTGAGCAGCTTGCCCATCGGGCGCAGGCGCGCCGACAGCGCCCGGATCAGCCCGGCGTAATTGGCGGCGGATGCGCCGACGTCGGGATATTCCCAGTCGATGTCCACGCCGTCGAGGTTGTAGGTTCCGATCAAGGTCGCGACCGCGTTGACGAACGCAGCGGTCGCGGTGGGATTCGCGGCCGTCATCTCGAACCCGCTGTCGTCGCCGTCGTTCCAGCCGCCGATCGCCATCGAGACCTTGACGCCACGAGCGTGCGCCATGGTGACCAGGCTGGTCAGCCGCTGCGGCTGTTCTACGGCGGTGAGGCCGCCGCTGACGGTCGGCAGCACGAAGGCGTAGTTGATGTGCGTGAGGTTCTCGTACTGGATGGCGCCGAGGTCGTTCGCCCACGACGGAAAATATCCGATAACGACTGGCCCTGGCGGCAGACCCGGCACCCCGCCGCCGCCGTCCGCGCTGCCGCCAGAGCCTCCCCGACCTCCCCCTGCGTCCAAACCCACTCCGCCGCCGGTCATCCCACCACCGCTAGCCCCCATGCCTGACCCGCCCGTCCCCGTCCCGCCCGATGTCATCGGTTCGCTGGCGCACCCACCGGCGGCCGCCGACAGGACCAGCATCGAAACCCACAGCCGCCGCCTGTTGCGATGTCCCGGCTTCATGCGCCAGCGGCGGCCTTTCCGCGTGCCAGCGCCGCCGTCTGGCGCGAGACGTTGAGGCCGCGCACCTCTATCGACAGCGGCAGCGCGCGGCGCGACCCGACGGGTATGCGGGCGCGAATCGTCGTGACCTCACCGGGCAGCAGCGACACGTAGTTGTCACTCCAGACCACCGGCAGGACGTCGTCGCCGACGGCGTCGGCCAGGCGAAATTGAACGAAGAACGCCAGCCGGTCCGACGGATTGGCGACGTCGACGTGAATGATCTCGTTGCTGCTGTCGGCTGTGCTGTGGCATTCACCGAGCGTGATCTGAGCGGGCGGCAGGTCGCGCAGCGCGGTGAGATCGGCGTACTCACGCACCGGCGTGCAGAACCAGGTCGCCGAGGCCTTGTCCAGGACATCAGGCTTGGCCGGCAGCCAGTAGAAGTTCCGGCTCACCACCTTGCCGTCCTTGTCCGAGAGCTGCAGGTCGACAAAGTAGGGCGCGCCCGCGGGGCCGGGGGGCAGCTTGGCAATTGTCGTCGACGACACCGCCGCGACGGCGACATCGTGCGTCTCGGTGTGAAGGTTGGCGCCGGTCAGATCCAGGAGGTGCGCCCTGACGTGCAGACCGTCGAAGGCGCGCGTGTGATCGTTGATGACGGCTACCGAGCGGTCGTCGTAGGCGTACATCACGTGCAGGGGCTGGTTGGCCTTCTGCGTGCCGAAGAACCCGCCGCCCGGGCGCAGGTAATAGTCGTAGAGGTGCCAGATCAGCGACGGCCACGAGTTGTTCAGCATCCACTGCACGACGCCGGTCGCGCGGGCGCGGTTGCGTGCGTAGCCCTCGAACATCGCGCGCTGGCCTTCGTAGGCCATGAGCTGCGACAGATCGGCGAACTCCTCGGCCGAGGTGGCGTTGCCGTAACGCGCGTTGAGCGCCTCGGTGTAGATGCGGATGTTGTGGAACTCCTGGCCGCCGGCGTGGAAGTTCCAGACGTCGTTGATCGGCCACAGGTCGCCCTGCGCCAGCATCTTCTTGAGGCTCTCGATGGGCGGGATCGCCGGACCCGGGCTGATCTCGGTCGCGAAGCCGAACGCGCCGCCCTTCTCGGTGTCCTCCAGCCAGTAGTTGGGGGGGACCCATTCGTACGGCCCCAGCATCTTGAGACCGCTGGCGCCGGTCACGGCCGCAGGTTTGTTGGTCGCGCTGGATTGGTAGGGATTGGGCCACGCCTCCTCGGCCAGCACCTCCAGGTAACGCTTCTCGACGTGTTCGGGTGGCGGAAAATCGCTGCCGTACCACCAGGTCAGCAGGCTGGGATGGCGGCGGACGCGGCGGATCTGACTGCGCAGCGATTCGGGCGCGATGACGTGGTTCTCTTCGGTCCACTTGTCCCACTTTTCCCAGCAGTCGCAGCAGCACCAGCCGGCGATGACCAGGATGCCCTCGCGATCGCACATGTCGAGGAACTCGTTCCGTTCCAGCATGCCCTCGAAACGGATGGTGTTGAGGCCCATGGCCTTGACGTATTCGATCTGGGCGCGGTCGCGTTCGGGCTGGCGCCGCAAGAACAGATCGGTCGCCCAGCCGGCGCCGCGAATCAGGAGCGGCACGCCGTTGACGCTGAAACGGGTGTGCCCTTCGGGCGTCATCGCGCTCTGGACCTCGCGGATGCCGAACGAAAAGCGCGCGCTGTCAGATGCGGCCCCGTCGACGGCGACGTCCACGGTGGCGTCGTAGAGCTCGGGCGTGCCGATGGTGTGCGGCCACCAGAGGCGCGGCCGCTCGACGGTCAGCTGGCCATCATCTTCGGGCTGAATCTCGGCGCGCAGGCGGGCGCCGGCCGGTAGCTCGAAGCGTTTGCTCACGGTCCGGCCCTCGAAGCGGGCGCGCAAAACCGCCGCCTGCGGTCGGTCGGTCACGTTCACCAGGTCGGCGGCGACGGTCAGGCGCGCGCGGCGGCTGCCGTCGGTCCCTTCCAATCTGGTCACGACGTAGGGCGAGCGCAGCGCCACCGGGCCGCTGGTCCGTAACCAGACATCGCGCCACAGGCCCATGTTCTTGTCGGGCGGCGAGGGGTTCCAGTCGACCCACGTGATCGCCAGGTCGCACGGATCCGGCGGAAAGATCTCGATCGCCAGCACGTTGGGGCGGTCGGTCCGCAGCAAGGCGGTGACGTCGAACTCGTAGTCCCGGTAGGCGCCCGCGACCTCACTGGCGCTGGCGATGCGCCGGCCGTTGAGCCAGATGTTGGCGCGGTAATTGATGCCGTCGAATTGCAGGCGGGCATGCGTCCCGTCGCCCGCGCGGGCGGCGGCGGGGAACTCCTTGCGAAACCACCACGGCACCCGGAACGGGCTGTCGTCGGGCATCGGGTGATTGGAGAAGTTCGTGGCCGCGGGGCCCTGTCCCGGGATCCTCTTGAGGTTGGTGCCGAAGAACGGATCGACGATCTCGCGCGCTGCGATCAGCGTGCCCAGGACGGTCGCCGGAAGATCGACCTGGTGCCAGGATTTCGTGTCGAAGTCCGGGCGCGACAGCACGTCACCGTCGGCGTGCAGGCCAGCCGACGACCGCACCGACCACTCCGGGTTGAGGCTCAGCTGGTTCTGCGGCGGGGGATGTGCGCCACCGATGCTGGCACGGTCAGCCGCTGCCGCGGCCGCCGCTGGGCTGCCGGCGCTCACAGGACACTGATTCCCGCGAGGACGAAGGCACTGCTGTACAGGATGTCCGGCTCGGTGACGCACCACCACCCGGTCTTCCACTCGTCCTCGGGGACAAAGTCGCCGTCCCACAGATCGCTCTGGCGCCAGTGCCAGAGGCTGTGCGGCGCCAGCCCGGAGCGAAGCGCGATCGGGTTGTCCCACAGCAAGGCCTTGGCGGGCGCGTCAGGCGACAGAAACTTGGTCTCGACGTAGTTGGGTCCGTCCAGCAAGAATCCCGGCGGTGGCGGTTCCTGAG
>DASRQT010000036.1:0-7216 GCA_035696485.1 Polyangia bacterium | reverse complement strand
GCGTGATCCACTCGAGGAGCGGCCACACGGTGCAGGCGACCGCGGTGGCGAGGGTGGTCGCGGTGAAGGCGCCCGCCGCGATGCCGTCGGCGGCGACCGCGCTGCCGGCGTTGAACCCGTACCAGCCCACCCACAACATGCCGGTTCCGATCATGGTCAGGACCAGGCTGTGAGGCATGAACGGCCGGATGCCGAAGCCCTTGCGCTTGCCGAGGATGAGGCACAGCACCAGCGCCGACCAGCCTGACGACATGTGGACGACGGTGCCGCCGGCAAAGTCGATGGCCTTGATCGAAGCCTTGGCGTTCCAGACGCCGTTCATGAGGCCGTCGATGCCCCACACCATGTGCGCCAGCGGGAAATAAACCACGAACATCCACACCAGGATGAAGGCCATGATCGCCGAGTACTTCATGCGTTCGGCGATGGCGCCGACGATCAGGGCCGGCGTGATGATGGCGAACATCAGCTGATACATGGCGAACACGTTTTGCGACACCCACGCCGCATAGTCGGCGTTAGGTAAGGCGCCCACCCCCGCTAGTCCTGCGAACTTCAAGCCTCCCATGAACGCCGAGCCCGAGGAGAAGGTGATGCTGTAGCCGACGGCCCACCACAGGATGGTGACCATCCCGGCGCAACCGAGACACTGCGCCATCACCGACAGCACGTTCTTGCGACGAACCAGGCCGCCGTAGAACAACGCCAATCCCGGCAAGGTCATGAACAACACCAGCGCCGTTGACGTCATCATCCAGCCGTTGTGGCCGGGTCCTGACGTGATCAACGCCTTGGGCGCCCCATTGGTCACGTACGCCTCCAGATCGGCGACGCGGGTCGCGAGATCAGGAGGCGCAGGCGTTCCCGGCGCCGCCGCCGGCGGTGCCGCCGCGGGTGGCGGCGTCTGCGCCTGCGCCGGCGAAACGCCAGTCACGGCAAGGACCGAACAAACGACAAACGACAGTGTGAGAAGACAGGTGCCGAAGCTTGTCCTAATTCGGCCAGTGTTGTGACTCATCGTGCGCCCCCTTCGAAGTTTTCTGGACGGAACGATCGAGACCCTAGAAGGGACGCGGTGGGGCTGTAAAGACGAATTGGGTGTGTCGCCGTAAAGTTAGCGCCCAAGAAACGGCTTAGAAACAAGCAGGAAACGCGCGGCTCGCGGCGCCGAAATCACCGGCTCAATGTCGTGCGCAGGCTAACGGCGGGTTACGAAGTAGGGTTGCCGTCCGCGTCATAGAGGCGCGGCGGCGGCAGTCCCAGGGCCAACAGTTCCGGTTCGATCGCCACCCGATCACCAACAATTACAAACCCGACCTGGTCCGGATCGATGTGTCGGCGCGCCAGCTCCTGCAGGCTGACCGCGGTAGGTTCTTCCAGCTCGCGCACGAACCTCGCCGGTTCGTCCAGCCCCAGACCGTAGAGCCGCAACTCGCCGTAGAGGGACGTCAGGCCCCCCGTCGTCGACAGCGCCTCGGCGGCGCGATCCAGCAGCGTGGCGCGCGCCTTGGTCAACTCATCGTCAATGATCGGCCGCTGCCGCAGCTCGCGCAGCTCGTTCAAGAACTCGGTCACCGACGCGGCCGTGACCTCGGTGAAGACGGCCGCGCGGGCGGTGAACGATCCCGCCTGGCGCATGAAGCTGAAGCTGGAATTGGCGCCGTACGTGTAGCCCTTCTGTTCGCGCAGGTTGAAGTTCAGGCGGCTGGTGAAGGTGCCTCCGAAGATGGCGTTCAACATGCGCAGCGCGGTTCGCTCCGTCGACAGCCGGGTTTCGCCCGGCGCGATCACGCGAACCACGCTCTGCGGGGCGCCGGGACGATGGACCAGCACCAGCCGCGGCGGCGTCGCCGGCCGCCCGCCGGCGCGGATCGCGGGCACGTCACCACCGGCCCAGCGCCCGAACGCGCGTTCCAGCTGTTCCGGCAGCGCCCGTTCATCCACGTCGCCGGCGACGATCAACGACGCGTCGCTGGACCGCCAGCGCGCGGCATGGAATCGCGATACGTCCGGCAGCGCGATGCGACCGACGGTGCCTTCGAAGCCCTCGACCGGTTGGCCGTACGGGTGATCGCCCGCGAACAGCACGCGATCGGCGACGACGTTGGACACCGATTCGGGCTGATCGCGACGCTGCGCCAGCCCGGTCAGGCGATCGCTTTTTACCCGCTCCCAGTCATCGGCGGCGAACCGCGGCCGCAGCAGGATGTCGGACGCGATCTGGAGCGCGCGTTCGAAGCCGGCGCGCGGGACCTGCAGCCCCAGCTGAGACCCATCTCGCCCGGCGCCCAGCCACAGATCGGCGCCGATCTGCTCCAGGTCGCGGGCGATGTCCAGCGCGGAACGATCGCCCGCGCCTTCGTCCATCATCTCGGCGGTCAGCGACGCCAGTCCGGCCATCGCCGCCGGTTCGGCGTCAGCCCCGGAGCGCAGGGTCAGCGTCAACGAAACAATCGGCGCCACCGTGCGCGGAATCGCCACCACCTCGAGGCCGTTGCCCAGGTGAAATTGCGACAGCCGCGGCACGCGCAGCGGAGGTAGCGGCCCCACGGCAGGAGCCCCGGCCATGTGTTCCGGCGTAAAGGTCACGAGGCGGCGTCGCTTTCGCCACTCTCGTCGCCCCGGCTACTTTCGTCGGCTAGGCTGGCGGGCGCGTTTTCGTCGGGCATCACCTTCAACACCAGCCGCTTGCCGCCGGTCACCGCCGCCAGCGCCTTGCGTATCGAGGCCACGGTCGTCGCCTCGTAACGAGCGATGTCCCGTCCGAACGAGCCGGGATCACCCAGGAGGTGTTGATAGTGGTTGAGGAGGTCGGCCCGCGTCTGCAGATGATCCAGCCCCTTGAAAAAATCGGCCAGGTGACTGTTGCGGGCCCGTTCCAGCTCCTGTTCCGTGGGCCCTTCGCTCGCCAGTCTGTGCAACTCCTCGTCGACGGCGGCGCCAAGCTCGGCCAGGGTGGTCCCTGGTTTTGCCGTCGCGCTGATCTGGAACAGGCTGCCCAGGAGCTGCGACCCCTGATAGGCGGCCACGTCCTGGGCGATGCGACGATCGAACACCAGGGTCTTGTACAGGCGGCTTGACTTGCCGCCCCCCAGGACGTGCGCGGCCATGTCCAGGTCGGCGTCGCCCGGCGCATACAGCGCCGGTGAATGCCAGGCCATCCGCAGACGCGGCAGCTGCACGCGGTCGGTCACGGTGATGTCGTGATCAGCCTCCATGGTGACGGGCGCGGCGGTCACGCGCGGCGGCGGCGGTCGGCGCGCCTGCCAGCCAAAGTAGCGGTCGACCAGCGCCCGTGCCTCGGCCGGTTCGAAGTCACCGGCGATGACCAGGCTGGCGTTGGACGGCAGGTAAAAGCGCGAGAAAAACCCGCGCACGTCCTCGACGCTGGCCGCCTCCAGGTCGGCGTGTGAGCCGATGGTGGGCCAGTGATAGGGGTGAGTCTTGGGATACATCACCTCGGGGACCACCAGCTCGGCGCGGCCGTAGGGGCGGTTCTCGTACGACTGACGGCGTTCGTTCTGCACCACCTTGCGCTGCTTCGTCAGCTCCTCCTCGGTGATCACCTCGGACAGCGTCGCCATCCGATCGGCCTCCAGCCACAGGAACGTCTCCAGCAGATTCTTGGGGCCGACCTCGTAGTAGTTCGTGCGGTCGTTGCTGGTGGTGCCGTTGTTGTGGCCACCCCAGGTCTCCATGATCGCGTCGAAGGATGGGTAGGGGGCGTTCTTGGACCCCATGAACATGAGGTGCTCGAACAGATGGGCAAACCCCGTGCGCCCCGGATCTTCGTCCTTGGACCCGACGTGGTACCAGAGATCGACCACCACCAGGGGGCTGGAGTGATCCTGATGTAGGATCACGGTCAGCCCGTTATCGAGCACGTGTTTGTCAAACGGGATCGTCAGCATCGGGGAGCGCTATATTGTCACAAGAAACCACGGCTTGCGCCCCGAAGCCTGCGGGACGTCGGCGCCTCGGCTTTTCGCGCCCGGTAAAGATGGCCATCGTTTGTGGCGTCGCCGCCGCGTTTTGCCTGCAGTCGCGGCCGGTGCTGGCCAACGGTGCCTTTCCCGATTCGCTGCAGATACTGCTGCCGGCCGATCAGCCGCAGCAGATCATCTTTGCCACCAATTTTGGTCTCATGATCTCGGACGACGGCGGCATGACCTGGTCCTGGACGTGCGAACAGATGACAACAAGCCTTGCCAACCTGTACCAGGTGGGTCCCCCGCCGACCGACATCTTGTACGCCATCGCGCCGTCAGGGTTGGGCTTCTCGACCGACGGCGCCTGCAGGTGGGAGCTCGCGGGCGGCAGGATCGGCAAGTCGATCGTCACCGATTCGTTCGCCGATCCCACCAATCCGAATCGGGTGCTGGCGGTCGGGATTCCGCGCGAGGGGGACAACCCGCCCTACGAGGTGTACGCGTCCGACGACGGTGGCCGATCGTTCGGAGCCCCCATTTACACCGCCCCGGCGCGGGGAGGCTTGCTGGGCGTCGAGATCGCGCGCAGCGATCCCAAGGTGGTCTACCTCGCGATGTACGAGACGCTCGGCATCCAGCCGCGCCTGGTTCGTTCCACCGACGGGGGCGCCACCTGGGATCCGCCGCTCGATGTCCAGCCGATGCTCGGTTCGAACTGGTATCGCATCGTGGCGGTTGATCCGACCAACCCGGCGCGGATCTTCTTCCGCGTGTCCGAACAGGCGGGCGACACCCTGGCCATAACCGAAGACGGCGGCGCCACCTTTACCAAGCCGGTGATCTTCAAGGACCGCATGACCGCCTTCGCGCTCCTGGCCAGCGGGACCATCCTGGTGAGCGGCAGCGCCGAGGGTGAGCCCGCCGGTTTCCGTTCCACCGACGGCGGCAAGACCTTTACCCCGTGGGACAGGGTCCCGGCCGTCCGCGCGCTGGCGGAACGCGACGGCAAGCTGTTTGTAGCCGGCGACAATTTTCGTGACGGCTTTGCGCTGGCGGTATCGACGGACGAGGGGACGACGATGCAGCCGCTGACGACATTCGACAAGGTCGCGTCGATCAGGGCGTGCACGCAGGTGATCTGCGAGGAGGCGTGTGACACGCTGGCCGGCCTCAAGTTGTGGCCGCCCGAGACCTGCCGGCCCGACGTACGCGACGGCCGCTCCGACGTCGCGGGCCCCCGAAGCACCCGCGGCTCCGGCTGCGGCTGCGGTGTGGCCGACGCGCGTGCTGTCGCCGCCGGCATCGCCGCCGCGGCGGCGCTCCTGGCCAGACGCCTGCGGGCCGCCGCATCGGCTCGCCGACGCCCCGGAGGGCCGTCTTGACGACGGGCCACGGCCGCTATTTCAGCATCGGGGGCAGATGCCCCTTTCTTCGGCGGAGGCCATCAGCGATGCTGAGATTGCTGACAGCTTGACGTACTTCGCTCTGTAACGCTGCCGGTGGAGGACCCGCCCCGACATGATTGACCCTGCCCTCAAGGCCGAGCTCGAGAAATGCCCGACACTACCGTCGTTGCCTGCGGTCGCCGTACAGGTGATGCGACTTTGCCAGGCGGAAGACCTGGATCTGAGCGCGATCGCCAAGGTCATCAGCAACGACCCGGCGCTGGCGGCCAAGATCCTGCGGCTGGTCAACTCGTCCGCGTACGGTCTGCCTCAGCAGGTCAAGACCGTCTCCCACGCGGTGGCGCTGCTGGGGCTCAATACCGTACGCACGCTGGCGCTGTCGTTCTCGCTGGCGCGGGATCTGCGCAGCCGCCCGCAGGTCGGCGTCGATCTACGCAGCTACTGGAAACGATCGTTGCTGTCGGCGGTCGCCGCGCGCGAGCTGGCCATGGCGCTGAGCGTTGCTCACCTCAAGGAAGAGGCGTTCCTGGGCGGCTTGCTACAGGACATCGGACGGCTGGCTCTGCTGGCGCTGGCGCCCGTCACCTACGCTCGCATCACGGCCGAGGCCGGCGATGACCACATCGTGCTGGCCGCCGCCGAGCACAAGGCGCTGGGCTGCGATCACTCCGAGGTCGGCCAGTGGCTGACGGAGCACTGGAATCTCCCGCCGCCGCTGTGCCTGGCGACCGGGTTCAGCCATGCCCCCATGACGCTACCGCCCGAAACCAACGACGCCGTGGCGCTGTTGATCCGGATCGTCGCGCTGTCTGGCTGGCTGGCCGATATCTGGCTCAAGGACGACGCGTTCGGCACGACCATCGCGGCGCGCGAGTTCGCGTCGCGGCTGCTCGACCTGCGTCCGCCGCAGCTGGAGCCGGTGCTGGCGCAGATGGCAGCGGGAATGGGCGACGTGTCATCGCTGTTCGAGATCGACCTTGGAACGGTGGAAGACATCCGCGCGGTGCTCGGCCACGCGAAGCAGAGTCTCTCCGTCGGTGTTACCCCTTAGGCTCTCGACAGACCACCGCCAGCAGTGTAGATTCATTGTTCTTTGTTCACAGCGTTTCCCTGCAACGCTGGGCCCATAGCTCAGCGGTCAGAGCTGGCGGCTCATAACCGCCTGGTCCCTGGTTCGAATCCAGGTGGGCCCACCACCTTCGCTTGGCGCCCGACGCCGAGCGACCAGCGATCACTATCTTTGCTTTTGCAGTACGCAACACACGGAGGAAGCAGTCTTGCGCGATCAGCTTAGGAAGTTGGAGGAACTGCAAGGTCACGATGCCCGAATCCAGGAACTTGAAAATTCGCTGAAGGGTATCCCGCTAAAATTGGCCGCCACCCAGACCGATCTGGCGCGCGTGGAGGGCATGCTCAACACGGAGCGACAGGCCCTGAGCGAGACCGAACGCTACTACGCCGAGCAGAAGGGGCTCCTCACGGACGACGAGCAGCAGGTGGCGGGCGCGAAACACAAGCTGTCGCAGGCCAAGAACTCCAAGGAGTACATGGCCGCCCAGCGCGAGATCGAGCAGCGGCGCGAAGGGCTGGTCGCGCGTGAGGCCGAGATCGCCAAGCTGGTCGAGGCGGTTGAGGCCAAGAAGAAGCTCCTCGCCGACCGCGCCGCCGACGTGCAGGCGCTGCGTGATTCGATCGAGAAAGATGGTGAGGCCGCCCGGGGCCGGATGGCCGAGTTGCAGGGGAAGATCGACGAGCAGCGCGCCGAGCGCGACAAGCTGGCCGCCGGCGTCAAGCCCGAGGTGCTCAAGCGCTACGGCACGATCCGCATGCGGCGCGGGCTGGCGGTGGTCAGCGTGCGCGGCGGCACCTGCCAGGGCTGCA
>DASRQT010000035.1:0-6777 GCA_035696485.1 Polyangia bacterium | reverse complement strand
CTCGATCATGACGCCGAAGACGGGCGAGGTCTTCCCGCCCACGCCCGCGCGCACCTGCGCCGCGAGATCGCGCGCGACCTCCGGCTGGCGCGTGGCGTCCTTGCGGCTGTTGCCGTGGCTGCAGTCGACCATGAGGCGCGGCGGCAGCTTGGCGCGCTCGAGGCTCGCGACGGCGCGCGCGACGTCCTCGGCGCCGTGGTTCGGGCCGCTGGCGGACCCGCGCAGGATGATGTGGCAGTCGGGGTTGCCGCGCGTCGCAACGATCGCCGACAGCCCCTGCTTGGTCACCGACAGGAACTGATGCGGGTGCGAGGCGGCCTGGACCGCGTCGATGGCGATCTGGATGTTCCCGTCGGTCCCGTTCTTGAACCCGACCGGGACCGACAACCCTGAGGCCAGCTCTCTGTGGACCTGGCTCTCCGTGGTGCGGGCGCCGATCGCCCCCCAGCTGACCAGATCGGCCACGTACTGCGGCGTGATGGTGTCCAGAAACTCACAGCCGGACGGCAGGCCCATCTCGGCCAGGTCCAGCAACAGGCTGCGGGCCAGGTGAAGGCCGTCGTTGACCTTGAACGTCCCGTCGAGGTGGGGATCGTTGATGAGCCCCTTCCAGCCGACGGTGGTGCGCGGCTTCTCAAAGTACACGCGCATCACGATGCACAGCGCGTCGGACAGCTCGGCCCGGAGGCGGTGCAGATCTTCGGCGTATTCCCGGGCGGCCGCCACGTCGTGGATGGAACACGGTCCGACCACGACGACCAGCCGGTCGTCCTGCCCGCGCAGGCAGCGCGCGATGGCGGCGCGGCTCTCCGCGACCGTGGTGGAACCCGCCTCCGAGAGCGGGAGGCTCTCCATCAGGATGGCCGGCGGGATCAGCGGCCTTATCTGGTCGATGCGAAGATCGTCGGTCAGGTGCTGCATATCGGCGGGGAATCTAGCCTCTTTGCCACGAATTTGCTCGTCCGAGGCGGCGGCAGCAAAGAATTTGACGCCTACGCGCCCGCGTCTAAGGTGAAAAGGGCACCGTCGCAGGAGGATCGCGAATGGACTTCGTGCAAGCGCGTGAGATGGTCCGGCTCCGCTATCAGCTTCGCCAGTTGCTCTCGGAGCGACGCCATCAGGAGGCGCGCCCGCTGCTGGAACGCCTCCGCGTGCTGGCCACCGCCCACGAGGAAGAGCGCCTAGTCCTCGAGCCCGAGATCGCGCGCTGGGAATGCAGCTTCGCGCGCTGACCCAAGCCTAGCGTAGTTGCGTCGGAACGCAGGCGGCTTTGCCGCCGGAGTTCCATCGCGGGAGGTCTGGAACCCTCCCAGGGTTCCAGATCACAATCGCCCGGTGGGGCGCCCGCGCGGGGCCGGACCCGGGTGCGGCAGGCCCGTGTGCTGGGTCCGGAAGGTCGCGCCCACCGGCCGCCGCCGTGCCCCGGCTGCCTGGCCGGCGCGCTTCCGGACGCTTGTGGTTTCGTGGCCGGACGGTTGCTTGCGCGGCACCAGGTGATGCGCGGCACCGCCGATCAGGTCGGCCCGTCCCATCCGCGCAAGCGCGTCGCGCAGCAACGGCCAGTTGGCCGGATCGTGGTAGCGCAAGAACGCCTTGTGCAGGCGCCGGATGCGCAACCCCTTCGGCACCGCCACCGCCTCGCTGTCTCGGGTCACACGGCGCAGGGGATTCTTCCCGGAGTGATACATCGCCGTCGCGGTCGCCATCGGCGAGGGCAGAAACGCCTGGACCTGGTCGGCCCGGAACCCATTGCGCTTGAGCCACCGCGCCAGATTCAACATGTCCTGGTCGGTGGTGCCGGGGTGGGCCGCGATGAAATACGGGATCAGATACTGTTTCTTGCCCGCGGCCTTTGAATATTTGTTAAACAAACCCTTGAACTTCTCGAAGGACCCGATCCCGGGCTTCATCATGCGCGACAGCGGCCCGTCCTCGGTGTGCTCCGGCGCGATCTTGAGGTATCCGCCCACGTGGTGCGTGGCCAGCTCGCGCACATATTCGGGCGACGTGGCCGCCAGGTCGTAGCGCAGCCCGGAAGCAACCAGGACCTTCTTCACGCCCGGCACGGCCCGCGCCTTGCGGTAAAGGTCGATCAGCGGCGCGTGGTCGGTCTTGAGGTTGGGGCAGATACCCGGGTAGACACACGACGGCAGCCGGCACGCAGCTTCAATCTCGGGGCTCTTGCAGTGCAGCCGGTACATGTTCGCGGTCGGGCCGCCCAGGTCGGAGATGACGCCGGTGAACCCGGGGACCGTGTCGCGCACGCGGCCGATCTCGCGCACGATGGAATCGGGCGACCGGTTCTGGATCACCCGCCCCTCGTGCTCCGTGATCGAGCAGAAGGTGCATCCGCCGAAGCAGCCGCGCATGATGGTGACGGAAAAGCGGATCATCTCGTAGGCCGGAATCTTGGCCTCCCCGTAGGCGGGGTGCGGGCGGCGCGCATAGGGCAGCTCGTAGATGGCGTCCATCTCGCCGGTCGAGAGCGGAAGCGGCGGTGGGTTCAACCACAGGTCGACGTCGCCGTGCCTCTGCACCAGGGCGCGCGCGTTGCCGGGATTGGCCTCGACGTGCAACAACCGCGACGCGTGGGCGTACAGCACCGGATCGCCCGCCACCGCCGCGTAGTCGGGCATCCGGATGACCGTGAGCGCGCGGTCGTGTTTCGGTTTGCCCAGCCGCAGCGGGTAGAGACGTTCCTGCCACCTCTCACCCTCACCCTCCCGCCCCGCCGCAACGCCACAGCCGCCGTCGGCCACGACAACCTCGGGCGTCGCGCCACCCATGCTGGACGCGTACGGGTCGGGCCGGGGGTGGATAGGACCGGGCGTGTCGATGGTCCGGGAGTCCACCTCGACCCAACCCTCGGGTAATACGCGGCGCACGAAGGCGGTGCCGCGCAGATCGGTGATCGCCGCGGGTGATTCCCCGGCCGCCAGCCGGTGCGCGATCTCGACCACGGCGCGCTCACCGTTGCCGAACACCAGCAGGTCGGCCTTGGCGTCGAGCAGGATCGACCGCCTGACCTTGTCCGACCAGTAGTCATAGTGGGCGATGCGGCGCAGGCTGGCCTCGATCCCGCCGATCACGATCGGCACGTCGGGGAAGGCCTCCCGGCAGCGCTGCGCATAGACGATCACCGAGCGATCGGGGCGCCGCCCGGCGGCCCCGTCGGAGCTGTAGGCGTCGTCGGAACGAATGCGCCGGTCGGCCGTGTACCGGTTGACCATCGAGTCCATGTTCCCGGCCGTCACGCCAAACATGACGTTCGGCTGCCCGAGCGTCGCGTACGGCGCGGCGCTGCGCCAGTCGGGCTGCGCGATGATCCCGACGCGGAAACCCTGAGCCTCCAGCAATCGTCCGACCAGGGCCATGCCAAAGCTGGGGTGGTCGACGTAGGCGTCGCCCGTCACCAGCACGACGTCGCAGCTGTCCCATCCCAGCGCCGTCATCTCGGCGCGCGACATGGGAAGGAACGGCGCCGGGCGCAGGCCACCCGCCCGGTGCTTCGGCCGCGCGAACAGGGTCGGCGCCACCAGGTCGGGCGAGACCATGTTCCAGCGTGCGCTGGACGGCGCGGTCCTCGCTTGGTCAACAGCCGACATGCGGCCCTAGGGATATCACGCGCTCCCCTGCCGCGCCGGTCGACTCGCGCGGCAGGGGGGGCGCAGAGCCGGTTTTCCCAGCATAGAATGGCGGCCTCATGGTCCCATTGCCCAAGATGCTGGCGCTGGCGGTAGTTATCGCCGCGGCCGCGTCCGCGCCGGCTGCGGCCGCGGGTGACGCCGCGCCCGAAGCTCGGCCGCCCGTACCGGCCGGCAACTTCACTGCGGAGGTCCAGGCCCGCGTGCCGGAGGCGAACCGCTGCTACCGCGCCGCTCTCGAGACACAACCCACGCTGGCCGGGAAGCTGGTCGTGCATTTCACAGTCACCCCGAAGGGGACGGTCTCCAACGCCGTGATCAGGGACTCGACACTCCACAACCCCAAGGTGGAGGCCTGCATCCGCGACGCCGTCTTGCGCTGGACGTTCACGCCGCCTGAAAACGCCCAGGACACGCACGTCGCGGTGCCGTTCGACCTTGGCCCCGAGCTGACGGCCAGCAACGTGCGGCTGCCGCCGGGCGTGATCGCGCGCCATGTTCTCGACCAGTCAGCCGTGGCCTACAGCGCCGAAAAGCACGTGGTGGTCTTCACCCGGTGCTGGACGGTTGCTGCTCCCGCTCCCAGCCCGGCACTGTCGCGCGTTGGGGGCGTTCCGCCATCGGCGGCGCGTGATGCTGGCGCCCCGGCGCCTGCGCCCGCAGCGCCGGCACGTGATGGCGGCGCCCCGGCCCCCGGCGCCAGCGGCGAACCGACCAGCGGCGAAGGCTGCGTGGTGGTCATCTCGCCGATCTCGCCCGGCGCCACGACCAAGGAGATCCCGGTGTTCGGGGTCGGCGGCGCGCCCGACGCGCGAGCCCGCAAGAAGAAGGAGACGTCGGCCTGGACCAAGCTGCTGCCGCACCTCAAGGGCGGCTCTTTTGTCGAGTTGACGCGGACCGACTGGCCGGCGCAGGCGGCGAATCTGGTCTTGCCGCAGGTGGACCTGGTGCTGGTCTTCAGCAAGGACGTCATTCGCGTGACGCGTCGCCCGGCCAAACCGGCGACCAGGCCGATTCTGGTTGGCGAGGTCAAGACCAGCGCGCCCCGCGGCAAGGTCCGTCCCGTCGCCGTTTACGCGGCGCCCGATCAGCGCGTGATGGTTATCGCCCTGCGCGAAATCGCGGATCCCGCAGCAGCGGCGTCCGCCAGCGTCACCCATTTCGAGGTCATCGACGTCTTACGGTAGACGTGGCATTCTTTGAAGACGATGGAGGCGGCGGCAGATAACCGGCAGTACCCGCGCTTTGGATTGGGACTGCCGGTGACGCTGGTATTCTCCGCGCGCGGGATTTCAGAGCAGGGCGAGTTGCAGGACATCTCCTGCGGTGGCTGTTTCTTCAAGTCCAGCGTGAAGGTTGACCTGAATCGTAAGATTTCCGTTATGTTTTCGCTGGGCCCTGATCGCACCTGCAAGGCCAGCGGCCACGTCATCCGCACCACCGCCTATCGCGGCTTCGCGGTGCTGTTCGAGGACGGCAGCGATTCCATCGCCGACTTCATCCAGGACCTGACCGTCATCCCCCAGGAACATCGCGCCGAGTTCCTGGGCTCGATCATCAGCCCCGAGATTCACATCCTCTAGCCGATCCCTTCAGCGGGTTCGGGCGCGGCGTTCTACTGCTTCATCAACGTGCCGGTGCCGTTGACGTTGCAGGTGATCATGAACCCGCCCACGGGGATCGTGGTCTTGCCCGCCAGGGCGCCGGTCATGGTCATACCGTCCGTGGTCTCCAGCGTCCACGAATCAACCGTGACCATCAGCGAGCCGACCATGGCGACCTCGATGGTGCAGATCTGCCCGGGCGCGGCGACGGCCTCGACGCCCTTGATATTGAAGTTGATGATGCAGGTGGGACTGACCGTCAAGACCAGGTCGGACGATGTGCCCTTGGCCAGGGTCGCGCTGGTCCCGGTCAGGTCTTGCATGGCCGACATGGTTCCGCACATGCCCGTCACCGTCCCCGAGGTGTACTTCCAGGTCCCCTCGTACTTGGAGGTGTCCGGGCTGGTGCTGCCACAGCTATCAACCAGCGCCCCCAAAGTCAGACCCGCGATGACGAAAGACAAATTTCTCATATGGCCCGTCTCCTCCGCTGTTTGCGGCCGCGGGCGACTCTAGCGCGAAAGCGGCGCTAGGGCACGACGATCGGGCGCCCGGCCAGGCTCATGGCGTGGTCTATGAAGGGGAGATTCTGCGCCACCGCCGCCAGCTTGTAGGACTGGTAACAGCCCGGGACCCCGTCGTACACGCCGCCGCGGTTATGGTCGGGATCCTTCTCTTGCGCGCCAGCGCTGAGGAATCCCAGCACGTTGCCACCGGCGTCGATGGCGCCGGTGCCGGCGTCGGCGTGGCAATTCGGTTGCCCTTCGGTCGGGACCAGCGTGATCGGATCGTTTTTTCCCTGTGCCTGTCCCGCCCAGACACGCCGTTCGCCGGCATGACCACGGACCACAAACTCGTATGTCACCGAGGTCAGCCGTCCGTCCGGAACCCCTCCTTCGCCGAGGCGCACCGGCCAGACGCCACGAACCGGCTCTTCGAGAATCAGCGCGGCCAGGTTGTGCTGCCAGAGCGCGCGGTCGGGATGCAGGACGATGTCGCGCACCCGATAGCTGCCGCCCTCCGCGCCGTCGGGGGTGATGCGCCCCACGCCGAAGGTCACGTGCGATGGCGCAAAGTCGCCGACACAATGCGCGGCCGTGACCACCAGTTTGGGGCTGATCAGGACCGCCGCGCACCAGGGGACGATCAGTGACCCGCTGACGTCCAGATACCCCAGGGCCGGCTGGCTCTCAGCCCGAACCATCACCGGCTGCCACCCGGGCTGCTCCTCGGGCGAGGCCCCGCAGCCACCACACACCAACACAACCGACACCAACCAACGATAGTGACGCATCCCCTACCCCCTCCCCATCCGCGACCAACCTGACAACCAACAACCTAACCACCCTGACCCTGAAACCGCGCGATAGATATCAGACAGAGGGGCGGCAGTCAAATCGCGGGTCGATTGGCAAATAGCCGCGACGCCAGCGCGCGCCTGCTATTTTCGACGGGTGACACGCGCAGACGCCATCGCCGCCCGGCAGGCCATCCCCTGGTACATCTGGTGCGCGCTGCTGGCCTCGGCC
>DASRQT010000034.1:0-4817 GCA_035696485.1 Polyangia bacterium | reverse complement strand
GATCGGCGACATCGATGGCGACGGGCACAACGACATCGTGGTCGGCAACCAGTGGTGGTACCGCAACGTCGACGGCAAGGGCGCGCAGTGGGAGTCCCTCCGCACCGTCACCGGCTTCGATGATTCGCCGCTGACCAACCTCGGTGATCTGGACGGTGACGGCGACCTGGACATCGTGATGTGCACGCACTTTGGCGGCAACGCGGCCTGGGCGGAGAACAGCGACGGCATGGGCGGTGCCTGGACGCTGCACCGGCTGGCGGGCGGCAAGAACAAGCTGCATTCCATCTTCGCGATGGACTTCGACAATGACGGCGACCTGGACGTCTTCAGCGGTGAGAGCACCGGCAACGCCTGGATCTGGGAGAACACCAACGGCAAGGGCGCCTTCACCGAACACTCGGTCGCCCGCAACGCCCGCGGTCACGACGCCCGCGTCGGCGACGTCGATTGCGACGGCGACCTGGACATCGCCGGCAAGCCGTGGGGCGAGGGCCAAGATCCCGAACCGCGCGACCACGTCTACCTGCAAAACATGACCGTCGAGCTGGGCGGCCGCGCTGTCTTCACCCGTCCCCCGGGCGAGGTCTGGCACAAGACCCAAGAACGCAAGTTCTGCCCGTAACCCCGAGGAATCCCCACGAATGGCGCGTCACGTTCCCATCCGGTGAACCCTCTCCCGCTTGCGGGAGAGGGCCTGGGAGAGGGCGGATTTTGCGAGAAGGCGCCGCTCAACTGTCTGGCGGCAGCCCCCGCTCCCCCTGGGCCCAGACCATGGTGTCGCGTACTACGCCCGCTGGCGTGAAGGTGTCTCCAATCAGCGTCTGCACGTGCCGGTAGCCGAGACGGCGGGGAACACCCATGCTGCGAAGGTTGCGCGGGTCGCAGCGGATCTCGATGCGCTTGGCCCCGAAGGTGGTCAGGCCCGCTGACGTGAGCGCCGAGATGGCCTCGGTCGCGAGCCCGCGGCCGGTGACATCGGCGCGCAGCCAGTAGCCGATCTCCAGCGCGTCCGGGCCTATGCGCGGGTGCAGTCCGGTGCCGCCCAGAACTTCTTCTTCGCCAGGAGCGAAGATTCCGAAGACCCAGTCGCGCCCGGCCATGAACTGCTCGCGAAAGGTTCCGAGGCGCGCTTCGATGTCGGACAGCGGGGACGGTTCGTTAAGCATCCACGGCATCCACGGCCGCAGGTGGTCGAGGCTGCTGTCGATGGCGTGCTTCAATAGCGGTGCGTCCGAGATGCGGTAGCAGCGCAGCAGCAGGCGCGGCGTTCGAAGTGGTCGTTCGCTGGGATCGTCGGTCATCGCGGCCGGCCGCCCGCGCGACGCGGTTTGCTGCGCAGCGGTTTGGTCGCCGCGGGCGGCTTGTCCAGGCTGGCCACCAGCTTCCTCGGCGCCTGTGCGCGATAGCTCTCGTCGATCCATTCCTTCAGCATCGCGATCGGCGGCGCGGTCCGACCATCGAACGTCGCCGACACCCAGCCGCTTTTCCCGAGGCCGTAGCCGGTCGGTTTGGTGAACGGAAGCTCCAGCGCCACCAACCCTGTGTGCGGCAGCTTGCACGAGATGCCGAGCGGCTCGCCCTCGACGCTGAGATACGCGAAGGTCTTGTCGTTGACCGCCAGATCCAGGTGCCCGGGCCAGGGAGTCTTGGTGTGCGCGCCGGGGTAGGCGAGGCCGAAGGCGCGCAGCTCCTTCAGCACGCGGTCGGTCGATTTGCTCATTATTCCAGCTGCAGGCCGCAGTCGCTGCAGGCGCCGCCATTCAACGGCGCGACGGTGCCGCAGGCGGGGCAGGGGGGATCGGCGTCGGCCGGGATGGCGACGGCCGGGTGGTCGGCGTCGACGGTCCCTTCGCGCAGCGCCATGTTGCGCCAGCGCGCGTGCAAGAGCGCGCCGATGCGCGCGGCGTCCTCCGGGCGCGACAGCAACTGCAGCTTGGGCGCGCAGCCGCAGCCGCCCTTCCCGCAGCAGGCGTCGCGTTCCAGCAAGACGGGGATCTCGGCGGCCAGGCAAACTTCGCGGATCTCCTTGGCCTCCGACAACGGCGCCTGGAGACAGGGGATGACCTCCGCCTCGGCCAGCGCCTCTTCTGCGTCTTGCACGTTCACGAGACGATTCTAGCGCCGGGCGGCGGCGCAACGGAAGCGTCACGACGCGCGGCCAACGCCTGGACGACGCCGCACAGCGCGGCCAGGCGCGGTCCGGCGCGGCCCGCCCCCATCACAGCGACAGCCGGCACGGTGGTGTCCAGACGAGACGCACAATCTTCAACGGCGCCGATGCGTGTTCCGAGCATTGCGTTCGCCGCCGCGCGCACGTCGACGCGCGCCGCCTGGCCGCTGCCCGGCAATAGCGCGGCGTCTTCGCGCAGCAGCGTATCGACCGGGAATCGGCCCCAGCTACAGAACACGTCTTCCTCGCGCACGAACCGCAGCCAGCGCGCGCGAAAAACCTCCCAGGGCTCGCCGGCGGCCAGGTCCGTCGCGGTCAGGCGCAGGTGAAAGCGCGTCGACGGCGCCAGCGGCCCGCGCGGCGCGATCAGCGCGCTGAAGGTCTCACCCGTGGACAGACGTCTGGCCATCCATTGAACAATCTCGGGGGGAAACCCCGAGGGCGGGCGCGCCGGCCAGGCGTTGGCCTCGCCATGAACGCAGAGCAGATCCGGGCCGCGCGTGCGCAACATCTCGGCCAGGGGGATCCGGCGCGCGGGTCGCGGGCGTCCGTCCGCCTCGCCCCTGGCGTGGCGGGCGATGGCCGATCGGCGGTGGCGCCCGTCGCGGACCGTGGCCGCCAGCTGCAGCTGTTTGTCGACCATCGCCTCGAAGGGCCGCAGCAGCGTCGCGAAGCGGGCGGGATCGCCCTCCAGCGCGCCCAGCGCCATCGCCAGCGCCTCGATGGTCGCCACGCATTCATCGCGCGGCTCGCGCCGGATGCGGTATCGGCTGGGCGACGCCGGCGCCAGCCGGAGCTGCGGCAGGGCGGCCAGCGCCGGATTGCGGTTCAGCAACTTCTTGGCCTGCCACCAGGTTCCGTCCACGACGATCAACGTGATGGGACCGGGCGGTGGCGCCACCGCCAGATCCACCGCGTGGCGCCCGGGGAAGAGCACGTAGGGTGGTGGCCCGCCGTCGGCGCCCGATAGCACGGCCTGCACCTCCGGATCGTCGTCGAACTCCACGCCACGGCGAAACATCGCCCCCGGCAGGCCCAGCCGCGCCAGGCGCGCGGTGCCGATCGCGACATGGCGCTCGCGCGGGTGTTGCAGCAAGAGGACGCGCGTCCGCGTCTGCAGCGGCGTCACGTACGCGCACAGGCAGACGGACACAGGACGCCCGCAGCCGGCGCACATGGCGCGACGGACAGCAGCGACGCCGGCGGCGCTCATGAAGATGGCTTTTCCAGCGACGCCTGTTTCCCGAAGGCCTTACGGACGCAGCGCCGCGCACTGAGGCGCCGCGCGCGTCTCGGTCGTCAGCTTGCGCAGGACCGTCTCCAGCGCCCGGAGCCCGGCCGGCACGTTGCCGCCACCCAGGCTGAAGCCCCGTCCGTCCGCGCGCTCGAAGACCCAGACGGTGCCGTCCACCGGGCGAGGATCGCTGCCGTAGTGCGGCGGCACGGCCTTGGCCAGGGCCTCCTGGACATCAGGGTGCGCGATCGCTTTTTGAATCGACGGCAGGTCCACCGCGCTGCCCGGGTCGCAGGGGATCTCGTACCCGCACTCGACGGTGGTATTGTTCGTCATGTTCTTGCGCGTGAGCGTGTGCGTCCGCGGCGGCGCGATGCGCGAATCGTCGTAGAAGGCGCGCAGCCCGCCGTCATCGAAGAACCGGTAGGAGGTCTCCAGGCTGCAGACCCCAGGGGTTGTTTCGATGGCGCCGTCTGCCATCCCGTCTGGGGCCGCCATACCGTCGGACGAGGTTTCGCCACCGCTCTGGACGCCGTCGCGAGCGCCGTCGCTTACTCCGCCTTCGGGCACGCCGCCCTCGACGCAGGCCCGGGTGGTACACCCGACCGCCCCATCCGACGCGCACGTGCAGGTGTTACAGCCGTCAATCGAGGTGAATCGGTCCTGGGCCGCGTAGCTGACCCCGGCGTAAAAACACACGCCCTTGTGTGAGTCGTTCCCGCAAGTGGACAGCCCGCCGGCCAGCAGCACAACCGCCAGCAACCCGACCACCGACCATTTCGCGCGTATCTCCATGAGACGACCTCCTGGGGAGGACCTTAACCTTATCAGCGAAATGCTTCCTGGAGCTTGTCCAGCGCCGCGCTGCCCGGGCACAGCTTCTCGTAGGGGATGCGGGTCAGCGGCGCGTCCGGGGTCGCATTCATGTCGTGCATATCCCCCGATTTCTGGTCGATGTAAAGCAGCCCGGTCGCCATCTCGCCCCGGCTCTGCCGCTGTTGCAGGTGCGCGATGACCTGCTGCTTGTCGGTGGGATCGTAGTCGTGCGCGATCTTGCGCAGCGCGATCACGCTGCCGTCGTGCATGGTCACGTTGGTGGTGCTGCCCTCGGCGTAGTCGGCGGTGATCTCGGCGGCCGGCGCGATGAAGTCGGACCGCAACACCTGCAAGAGCTGCTTGCGCGTGTGCAGGTAGCTCTTGGTCGACCCCTCGTGATCGTTGAACGTCACGCACGGGGAGATGACGTCGATGAGCGCGAACCCGCGGTGAGCCAGGCCCGCCTTCAAGAGCGGCACCAGCTGCGCCTTGTCGCCCGAGAAGCTGCGCGCCACGAACGTCGCGCCCAGGTTCAGCGCCAGCAACACGGGATCGATCGGCGCGTTCTTGTTGGCCTCGCCCTTCTTGCTCTTG
>DASRQT010000033.1:0-16545 GCA_035696485.1 Polyangia bacterium | reverse complement strand
CGAGCACCTCGAGCAGCGCGGACGCCGGATCGCCGCGGAAGTCGTGGCCGAGCTTGTCGATCTCGTCGAGCACGAACACCGGGTTGTTGGTCCCGGCCTTCTTGATGCCCTGGATGATCCGGCCCGGGAGCGAGCCGACGTAGGTCCGGCGGTGACCGCGGATCTCGGCCTCGTCGCGCACGCCGCCGAGCGAGATGCGGATGAACTTGCGCCCCATCGCCTTGGCGATCGAACGCCCGAGCGAGGTCTTGCCCACGCCCGGCGGCCCGACGAGGCACAGGATGGGGCCCTTCTTGTCAGCCTTGAGCTTGCGGACCGCCAGGTACTCGAGGATGCGCTTCTTGACCTTCTCGAGGTCGTAGTGGTCGGTGTTCAGGATGTCGCGCGCCGCCTGAATATCCAGCTTGTCGTCGGTGGCGATGGACCACGGCAGCTCGACCAGCCATTCCAGGTAGGTACGCGTGACCGTGTATTCGGCGGAGGACGGCTGCATGACCTTGAGCCGCTCCAGCTGCTTCATCGCGACCTTCTCGGTCTCGGCCGGCATCTTGGCGTTGAGCACCTTCTCGCGGAAGTCATCCAGGTCGCCGCCCGAATCGTCGATCTCGCCCAGCTCTTCCTTGATGGCCTTGAGCTGCTGGCGCAGGACGTACTCGCGCTGGTTGCGCCCCATCTCTTCTTGAACCTGGCTGTTGATCTTCTCGCGCACCTTCAGAACCTCGTGCTGGCGCGACAGGAACTGCAGCACCTTGCGCAGGCGGCTCTTGAGGTCGAACGTCTCCAGCACGTCCTGTTTCTCGTCGACCTGCACGTCCAGGTTGGAGGTGATGAGGTCGGCCAGCTGCCCCGGCTCGGTGACGCTGTCGACCAGCGCGCTGGCCTCCTTGGGCAGCTCGGGCATCAACTTGATGACCCGCTTGGCGACGTCCTTGAGGTTCATCACCAGGGCATCCAGCTCGACGTCGGTGCTGGGCGCATCCGGCAGCGGCTGGACCTTGGCGGTCATGAACGGATCCTGCCCGCCCACCTCCAGCAGGCGGATGCGCGAGACCCCCTGCAGGATCACGGAGAAGTTGTCCTTGGCCAGCTTGATGACCTTGAGGATACGCGCGGCGCAGCCAACGGAATAAAGGTCGGTCGCGCCCGGATCCTCGGTGCGCGCATCGCGCTGGGTGACGATCCCGATCACCGGGCGCTCCTTCGAGATCGCCTCTTCGACCAGCTTCACCGACTTCTTCCGCCCAACGTCAATCGGAATGATCGATCCCGGGAACAGGACCGAGTTCCGCAGCGGAAGGATGGAGATGATCTCGGGAACCTCGACGGGACCTTCGGGGACAGGTTTCTTAGCGGCCATTACACTGATCGTATACGCGACTCGCCCCAACGTCCATGTCCGACGGTGCGGGCGACTCGCGTATCCCCCGTCCCCGGGAGGCGGGTCTCGCTAGCGCGAGCGCTTCTCGGAGACCGGTTTGGGCTGCGGGGAGAAGGCGTGGACGGTGGCGCCGTTGCCGGTGGCGCCGACGGTGGGGGTGCTACCCGCCAGCGCGGGGGCGCCCATGTCGCGTTTGATGTTGTGGTGGGCCAGAACCTTGAGCTCGATCTTGTGGGCCACTTCGGGATGGTCGCGTAGGTACTGCTTGGCGTTCTCGCGGCCCTGGCCGATGCGATCGCCTTCAAAACCGAACCAGGCGCCTGATTTTTCGACCACCCCGCACTCGGCGCCCAGGTCAACCAGGTCGCCCTCGTGGCTGATCCCCTCGCCATAGAGGATGTCGAATTCGACCTCGCGGAACGGGGGTGCCATCTTGTTCTTCACCACCTTGACGCGAGTGCGGTTGCCGACCACCTTCTCGCCGTCTTTCAGCGCCCCGACCCGCCGGATGTCCAGCCGCACGCTGGCATAGAACTTGAGGGCGTTTCCTCCGGTGGTGGTCTCGGGGTTGCCGAACATGACGCCGATCTTCATGCGGATCTGGTTGATGAAGATGACCAGCGTGTTGGACTTGGAGATGGTGCCGGTCAGCTTGCGCAGCGCCTGGCTCATCAGGCGTGCCTGTAACCCGACGTGGGCGTCGCCCATCTCCCCTTCCAGCTCGGCCCGCGGGGTCAGCGCCGCGACCGAGTCGACGACGATGACGTCGACCGCGCCCGACCGGACCAGCATCTCGGTGATCTCCAGCGCCTGTTCACCACAGTCGGGCTGCGACACCAGGAGGTCGTCGGTGCGCACGCCCAGCTTGCGCGCGTACCCGACGTCCAGCGCGTGCTCGGCGTCGACGAAGGCGCAGATCCCCCCGCCCTTCTGCGCCTGCGCCACCGCGTGCAGCGCCAGCGTCGTCTTGCCCGAAGACTCAGGGCCGTAGACCTCCATGATGCGGCCGCGCGGCAGGCCGCCCACGCCCAGCGCGATGTCCAGCCCCAGGGAACCCGTGGGGACCACCAACACCTCCGGCGGCGCGATCCCTTCGCCCAGACGCATGATGCTCCCCTTGCCGAACTGCTTCTCGATGGTGGAGACCGCGAGATCGATGGCCTTGTCCCGTCCCTGGTCGCGATCGCGCGCCACGGGGGCAGCGGCAGTCGCCTTAGTTTCTTTGATGTCGCTCTTCGTCTCGCTGGTCGCCATGGTGATCTCCTTCGTTGTGGTCGTGCCTGGCGCCGAGCGGAGCTCGACACCGCAAAATGTAGGTCGAGCCGGCGCCGCCCCGGCCCAGCTGACTCTCGTAAACGTGAACTTCGCCCACCGCCAGCTCGCCGAAAGCGCGGTCGGCCAAAGGCAACAGGACGTCGCGCGCGTCAATGCCGTCGCGAACGCGTCCGACAGTCACGTGGCCGTGAAAACGCCGGTCTTCGGACTTCCACCCCAGACGCGCGGCCACGTCATCGACCGCGGCGGCCACGTCCGCCAGCCCACCCGACTGATCGTCGATCCCCGCCCACAACACCCGCGCGTCCTGCGGCGACGGAAACGCGCCGAAACCCCGGACCGCCATCCGGAACCGCGGCAACGCCCGCAGCCGATCAAGCAGGGCCTGCCCGAAGCGCGCCAGCCGATCCTCGTCAACCTCGGCGAGAAACTTCAGCGTGACGTGCAGGTTCTCGACCTTGCGCGACCACTTCACCTGCGGCAACACCGGCGCCAGAGCGGTCGCCGCCTGCAGGATCTGTCCCTGCAGCTCGGCTGGCAAAGGAACGGCAACGAATGTTCTGACCATCCTTTGCGCATTCGGCGATGTCATCGTTTGCGTGTGTCGAAGTAGCGGCGAGCCAGATCCAGACCGAAATAGGCGGCCGCGCGACGAACGCGGTTGCGATCACCGGCGAACAGCTTTGTCGCCGTGCGCGTCGAGCCTGGTCCACAAACCGCGAAGCAGACCGTCCCGACCGGTTTGTCGGGCGCCCCACCCTCGGGTCCGGCCACGCCGGTGATGGCGACCGCCAGGGTTGAATTGCACAGCTTCTTGGCCCCTTCGGCCATCTCGCGCGCGCACGGTTCGCTGACCGCGCCAAAATCGGTCAGCGTCTCCTGCTTGACGCCCAGCACCCCGACCTTGATCTCGTCGGCGTAGCAGACGATGGCGCCGCGGAAGAAGGCGCTGGCCCCCGCCTCCGAGGAGGCGAGCTCCCCCGCGAGACCGCCCGTGCACGATTCGGCGATGGCCAGCGTCGCGCCCTGAGCCTTGAGTGACTTCGCCACCGCGGCCGTGAAGCTGTCGTTGTCGGTGCCGTAGATTCCCGGTCCGATCCGCTTGCGCAGCTCGGCGTCGATCTTTTCCAGCGTGGCGCGCGCCGCCTCCAGAGTGGCGTCGCGCACGACAACCTTGACGTGGTTCTCCGGAACCGCGGTTCGAAAATGCAGGGTGGCGCCTTCGACGCCGGTCAAGAGGCCCGCCAGCCGGTGGTCGATGTGCGATTCCCCCATGCCGTACACGTGCCAGGTGCGCACCGCCGGCGGCGGCACCCCCATCTCGGCCATCAGACGCGCCAGCCGGGGCGCGACATGATCCACGTACATCTTTTCCATCTCGCGCGGCACGCCGGGCAGAAAATAGGCCTCGGCCCCGCCCAGCCGGATATGAAAGCCAGGTGCGATCCCGGCCGAGTTCGCCAGCGCTTGGCCGCCCGCCGGAACCCGCACCTGACGCAGGTTATTGGGCGTCAGCTCGAACCCGTGGGTCGAGAAGCGCTTCTTCATGGCGTCGAGCGAGGGTTCGTCGGCCGCGGTGCTGACGCCCAGCAGCTCGGCGACCACCTCAACCGTACGGTCGTCCTCGGTGGGCCCCAGGCCGCCGGTGGCGACGATGACGTCCACCTCGGCCCGCAGGCGTACCAGCGCGGCGCGGATCTCCTGGGGGTCGTCGGAGACCACCAGGTGCTCGCGCAATTCCAGCCCCGCCTCGAACATCCGCTCCGACAGAAAGACCGCGTTGGTGTTCGCGACCTCGCCACGGAGCACTTCGTCACCAATCGCCAGTAAAGCGGCCCTTTGCGCCCTCGCCGGGCCCCCGGAGCTAGACATTTGAACAGTACCCTACCCGGCCGGCTCTGGGGTGTCAACGATCGTTAACGTGGTACGCCAGCAATCTCGTCGGCCAACCTTGTCGCCATTCTGGCCAATCTGATTTTGGTGTGTGTCGTTCAATTGACGCCTCAACCCACGACCGGTACCCTGAACGCCCTTCTCGTCCCTGACCCGCCATGCGCATCCGTTACGCTGCCAAAACCGACGTCGGGATGAAGCGAACCCACAACGAGGACTATTTCTCGTTGATCGAAGACGAACAGCTATTCCTGGTGGCCGACGGAATGGGTGGCCACGCGTCGGGCGAGGTGGCGTCAAAGATGGCCGCCGAGGTAATTCACGAGTTCTTCGCGCGGACGAAAGACGATGAGGCGACCTGGCCCTACAAGATGGATCGCCACCTCACCTATATCGAGAACCGCCTGGCGGTCGGCATCAAGATGGCCAACCAGCGCATCTTCGAGGCCGCCGCGCGCGACCTCAACTTCAAGGGCATGGGAACCACCATCGTCAGCGGCCAGATCGTCGGCGAAAAATTCTACATCGCGCACGTCGGCGATTCGCGCTGTTACCGCATCCGGGGCAAGGCCATCCAGCAGATGACGCGCGATCATTCGCTGCTGGAGGACTACAAGGACGCCAAGCCCAACATGTCGGACGAAGAGCAGCGGAAGTTTCCCCACAAGAACGTCATCACGCGCGCGCTGGGCATGCGCGACACCGTCCAGGTCGACGTGCTGGCACAGGAGATCCACGACCAGGACATCTTCATCCTGTGCTCCGACGGGCTGTCGGGCATGATCGAAGATCCGAAGTTGCTCGAGATCGTCGACGGCGCCAACACGCTGGAGCTGGCCGTCGCCGGGTTGATCGACGCCGCCAACCTGGCCGGCGGCACCGACAACATCACCGTGCTCGCCCTGCAGTGCCTGTCCAGCGCCGCGGCCTAGTTCTCTAGTCAGCGCGCGCGGGGCGTCGTCTCCACATGGCGACGACCGGAACCGCCGTCAGCACGGTCATGGTCAACGTCATCGCCGCGCCTGACAGCGCGTGAAGCCAGGCCAATCCCGGCGTGACGAAAGCGACCAGCCACGGCGTCGCCAGGTGAGCAAACAAGCTGCCGGACGCGGCCAGCACCCACCCCAGCTTGGCGCGGTCGCTGGCGCCGGTGGCGAAGAAAAGGTGGCCGACGATGAGCAACACCACCGGCATCGTGAACAGGTGAAAGTGCGTCACCTCCAGCAGCTTCCGGTACGTCACCGCGACCACCAGCGGCTGGCGGGCGGTGTCGGCGTCGCCGGGGATCTCGACGATGGGCTGCGCCCTTCGGTCTGGCGGCGGCGTACTGGCGGGCGCGGGCTGACGGTCATCAGGCGCGCCGGCGCCAGCGTAGTAGCGGCGCACGCCGTCCAGCTTGCCTCCGACCAGATCGCCGTAATACAGCGCGGACGAGGCGATCCCGAACAGGATCAGCACGCAGAACGTGGTGTACAGAACCTTGGCCTCGCGCGAGAGGTTCCATAGCCTAAAACCGGTCGAGGAGAACTGGCGCATGAAGACGCCGTCCTACCGAATGGGGGCGTTCCGGGTGGCGGGGGCGCGTCCGGCGGGGGCGGCTGGCGCCGCCGGAACCGGCGCCGTGGCCAGGGCGCCCAACCCGATCGCCAGCTCTTCCACCAGCACGGCGGCGCGGCGGACGCCGACCGCCAGCGACGCCGACGAGATGGTCGCCCCGCTGACGGCGTCCACGTCGTGATTGAGCCGCAGGGCATCTTGCGCCGTTTTCCCCTCGAACTGGCGGCGGAAGCGTGCGTCGCGGACCTCGTCGCCGCGGGTCTCGCGGTAGATCATGATCTCCAGGCGTTCGACCACCGCGCGCGATGACAGCCGGGTCGCGAAGGTGATCGGCAAGTGCTGTCCCATCTCGTCGTCGATGACGGCGTACCCGTCGATCTTGCCCTTGCTGGTGGCGACAAAGACGGTGTAGCGATCTTTCGCCGGCCGGTATCCGAGGCGCTGCGCCAGCCGAGCCTTGAGCGGCGCGTCCAGCGCGTACGTCCGGAACGTCACCCGTTCGCTTTTGGGAAAAAAGTCAGCCAGCACCGACCGGGTGGAAAAGTAGGTCGTCTCGGCCGTGGCCCGGCGCGCCGGCGCCGCGGCGACCAGCAGCACGGCCGTGACCGCGACCGAAATGATTTTGATAACGCTTCTCAATTTCAATCTCTAGATATCTCATTCCGCCCGCCCTGCTGTCAACGACTCACCTCTCTGCCGCGGCGCAACAGAGCCTCGCCCGGACACTGACCGCCAGGGATTCCGCGGGCTTTCTCGCACAGACCGAACAGCTCGTGACGGTGGCGGATCACGTTGAATCCAAGCCGCCGTGCGGCATTGGTCTGCAGGCGCTCGATCTCGTCGCTCTCGAACTCCTGGATGAAACCGCACTTCTCGCAGATGAGATGGTCGTGGTGGGCCCGTCCGCCGGCCAGCTCGTACAGCGTGTGGCCGGAGCTGAACTGGCGCGATGCCGCCAGGCCCGCCTCCTCCATCAGCTTGACGGTCCGGTAGACCGTCGCCAGCCCCACGCGCGGGTGCTTCTTGCGCGCATTCATCAAGAGATCCTCCAGCGCGACGTGCCCGCTGGCGCCCAGGAAGGCATCGACGATGGCCTCACGCTGGGTCGTGGTCTTGAGCCCCTTGCGGCGCAGGTAAGCCAGCCACGGCGCCTTCAACTGACTGAGCGCGGCCTTGGCCACCGAATCAGTCCTTCCACTTGATGGAACAGCCCAGCGACGGTCGCTGTTCGGCGGCTGGCTGACCGCCCCCAAGCAAAGCATCCAGCGCCGCGGCGAGCTCCCGGCGCGTCACCTTCGATTCGTCCTTCCACGAATCGTCAATGCGCCCGCGGTAAGCCAGCCGGCGTGACCGGTCGTAGACAAAGATGTCGGGCGTGCATACGGCGCCGAACGTCAGCGCGACCGCCTGCGATTCGTCGTGCAGGTAGGGGAACCCGTAGCCTTTGTCGCGCCACCGGGCCGCCAGCTTGTCGAACGCGTCGTCGGGATAGCCGGCGGCATCGTTGGCGCAGATGCCGACGAACTGGACTCCGCGCGCGGCGTACTCGCGCGCAAGTCGGATCAAACGATCCTCGACCGCCTTGACGTAGGGGCAATGGTTGCAGAGGAACATCACCACCAGCGGGCCGGGCGCGAAATCAGCCGAGGAATAGGTCTCGCCGTCCACCCCCCGCAGCCGAAAGTCGGGGCATGGCGAACCTAGGCTGGCGGGCGGTGTCTCGATCGCCATGAGGTCGTCATCTTAGCGGCAGTTCCATGGAGATTGAAATGCAGGACGGACAGTCGTAAAACGGCTGGCCATGGACGGCGCCACCAGACCCGGCGACAGCGCGGCCAGCCCCCAGCGCTTCGACGACATCTTGACCCGCCTGCGGGCGCTGGTCGATCGGCTGGAGGGTGGAAATCTGTCGCTGGAAGACAGCCTGAAATCCTTCGAAGAAGGGATGGAGCTCTGCCGCCGCGGCGCGACCATCCTGGACGAGGCAGAAAAGAAGGTCGAGGTGCTGCTGGCTGGTCCCGGCGGCCGGCCGCGCACGGTGCCGCTGGATACACCCGAACGCGATGAGCCCTGATTCCGTCGGCGCGCAGGACTCGGCAGCCGACTTCGACAAGTGGATCGCCTCGCGGCGCGCTGAGCTCGAGCAGCTGTTGGCGGCCCGGGTGGCAGCGGACGCGCGAGGCGGGGATCCGGGACGGCTGGTCGAAGCCATGCGTTATTCGTTGTTGTCGCCGGGAAAGCGGCTGCGTCCCCTGCTGGCGCTGGCCGCCGCCGAGGCGGTGGCGCCGGGGGCGACGATTGACGACCCGATCCGGCTCGGGTGCGCCGCGGTCGAGCTGGTCCATTGTTACTCGCTGATCCACGACGACCTGCCGGCGATGGATGACGACGACATGCGCCGCGGGCGTCCCAGCAACCACAAGGTCTTCGGTGACGCGACAGCGATCCTGGCCGGGGATGCGCTGCTGACCCTGGCGTTCGAATGGATCGCCGAAGCCGGCCTGCGCTCTGGCCGCCCCGCAGATTTTCTACGCGCCTCCGCTGCGCTGGCGCGCGGGGCCGGCGTGGGCGGGATGGTCCGCGGCCAGGCGCGCGATCTGGGCGACCCGCCGCCGGCGACGCTGGACGAGCTTGAACGCCTGCACGCCGAGAAGACCGCCGCCCTGTTCGGCGCCGCGCTGGACATCGGCGCGGCCGCGGGCGGGGCATCCGAGAGCGAGGCGCGCGCGCTCGGCGCGTACGGTCGGCGATTCGGGATCGCCTTCCAGCACGCCGACGATCTCGACGACGCCGATCACCCCGACCATGCGGCACGGGCGCGCGGGCGCCTCGGTGATCTCATCACCGAGGCCCAGGCGGCCATCGCGCCGCTGGGGGCGCGCGGTGACCGGCTACGCAGGTTCGCGCAGAATCTGCTGGCCATGGCTTCGTAGGTGGTATCCGGCACGTCGTACGACGCAACGCAATGACCGCGTCCAATGTGTTACCATCAAGTTCTCCGATGCCTGCCGACGAGAGCACGAGGATGTTCGAGCCGCCCCCGACGCAGGAGGGCGGCAAACGTGACCGCGCTTACTTGGTCGTGCTGGCGGGTGCCAGCGTCGGCGAGATGTACAAGATCGAATCGGAGACCACGGTCATCGGTCGCGGGCAGAAAGCGCAGGTCCGCCTCCTGGACGACGGAATCTCGCGCGAGCACGCGCAGTTGGTCATCGAGGGGTCACGCATCATCCTGCACGATCTGGGGTCGACCAACGGCACCTACTGCAACGGGTTAAAGGTCGACAAGAAGGAGCTGTGCGATGGCGACAAGATCCTGGTGGGGTCGACGACCATCCTCAAGTTCACGTATCACGACAATCTGGACGAAATTTTTCAGAAGCAGATGTACGAATCCGCTCTGCGCGACGGCCTGACCAAGGCCTTCAACAAGAAGTACTTCACCGACCGGCTGGAGAGTGAGTTCACCTTTTCGACGCGGCACGTGACGCCGCTGACCTTGGTGCTGTTCGACATCGACCACTTCAAGAAGGTCAATGACACGTATGGCCACCAGGCCGGCGACCATGTCCTGTCCGAGCTGTCGACGTTGATGTCGGCGTCGCTGCGGGCGGAGGACGTGTTTGCCCGTTACGGCGGCGAGGAATTCGCGGTGATCTGCCGCGGTTCCGACCTGGCGCAGGGGCAGATCGTCGGCGAACGGCTGCGCAAGGCGGTCGAGGATATGGCCTTCGTCTATGAGGGCAAGCGAATCCCGGTGACCATCAGCCTGGGTCTGGCCGTCCTGCCCGACCCCGCCATCAAGGACGCGAACGACTTTATCGGCGCGGCCGACGCCGCCCTCTACGAATCGAAGAATTCGGGCCGCAACCGGCTCAGCGTTCACAAGCCAAAGCAGCCCGTGTAGCCCACAGCAAATTGACCGCACGCGGGGGGGTTCGTACTCTCAAGCTGTGACGACGACGGGCCGGGCGGTAGTGGTGACCTCCGTGCTGCTGTCCGTGGTAGTCCCCGGCGTGCCGGCGCCCGCCTGGGGTCAGGAGGACGACGACAAGGGGAATGACGAAGCGCCGCCGCCGCCGCGTTCGCGCGCACGCGGGAAATTGGTCGCGTTCGATCAGCAATGGCTGGAGCCGTTCTTCAAGTCGGAGAAAGCCAAACGCGCGGCCGAGAAGTTTCGCGAAGAGGACTGGGACGCGGCCGAGGCCGGCTTTGCCAAGGCGCTCAAGGGTGGCGTCGAGGCCGGCGCGGAACATTCGGCGGCGCTGTACCTGCAGGCGCTGGCGCGCGCCAACCAGTCGAAGTGGGCGGAGGCCGGCGCGACGTTCGAGGAGCTGTACACGAAGTATCCGCGCCTCGGGCCCTACCACGCCTACAACGCCGCCCGCTGCCGGCTGCGAAGGGGCGACGCCGCCGGCGCGCTGGAGTGGGCGGGCCGCGTGGCCAAGGGGACGTTGCCGGAGGCCGAGACCCACCTGGTGCGCATCGATGCGCTGCGCGCGCTCAACCGCTGGGAGGACGCGTTCGCAGCCATCAACAGCTACAGCGAGCGGTTTCCCTCGGGGCCGCGCCGGGCCGAGGTGATGTTCAAGAAAGGCGAGGCGGTGGAGCGCATCGCCGCCTCCCGACCCGATGTCAGCGGCGCCTATGCCGAGATCGTCGCGGATGTGACAGCGCTCTATCGGCGGGTCTGGGCGGAGGCGCCGCTCGAGCCGTGGGGTGAGCGGGCCGGCGAGCGGATCACCGCCCTGGCGCAGGCGCTGCCCCTCTTCGAGGCCAATCTGGTGCGAACGCGCACGGCCAGCGAATGGTTCACGCGCGGGATGGCCTGGTTCGACAAGAACCGCAACACGGAGTCGGAGACCGCGTTCGGATCGGCGCTGGCCGCGCCGGGACTGGACCGCGAGCTCGAGTGCCGCGCGCGTTACTACCGCGCGCAGTCGGTCTGGAAACAGCGGCAGCGGGCGCGCGCCGCGCCGCTGTTCGACGAGGCCGAGGTGGCGTGCAAGGTCGCGCCCATCCCCGACCTCCACGCCAAGTCGCTGTACCAGGCGGGACGGTGCTTCGGCGCGATGACGTTCCAGGCCGGGCTGGACGAGGCGCGCGTGAAACAGATCCGGGCGTCGGCGCTGGAGCGGTTCGCGCGTCTCGAGAACGAGCACCGCGACCACAGCTATGCCGACGACGCGCGCGTGCGCGCCGCCGAGCTGACGGTGGACGGCGGCGACGAGGAGGCGGCGACCAAGCTGCTGGCCGAGGTGCCGACCCTTTACCCCAAGGGCGATCTGGTCAACGAGGCGCTGTGGCGTCTGGCCTTCGGGGCCTGGCGCAACGGCCGCTACGGTGACGCGCTGACGTGGCTGGACGAGAACCTGCGGCTCATCCCGCGCGAGGAGATCTGGTACGCCGAGGGGCGCGCGCAGTACTGGAAGGCGCGCGTGTTCGAGAAGCAGGGGCGAACCGACGAGGCGCGGGCCTGGTACGAACGCGCGGTGCGGGAGTATCCGCTCTCGGTCTACGCGCTGCTGTCACTGGCCCGGATGCGCGAGTCGTTTCCCAGGGCGCGCGAGGCGCTGGTCGCGAGCCTACGCGAGAGCAAACCCAAACCGGTTCGCTGGACCTTCCCGGCCCGTACGTTGTTCGGCGACCCGGCCTTCCAGCGCGCCGTCGAGCTGGCGCGCATGGGCCTGGGCGGCGACGCACGGCGAGAGCTGGCGCGTCTGGGCCTGTCGACCGCCGGCGAGAAACAGAGCGGCGGCCGCACCGGCGATCGCGACGGCGACAATGAGGACGAAGATCTGCTGTGGATCACGACCATCCTGCTGGATCGCGGCGGCATCTGGAGCGCCTCGCATTCGATCCCGCGCTACACGCTGACGCGTTACCGGTCAGAATATCCGCGGCAGCTGGGCGCGGCGAAGTGGAAGCTGTCCTACCCGCGCGCTTTCCCGGTGCTGGTCAGCAAGAACTCGAAGGCCAACCAGGTGCCAGAGGCGCTGCAGCTGGCGATCATGCGCGAGGAGAGCGCCTTCAGTCCGCGCATCGAATCCTTCGCGAACGCCATCGGCCTGACCCAGATGCTGATCAAGACCGCGCAGCGTTTCGCCGGGCGCGCCACCGTCAACCGCGAGGCGTTGATGGATCCGGCCAAGAACCTTGAATACGGCTCGCGCTTTCTGGGTTTTTTGTGGAAACGGTTCGACGGCGCGGCGCCGCTGACCATCGCCAGCTACAACGCCGGCGAAGGCGCGGTCGAGAGCTGGCTGGCGCTCCGCCACGATCTGGCGATGGACGAATTCATGGAGAGCATCCGCGTCGACGAGACGCGCAACTATACCAAGCGCGTGCTGGCCTCGTACTTCGCCTACTCGTGGCTATACACCGACCACCCCATCCCCGAGATTCCGCTCGCCCTGCCCCCGCGGCAAGCCCGCACGGCCGACAAACGCGGCTGACCGCGGACCCCTCTCCCTGACCCTCTCCCCGCTGCGCGGGGCGAGGGGACCGGATTTTACTTTTTCTTTTTGCGGCGGAACAGGCCGCCGCCGCGTTCGGGGTTGACGCGCTGGCCGCCGGCGGCGGCGAAGGCGCGCAGGTGCTGTTCCTCTTCACCCGACAGCGTGGTCGGCACCACCAGCTTGAGGTGCGCGATGACATCGCCGGTGCCGCGTTCTTCCAGCCGCGGCAGGCCGCGACCCCGCAGCGGTAAAGTGTCGCCCGGTTGCGTGCCGGCGGGGATCTCCAGCTCGCCCTCGCCGTCCAGCGTTGGCACCATGACCTTGTCCCCCAGGGTCAGCTGCGGGAAGGTGACCAGCACCTCGGTGTGCAGGTCGGCACCGTCGCGTTCGAAGCGGGGATCGGCCTCGACGCGCAGGACGACGTAGAGGTTGCCGGGGCGGCCGCCGCGCGCCGCCGCCTCGCCGCGGCCCATCAGGCGCAGCGTGGAACCGTCGTCGACCCCGGCGGGGATCGCGATCTGCAGCGTGTCTTCCTGGTGGTCGATGCCGGTCCCTTCGCAGTCGGTGCAGGGAGACCGGATCACCCTGCCCTCGCCGCGACAGATCGGGCACGTGGTCGAGATCATCAGAAAGCCCTGCGAATGCATCACCTGACCGCGACCGCCGCACTGCTGGCAGACCTCGGGCGTGGACCCGGGCAGCGCGCCCGTGCCGCGGCACGAACCGCACGGGGCGCGGCGGCGAAGTTTCACCTCCTTGGTGACGCCCTTGGCCGCCTCGATGAAGGTGATGCTGAGCCGGGCCTCGATGTCGGCGCCGCGGCTGGGCGCGCGCTGCCCACCGCCGCCGCCCGGGCCGCGGAAGATGTCGCCGAAGATGTCCGAGAACGCCGAGAAGATGTCGCCGATGTCGCTGAACCCCTGCTGTCCGAAACCGCCGCCGCTGGGGCCAGCGTGACCGAACCGATCATAGAAGGCGCGGCGTTCGGGGTCGGCCAGGACCTGGTACGCCTCGGCCGCCTCCTTGAACCTGCCCTCGGCCTCCGGGTTGCCGGGATTACGGTCGGGGTGCAACTCCATCGCCAGACGGCGGTAGGCCCGCTTGAGATCGGCGGCGTCGGCGTTGCGCGCGACGCCCAGAACTTCGTAATAATCCTTCTTTTCTGACACGGTTAACCTCTCACCGTAAGAAGCTCTACCCCCGCTGTCAAATGGCGGATTCTCGGCTAGGCTGATGCCGCCATGAAGCACAGTCCCGGGTTCCTGGCGCTGGTGGCCGAGGCCAAAAAAGAGATTCGCGAATGCAGCCCCGCCGAGGTCAAGGCGCGGATGGATCGACACGACAGCTTTGCCTTCATCGATGTCCGCGAAGACAACGAATACGCGGTGGATCACGCCCGCGGCGCCCGCCACATCGGCCGCGGTGTTCTGGAGCGCGACGTCGAGACGCTGATCCCCGACAAGAACACCCCAATCGTTCTTTATTGTGGCGGTGGTTTCCGTTCGGCCCTGGCCGCCGACAACCTGCGCAAGATGGGCTACCAGAACGTCGTCTCGATGGACGGGGGCATACGCGCCTGGCGCGAGGCCGGCTACCCCCTCGAAGACGGCCCGCCAATCGACGGGCCGCAAGAGCAGCCGTGATAGGCGGGCCCGCGCTCGACGCCGTCCGTGCGAACATCGTCGCTTGCACGGCCTGCCCGCGGCTGCGCCGCTATTGCCAGCGCATCGCAACAGAGAAAAAGCCGGCGCACCGCGACGACATCTACTGGGGGCGGCCGGTGCCCGGCTTTGGCGATCCCGACGCCCGCCTGCTGATTGTCGGGCTGGCCCCAGCGGCGCACGGCGCCAACCGCACCGGGCGCGTCTTCACCGGCGACGGCTCGGGCGACTTCCTGATGAGCGCGCTGGAGCGGACCGGCTTCGCCAACATCGCGACCTCGCGACATACCGCTGACGGGTTGGCGCTGTCCGATGCCTACATCCTCGCAGCGGTGCGCTGCGCCCCGCCCGACAACAAGCCGACGCCGGCCGAGATCGGCCGCTGCCGCCGGCACCTGTCGGCCGAGATCGCCGTCTTGCCACGCCTGCGCGTGGTGGTCGCGCTGGGGAAGATCGGTTTCGACGCCATGCTGGCCTACTGGAGCGCGCGCGGCCTGCCCCTACGCCCCAAGCCGGCCTTCGGGCATGGCTGCGAGGTTTTGCTGCCGACCGACGCGATTGCCGGCACGGCGGCTGTTCTGCTCGGGTCCTACCACCCGAGCCGGCAGAACACGAACACCGGCAAGCTGACGCCGCCGATGCTGGAATCGGTCTTCGGGCGTGCCCGCGCTGTCATAGACTCCCGGCCATGACCCGGCCGCTCCCCGACGATCCGCAGCCCTGGACGGTGCTGTCCAGCGAGTACCTGTCGCGCAAGTTCTGGTACACGGTGCGTGTCGATCGGGTCCAGCTGCCCGGGGGAACGATCATCCCCGAATACTGGGTCAACGAATACGCCCCCTGGGTCAACGTGGTCGCGGTGACGGCTGACGGCCTGGTGCTCTTGGTCAGGCAGTATCGCCACGGCCTCGGGCAGGTCCACTACGAGATCCCGGCCGGCACCACCGACCCGGGCGACACATCGCTCGAGGCGGCCGCGCGGCGGGAGCTGCTGGAAGAGACCGGCTACGGCGGCGGCCGCTGGTCCCCGCTGATGACGTTGTCGGCGAACCCCGCCCTGACCAACAATCTCACATACACGTTCCTGGCCGAGGACGTCGTCCGCATGGCCGAGGCCAATCCCGGCGCAAGTGAGGACCTGCGGCTACATCCGATGTCGGTCGGGCGGGTCGAAAGGCTGCTGGACGACGGCGAGATGATCCAGTCGTTGCATGTGGCGCCGCTGATGAAGTTCCTGCTCAAGCGGCATGCCGGCCAGACAGGTAACGGGTAACGGCCATGCCGATGCCAGATGAAATCGTCGGCCTCTTGCGGTCGAATTTCACCATCAAATGGGACGATGGCCACGAGACCGTCTACGCGGCTCGCGACCTGCGCCTGGCATGCCGGTGCGCACTGTGCGTGGAGGAGACCTCCGGCAAAGTCATCCTCGACCCGGCCAACGTCCCCGCGAACGTGCGCGCCAAGAACATCGGCCTCATCGGCCAGTACGGCATCTCCGTTCACTGGACCGACGGCCACGACACCGGCATCTACAACTTCCGCGATCTGCGCGCCAACTGCGCCTGCCCGGTGTGCAAACCGCCCGGCTAGCGCCCGGGTCATCTCCCGATTAGCCCGGCGATGGTGCCGGTCAAGAACGTGGTCAGCGATCCCGCGACGATCGATCGCAGCCCCAGGCGTGCGAGGTCGCCGCGCCGTTCGGGGACCATGGAGCCGAGGCCACCCAGGACAATGGCCAGCGAACCGAAGTTGGCGAAGCCACAGAGCGCGAAGCTGGCGATGCGGATGCTCTTGGCCGAAAGCAGAGCGGCCTGGCTGGTCATCAGCTGATAGGCCAGAAATTCATTGAGCACCGTCTTGGTCCCCAGCAACGTGCCGACCAGCGGCGCCTCCGACCACGGCACGCCCATCAGGTAAGCCAGCGGCGCCAGCGGCCAGCCCACTATCCTGCCGAGGTTGATCTCGCCATGGCCGAACACGATTCCCAGCGCGTGGACGCCCGAATCGACCATGCTGACCAGCGCCACGAACGCGATCAGCATGGCGCCCACGTTCAGCGCCAGGTGCAGCCCCTCGCTGGCGCCGCGCGCGGCGGCGTCGATGACGTTCACGTCGACCTGCGCGATCTCCACGCGCGACGACGACGAGGTCTCGGGCGTCCCGGTCTCGGGGACCATGATCTTGGCAATCATAAGAGCGCCCGGCGCGCTCATGAAGGAGGCGGTGACCAGGTAGCCGGCGTCGACGCCCATCGATACGTAGGCCAGCAGGACGGTGCCGGCGATGGTCGACATGCCGGCGCACATCACGGCGAACAGCT